>CALMRE010000220.1 GCA_937871295.1 uncultured bacterium | reverse complement strand
CTCCGAAACCGACCAAAACCGTGCAGAAACCGGTTCAGAAACAGCCGGTTAAGCCTGCCAAGCCCGCCCCGAAACCGGCTCCGAAACCGGCGCCGAAACCGGCACCGAAACCGGTCGCCAAACCGGCGCCGAAACCGGTCGCCAAGCCTGTGTCTAAACCAGAACCGAAACAGGTGGTTAAGCAGGTCGTTGCTTCCAAACCGGCCCCCGCTCCGGCTTCCAAACCGGCCCCCGCCCCGGCTCCCAAACCGGCCGCCGCGGCCCCCGCACCGAAAGCCGAGAAGAAAGGGGTTAAAGTAGGCGATATGGCTCCTGATTTCAACCTCAAGGACCAGTTCGGGAACGAGGTCAAACTGAGCGCCCTCAAAGGAAAAAATGTACTTCTCTCCTTTCACCCGCTCGCGTGGACCCCGGTCTGCGAGATGCAAATGAAGGCGCTGGAACTGAAAAAACAGGAACTTGACAAACTGAACACCGTTGCGCTCGGCATCAGCGTCGATTCGATGTACTCGAAGCGCGAATGGGCCAACTTCATCGAGATCGATCAGGTCCAGATATTGGCCGATTTCTGGCCGCACGGCGAAGTCGCCAAGAAATACGGGCAGTTCATCGATAAAGCGGGCGTCTCGGGCCGCGTCAACATCCTCATCGACCAGACCGGCAAGGTGGTCTGGGTGAAGGCATACCAGATCCCGCAGGTGCCCGATATCGAAGAGGTTCTTGGTGTCATCGCCGAGAAGGGCGCCAAAAAGAAGTAAACGCTACCGCGTTCCGACCGCCGTCAATTCTTTTTCTATCTCGCCGTAATACATCCGGAAAACCATCGCTGCGACGATGCAGAGGGCGCCGGCGATGAAGATGGTGACGGGGGCGCCGAGGTGCGCCGCGAGCGATCCGGCCAGCAGGTTGCCGAACGGCACCGATCCGAAGAACGATATCGTGTAGAGGCTCATCACCCGGCCGCGCATCTTTTCCGATACGACATTCTGGAGGATGGTGTTCGCTGTGGCCATGACGCTCATCATCCCGAAGGCGGCGACGGCCAGTATCGCGAAGGAAAGTGAAAAACTGCGGGAAAAGGCGAGCGTCAGCGCGCCGCCGCCGAACAGCGCCGGAGCCCAGACCAGATTGCCCAGAAGCGCGGCGTTGTTGGGGCGCGACGCGAGGTATAGTGCGCCCGCAAGCGCGCCGATCCCGGCCCCCGACATGAGATAGCCGAAGGTCGAGCTGTCGCCGTGCAGGACGTCGCGGGCAATGATGGGCAGGAGCGTCGAGTAGGGCATTCCGACGAAACAGATGAAGGCGACGAGCAGCAGAACGCTCTTTATCGGCAACGAGTTGCGGGCGTAGCGGATACCGTCGGCGAACTGGGTGAGGATCGGTTCGCGGTTGCGCTCGGCTGTCGCGGGGACGAGCCGGATCGCCGCGAGCGCCGCTATGGTGGTGATATAACTGAGTCCGTTGAGGAGAAAACAGATCCCTTCGCCCCAGAGCATGATGAGTATTCCCGCCGCCGACGGCCCGATGAGACGCGAGGCGTGGAAGAGTGCCGAATTGAGGGCGATGCCGTTGGAAAGATCGTCGCGCGTTGCGACTATCTCGACCACGAACGCATGGCGGGCCGGTGCGTCGAACGCCATGATGACGCCGTGAAAGAGCGACAACAGAAGGATGATCGGAACGGTCTCGACATGGAGAAGGACGATGGCGGCAAGTCCGAGCGCCTGCGCCATGAAGAGCGTCTGGGTGGTGAGGAGTATCGCGCGGCGCGGGAAGCGGTCGGCGGCGACGCCGGTGAAGGGGGCCAGAAAAAGCGTCGGTATCTGCGACGAGAAGCCGACGACCCCCAGCAGGAAGGCCGAATCGGTGAGGCGGTAGACCAGCCACCCCAGCGCCACGGTCTGCATCCACGTACCGATGAGAGAAAGTGCCTGACCCCAGAAATAGAGGCGGTAGTTGCGCGAGCCGAGCGCCCGGAATGTGGTGGAGAGATGCATCGCGCTCCTCCGCGGTCCGGCCCTTCTCTATCAGAGCGCCGCTGCGTTGTCAAGGCCGCCCGCGTCGTGAAAAAAAGGATTGACTTGTCGTACGGGCAGGTTACAGTCGTAGTGTCCGCCACGAAGGAACGGAGGTCGCCCCATGAAAAGAATGTTCGCGCCCCTTATCGCCGTACTGTTCATCCTCCCGGCCTGTTCGCAGCCCGATGACGGCCTCGGCGAATGCACCATCGACGCCGACTGCGGCGATACGACGATCTACTTCTGCGACAAGGTCAATCAGGAATGCCGCGAACGGTCGGGGGTCGATGTCGATCAACCCGGCGTCGCCGACGACGGGAACACCGGCATCGTTGACGACGACCAACCGAGCGGCACCGAACAGCCGCTCCCCGACGGTGAGGTCGACCCGGCGCAGGATGTCGACTACGCCGGGCTCGACTGTGCCCCCGGCGCGACCGAACAGTGTACCTACACCGGCCCGGCCGGGACCGAGAATGTCGGCCCGTGCAAAGCGGGGATCCGCACCTGCAAAGATGACGGCACGTGGAGCGGCTGCGGCGGCGAGGTGCGCCCGCTCTATGAAATATGCGCCAACGGCGTCGATGAGGACTGCAACGGCACGGTCGATGACGGCAGCGATCTGGACGGCGACGGCTACACCTACTGCGCGGAGGATTGCTGCGATTCGCCGGGCGACTGCCCCAATCCGGCGCTGGTCCATCCCGGCGCCTACGAGGTGGTCAACGGTATCGACGACAACTGCAACGGCCAGATCGACGAGAAGGATCCGGCTTGCGACACCGGCGTGACGGTCAGTCAGGATGTCGCATCGAGCGCGCTCGCGCTGGCCAAGGCGGCCGGTTTCTGCGAACCGTGGCTCCTCTCGGCGCAGTTGGGCCTCGCCGGACCGCAGGCGACCGAATACATCTGCGACTCGGGCGGTCTTTTCAACTGCCCGAAATACAACCGCCTCAGTTTGCCGTTCCCCTACTTCGACGGTACCTACCAGACCTACGCGGTCAATCCGAAGTTCGGCACCGTGATAGAGAAGAAACAGGGCGACCATATCGCCATCCTGTCGACCGGCCCGTGGGACGGGCCGACCAAGGACGCGTCGGTGGCGACGCTCGCGGCGGGCGACATGAAGACCGCCAGCACCGTGCCGGAGGACTGGATAAACTTCCAGCCGAACTGCACGGCGCCCAAGGCCCCTTCGTGCGGCGGCGCGGCCCCCGATCCGACCACGCAGAACTCCTGCGCCGGAAAGGCGCTCCCCGTCGTACAGGACCCGATCATGCTCACGGTGCGGCTGAAAGTGCCACCCAATGCGGGCGCTTTCCGCGTCAACACCTATTTCTGTTCGGTCGAATATCCCGACACCGTCTGCAGTACATCGAACTACAACGACTTCTTCATCGCGCTTCTCGATTCGACCTACAATCAGGTCAATCCGACCTCGGAGCATCTCAACCCCTACGACAAGAACCTCGCCAAGGATGTGCTGGGCAATCCGGTCGGCGTCGATCTGGCCCCGGCGGGTCTGTTCACCGTCTGCAGCGAAGAGAACAACAACTGGGGCTTCTGCACCGGCGACGCCGAACTGGCGGGCACCGGCTTCGACGACTTCGGCGGCTGCGGTTGCACCGGCTGGCTGGTGACGCAGGGGAATGTCGTCCCGGGCGAGGAGATCACCCTGCGCTTCGCGGTCTTCGAACAGGGCGAGGTCACCTACGGCCCCGATCACTCATGGGATTCGACGATACTCCTCGACAACTTCGAATGGCTCGCCGACGAGACCACCCCCGGCACCGGGATTCAGGAATAACGCACTAATTACCGGGGGCGGCGATTGAGCCAGCGGAAGGCGATCGAGATACGCGGCGCCGCGGAACACAATCTTAAGGCGATAGATGTCACGATCCCGCACAATGCCTTTACCGTCGTGACCGGCGTCTCGGGCTCGGGCAAATCGTCGCTCATCTACGACACGATATTCCACGAGAGCATGCGCCGCTTCATGGGGACCTTCTCGACCTACACCCGCCAGTACCTCCGCAAGGTCCACCGCCCCGAGGTGAAGGAGATCCGCGGCCTCCTCCCCGCCGTATCGGTCGATCAGCGCACCGCCGTCACCAACCCCCGCTCGACCGTCGGAACCCTTTCGGGACTCTACGACCTCCTGCGGCTGATGTTCGCCCGCTTCGGTGAGGCACCGGAGGGTGTCACACCGAACCGTTCGCTCTTCTCGTTCAATACACCCGATGGCGCCTGCCCCACCTGCGGCGGGCTCGGGGTGGAGGACTCGCTCGACCTCGGCAAACTCATCGCCGACCCGGCAAAAACCCTGCGCGACGGCGCCTTCGTCATCACGACGCCGTCAGGCTATATCATGTATTCGCAGGTGACCATGGCGGTACTCGACGAGGTGTGCCGCGCCCACGGTTTTTCGGTCGACATCGCGTGGCGCGACCTCACCGACGAACAGAAGAAGATCGTCCTCTACGGCACCGAGATAATAAAAATACCCTACGGTAAACACCCGCTCGAAAGCCGGATGAAATGGACCGGCATCAAGGCCAAACCGCGCGAAGAGGGCTACTACCGCGGCATCCTCCCGGTGATGGAGGATATCCTCAAGCGCGACCGCAACAAGAACATTCTCCGCTTCGTCCGTAGCGTCCCGTGCAAAGCCTGCGACGGCACGCGGCTGAACGACCGCGCCCGAAGCGTCACGATAGCGGGCCGGACGATAACCGATGCCTCCGCGCTCCCCATCGGTGAACTCACGGCGTGGGTGGCGGAGGTCGCGACGGCACGGAAGAGCGGACCGCTCAGTTCCATCGCGGCGGCGGTCGGACGGCAGGCGGCGCACTGCGCGGCGCTCGGGATCGACTACCTGCCGGTGGCGCGCGGCGCGGCGACGCTCTCGGGCGGCGAACTCCAGCGACTGCGGTTAGCCACGCAACTTGAGAACCGGATCCGCGGGATGCTCTACATCCTCGACGAGCCGTCGGCCGGGCTCCATCCCGCCGATCACCGGCGGCTGATAACGCTCCTCAAGAGTCTGCGCGACGCCGGGAACACCGTCATCGCGGTCGATCATAACCTTGCGGCGGCTCGGCACGCCGACCATCTCATCGACATCGGCCCCGGCCCCGGCGACGCGGGCGGCGAAGTGGTCTTCGCCGGAACGCCCGCCGACATCCTGAACGCCGAGCACCACGCAAAGAGTGCGACGGCGCGGACGCTGGTGCAGGAAAAAGAGGGCTGTCCCCCGCCGCCGGAACGCGACCACACCGGCGCGAACTATCTGTGGGTACGCGGCGCAACCAAAAATAATCTGCGGGGCGTCGATGCGGCGTTCCGCCACAAAGGGTTCACGGTGGTGACGGGAGTGAGCGGCGCCGGGAAGTCAACGCTCGTCGAATGTCTGGTGGAACAGCTTGAGAATACGCCTGCGACCGAGCGACCCATCGGCGCGGTCCGGTTCATCGACCAGTCGCCCATCGGCCGCAATCCGCGCAGCAACCCCGCCACCTACACCAAACTCTTCGACGATATCCGCAAACGGTTCGCGGCGCTTCCGGCCGCCGCCGAGCGCGGCCTCACCGCGAGCCACTTCTCGTTCAATGTGCCGGGCGGCCGCTGCGAGGCGTGTGAAGGGGCCGGGGTGCGCGAACTCGGGCTCCACTTCCTCGGCCGTTCCGAGGTGGTGTGCGAGGCCTGCGACGGCAAGCGGTTCAGCGCGGCGGTGCAGGAAGTACAACTTAACGGCAGAAACATCGCCGAGGTGCTTGACCTCTCCATCACCGACGCGGCCCGATTCTTCGCCGACGACCGTCCGATCGCACGGTTCCTTGATATCCTCTGCTCGCTCGGTCTCGGCTATATCACCCTCGGCCAGCCCGCCACCACCCTTTCGGGCGGCGAGGCGCAACGGCTGAAACTGGCCGCCGCGCTCGGGAAAAAGGAAGGCGGCAACGACCTCTACATCTTCGACGAACCGACCGTCGGGCTCCATCCGGCCGACACCGCGCTCCTCGCCAAAGCGCTGAACGATCTGGTGCGGCGCGGCAACACCGTCGTCGCGGTCACCCACGACCTGCGGCTCATCCACGCCGCCGATCATCTTATCGACATGGGACCGGGAAGCGGTCATAACGGCGGTACGGTCGTCGTGACCGGCACGCCCGCCGCGGTGCTGGACCATTCCGAGAGTTTCACCGCCGCCGCGCTGCGGACCTTCTGTGCCGGTGGAGAGCCGTTCGCCGGCTTGCCCGCAAAAGCCTCTGGCGACGGCGGGACGCCACTCACGCTCAATGCCGTCACCACCAACAATCTTAAAAATGTCACCGTTTCGTTCCCCGAGAACCGCTGGACGATGGTGACCGGCCGGTCGGGAAGCGGCAAGTCGTCGCTCGTCTTCGACACCCTCTACGCCATCGGCCGCAACAGTTATCTGGAGACCTTCCCGAGTTATCTGCGCAGCCGCCTCGATACGCCGGGCGGGGCGGAGGCCGGTTCGTGGAGCGGACTCCTGCCCGCCGTCGGCATCGGGGCGCAGGACACCGACCGGGGCCATCCGCGCTCGACCGTCGGCACCGTGACCGATATTCAGGATCACTACCGGCTCCTCTTCGCCCGTAGCGCCGGACCCGGCTGGCGCGCCGCCCAGTTCTCGCCGAACCACGAAGAGGGCGCCTGCCCCGAATGCCGCGGACTCGGCTTTTTGCGTAAGACCGATCCGATGAAACTGATATCGCATCCCGACCGGCCGCTCATCGCCGGAGCGCTCGACGGAACGCCGACCGGCCGTTCCTACGGCGAGGAACACGGCAAGACCATCGCGATGCTGCAGGCGATGTGCGCGGTTCACGGCATCGACCTGACCCAGCCCTACAACGCCCTCTCCGACGCGGCGCACGACCTGATACTCAATGGCACCGGCGATACGGTCTACGCGGTCGACTGGCACTTCAAGCGGGGCGCCCGCGACGGAGCGCATCAGTTCACGAGCGTCTGGAAAGGACTCCTGCCGCTCGTCGAGGAGGAATATCTTCTGCGCCACGACAACACCCGCGGCAAGACCATCGAGATGGTGATGAGCGATATCCCCTGC
>CALMRE010000219.1 GCA_937871295.1 uncultured bacterium | reverse complement strand
ATGAAGCGTTGGGGATACTCTCAGGAAATGTGCGAAAAAATCGTTGCGTTACCCGCATTTGCCCCAGGCGGGGCGAACGGGAAAGGGTCAATGCCTAGCCATTCGGAAGAAGTCTAATAATTTCAAGTAGTTACTTCGCATAATGGCCATTATGTCAACTTGAATCACTTGAGGATTTCGAACCTTTTGATTAACTATCGAATATCGGTGACCGATGTTGATTTGACAGAGGACAACAGCATCACCTTACATAGCCAACAATCTCAACAAATATTTCTATCAATTGCTTTAAGCTCATGGACTTTAGATCGTTTTCGTTTGTTTGTTTTCTTAATGACATAAGAGAGTTAATCAACTTGCCTTTTAATTCGTCAGCTTGGATTTTAATGTTATCCGAATCTTTGACCTGAAGAGTTAGTCTCTCTTTTTCTATTTTTACAAGTCCACCGAATAATTTCTGCACGACTTCTTCAACAATTAAATCAAGTTCTTGCCCATCACTATCATATACTTGGTATGCTCCATTTTTAACATCGTTGGCTTCTAGATAACTTAGCATGTAATCAATGTCTTTAAAAAATTCTATGTTCTGCCCTTCAGCTACAATTATCGGCACAGCAATTTGTTTCTTCATATCAGAACCTATCCAAAAATGATTGATCTGTTTGCCTTGTATCCCATGGCCGATGGCGCCCAATACCTTGCCCGACCACTGTTTTTCCGGATGTTGGATCGATTCCCCTTCTATGATAGTGCGGGTATTTCCCCGTAGGATGATCCGTTCTGTTGCCAAAAGGAGCCACCTTCCAATTTTCACCTTCAATTTCATTCTTTTTAGCGCCAAACCATTTGTTTAACCCCAAGGATAACAAACCAATCACTAAATTCCCGGCCTTTTGAGATAATTCTTCGTCTTCTTCAGGGCACAACTCTTTTGTTAGAAAATCATACAATGTTTGCCCTGTCTCCCATCCTAACAACCCTGCGCCTAAAACACCTAGCGTTCCTGAAATAGCAACCACTGTGGATGCTGGTAATGTGGCAACAAGCAAAAGGCCAACGCCTGCTCCCACTGCCATATTTTCTAACCCTTCTAGTAGTCCTTCTCCAAAGCTACCCCAATCCCATAACCCTGTTGGATCAATGAAATTGACAGGGTCGTTATGGGCATAGACATAGAAGTTGCTACTGCCATTAAATCCCAACGGCTCCTTGCTCGTCCATCGCCCGACCTCGGGATCGTAGTCTCTGGCGCCGAAGCGGATCAGCCCGGTATCGCGGTCCTGCAATCCTCCGGCATAACCAAAGATCACCGGTTGCCATCCGGTTTCCAGCGTCTCGCCGATTATCATGCCGGATTCGTCGTAGTCGGTCCTCTGCATCACTTTGCCGTCGTGCGTATCAACGACGAGGCGCACGCTTCCCCGGTGGTCGGTGACGAACCGATACTTCCGCCCTTCCTTTTCCATGTATTCGGGTACATTCACCCGCGTGCCGTAGATGTACTGTTCGACGACCCGGTTCTCTTCGTCAAGTCGCGCCACCGGCGCCAACTGTCCGCTGTAGAGCAGTTTGTAGGCCGTCGTCCCGTCCACCCGCTTCGCTATCCTCCGGTTCAGAGCATCGTAAGTATACTCTATCTCCTTACCGTTTGGCAAGTTCACTTCGAGGAGGTTGCCGCCCTGATCGTAGCGATAGGTCGTTATCTTGTCATCGGAGGGGTCGTACCATGTATGATTGTCGTCCTTCTTCTTGGAGAGCGCCCCGGCCGCCGTGTACTCGTAGCGATAGTCGCCGTAGGTGACGAGCCGGTCCTGCGGATCGTAGGCGGCCGAACCTCCGTTGTGCTTGTAGTAGGGAGACATCACAGCGGTGCGGTTCCCGTTCTTGTCGTAGAGGGCAAAGAATATCGCGGTGTCGTTCCCTTCCTCGTCGATGCGCCGCACCTCTTCGAGCCAGCCTCTGCTGTTGTAGCGGTAGCCGTATTGGTGGACGGTGTCGCCGATCACTTCGCTTTTCCATGTAATGCGGCCGACGGCGTCGCGCTGGTCAATGTAGTAGGTGTAGCGGTTGTAGGCGCCGACTTCCGTTCTTTGATTGGATATCTCGCCGTACGAGTAGCCGTTGGTCGTGGTCACGGCGCCGATGTTCGTCCAGTCTACCAGACCACTCGCCGCGTTGCGGGAGATGGTGAGATCGCCCGCCCCGGTGAGGAGACCGTCCTTGTCGTAGGTGTAATCGACGCGTTTGCCGTTCACCACTATGCCGCTCATCTCGAAGAAGCCGTTGTGTTCGTAGGAGATGGTCCCATTCACGGTGCCGCTCATCGTTTCGGTGAGGGGAAGCATCCCATTGTAGGCGTAGGCGATGCTTTCGCTCCTCTCCTCGGTCGTCGCAACGACCGAGGAGAGGCGCTGGGCCGGGGTGATCTCATAGCCGTAGGCGATGGTCCGTTCCACGGCGCAGGAGGTGTCTTCCACCCCTTCAGCGTAGGCGCACCGCTGGTAGGTCACGGTGTCGAGGCGGCCTTTGTCTGGATCGTAGGTGTAGGCGACATCGCCGCCGTCGGGGTATTCCACCCGTGTCGGGCGTTTGTCGTCATCCCAGTAGTATTCGGTGCGCGCCGGGATGAGGAGGCCGTCCATACCGTACCGGGTGAGCTGGTCTTGGGCGTTGTAGGAGGCGGTGTAGGTCAACCGGAGCCTTCTGCTTCCCTGCCGCGTCGCGCCAGATAACTTTCCAGTATTACCGCTGCGGCCGCCGCATCGAGACGACCGCTTTGTTTATCGGCGCGTCCTTTCGGGTCATGGGAGATGCGATCGCGGGCGGTGCGGGTGGAGAGCAGTTCGTTCTCATGATCAACCGGGATATCGGGGAACTCTTTCATCAGCCGCTTTTCGAACCCTTTCACCACCGGCAGATTCTCGCTTTCGGTGCCGTCGGCTTTAAGCGGCCAGCCGATGACGAACCGCGCTATCTCATAGTTTTTCAGCAGTTCGCGGAGCGCCGCGATGTCGTCGGCTATCGCCTGTCCGCGCCGCACGGTACCCAGCGGCGTAGCGATGATGCCGAGCGGATCGCTCACCGCGACCCCTATCGTTTTTGTGCCGATATCGAGTGAAACGATGCGGCCGGTCGGGATCATTGTTTGGCCGCGAGTTTACGGATCTCCTCTTCGAGTATCTGCTTCATCAGGAGCGGCGCCTCTTCCCAGAAATACTCCTTCATCACTTCGCGCAGTTCGCGCCGGATAATGGCGCGGACCACATCGGGCATCGCACCGCCTTCGGGGATGTCGCCCTCGGCCGGGAGCAGTTCCTCGGCCACCCGCTCCTCCACCCGGTCGGCTATCTGCTCGGCGATCGTCGGTTCGGGCATCGTCACATCCGAAGCGGTGGGAACGATCATTTCCGGCTCAGGCTCCGGTTCCGGCTCGGGCTGCGGCTCGGACTCCAGTTGCGGTTCGGGCTGCGGCTCAGGCTCAGGCTCGGGCTCGGGTTGCGGTTCCGGCTCCGATTCGGGTTCCGGTTCCGGTTCAGGCATCGCCACCGACTTGCTCTCGGTTATTTCCGGGGTCGGCAGTTCATCCTCCTCATCGGCATCGGTGAGTTCCGTGACCGATATGCCCTCCTCATCCTCATCCGGTTCGGGCAAGATCATCGGCTCCTCGTCGCCGTCGAATTCCTCCGACAGATCGACGCCGCCGGCGGGGGCGTCATCGGCCGTCAGGTCGGGTTCCCATGCCAGCGCCGCGCCGAGCGTTTCGAACAACTCGTCGCTCGAAAAGGGCCGCGCCAAATAAAGCCGTTCCGCCCGTTCGGCGCTGCGTTCCGCGGCGCAGTAGACGATCGGCAGCGGCAGCGAATAGAGCGCTTCGCGCGTTTCGGGCGAAAGGGCGCGCCGGTCGACGATGAGCGCGTCGGGCGCCGACGATTCGATGCTTTGGAATATCCGCCCCTCCAGCGGCACCTTGACGATGCTCCACAACGAACCGCGCAGAACCAGTTCATACGCCCGCATCAGCGTTTTCGAGGTCTCGAAAACGAGTACTTTTTTCCGTTCCACCGGGATCCTCCCTCTACGGTCAGGCGGCCTTGAGCGCCGCGTCAACTTCCTTCATGTCGGCCGGCACCGCCGATTCGAAATGCCACCGCTTCCCGCTCAGCGTGAACCCGAGTTCGCGGGCGTGAAGCATCTGGCGACGGTGCGCCGCAAGCACCCGGTCGAGCGCCGGACGGCCGTTTTTGCGCACCCCTTCGTACAGTTCATCGTTCACCACCGGATGGCCGATATGACGCATGTGCATCCGTATCTGATGAGTGCGCCCCGTCTCGAGTTTGAGCGTCAGGCGCGAGGCGAGCGGATATTCGCCGGTCACCTCGTAGTGGGTCACCGCCATCCGCCCGGAGTTCTTCGAGGGGTAGAAACGGAGCCGGTTCTTCGGGTCGCGGGCGTGGCCGGTCCGTATGGTGCCGGTCGGCGCGGAGAAGTGACCCCATACCAGCGCCGTGTAGGAGCGTTCGATATCATGGGCGGCGAATAGCGCGGCGAGTTCTTCGAACGCCGCGGACGAGCGGGCGATGACGAGCAGTCCCGAGGTATCCTTGTCGATGCGGTGGACCAGCCCCGGGCGGACACCGCCTCCGGCGGCGGCGCCCAGATGGTGCATGATGCCGTTCATCAGCGTGCCGCGCGGGTGCCCCGGCGCCGGGTGGACCACCATCCCCGCCGGTTTGTCGACTATCAGGAAAAGATCGTTCTCAAAAACTATCGAAAGGGGGATCGGCTCCGGGGCGAGCGACAGTTCCTCGAGCGGCTCTATCTCGGCCTCGACCACATCGCCGGCGCGGAAACGGGAAAAGGAATTCTTGATAAGCACCGCGCCGTTGAGCAGGATGTTCTGCCGCTCGATGTTCCGTTGGACGCGGGTCCGCGAAATAGCCAGTAGTTCCGCGAGGAACCGGTCGGCCCGCACCGCGGCATCGGCCTCAAGGGTGATCGATATGGCGCCGTCCAGATCTACCATAGTGTCGTTTTGAGATGCCCCTTCGTTTTTATCAGCAGGTCGATGACCGCCATGTTGAAGAAATTGGTCGAATCGCACAGCGTCTTGTCGACGCGGGAACGGTAGTACAGTTCCCCTTCATAGAGTTCGTCGCGCATCGTTTCGAACAGCGTGTCCTCCAGCAGACCCTTCTCTATCTTGGGACCGTTGTAGGCCGCCACGTCCGACAGAACGACGCGGGCGAACCGTTTCGCCTCCTCGGGGGTCCGGATGATGTCCGTCGCCATGGGTCACCTCTCATAAGCCGAACGGGGGCATTATACTGTTTCGTCGACCTTTTGCAACGATTTAAAAGGTATTATAAAAATTGACAAAGAACGGCTTTTCTGGTATCGAATCGGCGATTTGTTGGTGTGACTTACAGGGAGTGCGTCATGACGAAGGCTCTTTCGACGATCCTCGCCGGGATCTTCTTCTTTTCCTCTATGACAGGCATGGGCCAGTGGTCTATAGTCTCCACCGCTCAGGCCAAGAGTTTCGACCTCGACGAGGAGGATGAGGACTTCGAAGAGGAACCGGCCGAAGAGGAACCGGCCGAAGAGAAACCGGCAAAAGAGGAGGAGCCCGCAAAAAGCGCGGGGGACGACGAACTCGATGATATCGAGGACATCGACGCGCTCATAGAGGACAAACCGGCCGACAAACCGGCGCCGAAGGACGACATCGACGATCTTGATGGCGACGACAGCGGCGCGGCGGCGGCCGACAGCGGCTCGATCACCGTGCTTTACTATTTCGCCGACAGCACCGCCGAGAAAAAAGCGAAGGATATAGCCCGCACCGTCGGCAACTATCTTAAGGACCTCCCGAACTACCGGTTCTTCGGGACCGATGCGCGCGTCTTCAACGACCTTTCCTTCGACAAACTCGCCGACGATATCGCCCGGGCCGAAAAATATCTCGAAGAGGGAAAGACCTTCAACGACGATGCCGATCCCGATTCGGCCATCGGCAAACTCACCGCGGCGCTCGACCTGCTCGAAAAGCGGATCGACGTGATGCACGATCACTCCCTTCTGACCAAGACCCTGTTCCAGGTCGGCGCCACTTGGACCCTGCTTGAGGAGGAGACCAAGGCGAAAGAGGCTTTCTCCAAAGCGCTCGCCCTTAACCCCGACTACGAGGCCGACGAGGGGACCGACGACGACACGATCGACTTTTTCGATAAGATAAAGAGCAACCTGATGATGCAGCCGCTCGGCGATCTCAAGATCACCACCGAACCGGCCGGCGCCACCGTCTATATCGACGGCAGGATCGTCGGCATGACCCCCGCCAAGATAGAGGGGCTCACCGCCGGCAAGCACTACTGGCGCATTCATAAGACCGGCTACCGCGATGCGGGCGGCATCGCGTCGATCTACGACGGCGCCGAGGCGAAACTTGACGAAACCCTTTCGGCAGGCACCGGGGCCGCCGCGATAGAGCCTCTTGAGAAACTGGCCCAGAAGGATTTCGGCGGCGCCGAGATGATGAAAAAAGCGGTCGAGGTCGGTAAGGCGGCAAAGGTGGCGCGGCTCATGGCGATCCACGCCGCGGTCGAAGAGGCCGAGGAAGGGACCCTGCTCAAGTTGCAGATAAAACTCCTTAACCCGGACAAGGCCAGTTTCAAGGAGGAATCGGTCTCCTTCTCTCTGCCGGGCAACGGCGATCTGACCCGTTCCGAAGATCTGCGCACCGCGTTGGACAACCTCTTCGCCGACGAATACGGTTTTAACCCCGTCTCTTCCATCGTGTCGGGTTCCCTCTCGACCGGCGGCAGCGGGGGCGATGACGATTCGGTCGTCAATAAATGGTGGTTCTGGACCATCATCGGCGTGCTGGTGGCGGGCGCGGCGGGCGGCGGCGCGGCGGCGGGCATACTGCTGTCGGAACCCTCGAAGCCTAAAACCGCGACCATGACCATCCAGTTCGGCAACTAAGAACCTCAAGGAGAAAGATACATGGCCACAAAGAAACCGCATCCGTTCGCTGAAATGGACATCCGGATACTTGAACGGAAACTCCGCAAAGGCGAAGTGACCCGCGAACAGTTCGAAGAGATGCTGGCGTCTCTTCCCGAATCGGGCGATTACTCCGAAATAGACGAGACGAAACTCGTCACCCATGCCCGCGTCAAGGACGACCCGGCGAGTTGACCCCATGACCGCACCGCGCTCCGCCACCGTTGCGGAGGTGCTCACCCCGACCTTTACGAGCCTCGTATCTTCGGTATACTCGGCCATACTCTACAACCTCGGCGAGATAAAGATCCGCGGCGCCGCCGAAGTAACGGTCAATCTCGATCTGGCCCGGTTCAATCTCGGCCTGCTGGAAATGCTTAAGGATAAAAGCGCCGGCAATCTCGCCGCCGAGGAGTTGCGTTTCCTCGACGACGCGATAGCCAACGCCCAGCTTTTCATCGACAAGCACGCCGCCGGTCCCGCAGATGCCGCCCACGGTTGATGATATCGCCCGCCGGACGGGAGATATCCTCGCCGGCTACTTCCGCAACACCGCGCTCATACAGGAATTCAAATCGCCCCGCGATATGGTGAGCGAGGCCGACCGCCACGCCGAACGGTTCCTCATGGCCGAACTGGCGAAGGTCGACGACATCCCGTTCCTGAGCGAGGAGTATCACCCGCGTACGGCGCTCTCATCGGGTCCGCTCTGGATCGTCGATCCGCTCGACGGCACCACCAATTTTCTCGCCGGCATCCCCTTCTACTCCGTCGCGATCGCCCACTGGAACGGCCGTGCGGTCGACCGGGCGGTCTGCTATATCCCGCCGCTGGACGAACTGTTCCACGCCGAACTCGGCCACGGCGCTTTTCTCAACGGCCTGCCGATACGGGTGAGCGACACAACCGACCCGCTCCACGCCGTCGGGGCGGTCGGATTCGCCGATATCACGAAGAATATGCCGAAAGATACCTTCGCGGTCTTCGGTTCGGTCATCCGCAAGACCCGCGCCCTGCGCCGCCTCGGCTCGGCGGTCGCCGACATGCTCTATGTGGCGCGCGGCGGTTTCGATATCTTCTGGGAATACGGCCTCTCGCCGTGGGATGTGGCGGCGGCGAGTCTCATCGTCACCGAAGCGGGCGGCATCGTTACCGATTTCGACGGCGGTAACGACTACATCACGGGAGGCACCATCATCGCCGCGAACCGCGCTCTTTACCCCTTCATCCGCGACGAGATACGCGAACACTTTTGAGAGGTCCCGGCCGGGCCGATTTTTAATGACACTCGAGTCTATTTCTAACGCCTTTTATTGACTAGCATCCTTCTATAGGTATGCTGTGCGCGCGTGTTTTGAGGAGAAACAGCACTGTGATGACGATACTACGACTGATGCGCATTCATCAGTGGGTAAAAAATCTGCTTGTCTTTTTTCCCCTTTTCTTTGCCCTCAAATTCACCGAAACCTCCCTTCTTTTTCAGGCAATTGCCGCTTTTTTGTTTTTCTCGTTGACCGCCAGTGCCATCTACATCGTCAACGACCTGCGCGATGTCGCCGAGGATCGCCTCCACCCCGATAAACGGCATCGTCCCATCGCAAGTGGTGCGATTTCGCACGTATCCGCCATCTTCATTGCGGCGGGACTCTTCATCGTGGGGCTCGGCGGCGTGTCATTCTACAATAAACAGCTCTTCCTGATACTGGTCATCTACTGCGTGATGAATGTTCTCTACTCGATGGTATTCAAGCGGATACCGCTCCTCGATATCTTCGTCATCGCGACCGGCTTCCTGCTCCGGCTCCTTGCCGGCACCGACCATGCCGGGATCACCGGCGTCCTGCCGTCGCAGTGGATCATACTGATGACCTTCCTGCTCGCCCTGTTCCTCGCCTTCGCCAAACGGCGCGACGATGTGCTGCTGGCCGGTGAAGGGAAAAAGACACGCACCGCCATCCACGGCTACAATATCGAATTCATCAACAGCGCGCTCGCGGTCATGACGGCGATCATCATACTCGCCTACATCCTCTACGCAATGGACCCGGCGGTCGCCGAACATTTCGGTTCCGACAAGATCTACCTGACGGTGATATTCGTCATACTGGGGCTGTTCCGCTACCTGCAACTGACGCTCGTCTACAAAAAAAGCAGTCAGCCGACCGACCTGCTCCTGCGCGACCGGTTCCTCCAACTCACGATACTCTGCTGGATCGCGCTGTTCGTGATACTGGTCTATCTGAGGTGACAATATGAAGGTGCTCATCACCGGCGGCGCCGGTTTCTTCGGACTCCACATGACGCGGAAATGCGTGGCCGAAGGCGACGCGGTGACGCTGCTGGACATCGCCGAATACCACGCCGACGAGTACGATCCGCAGGTGACGCTCGTGCGCGGCGATGTGCGCGACACCGCGAAGATGAGCGAACTCATAGCACAGACCGACGTGGTCATCCACGCGGCGGCGGCGCTCCCGCTCGAATCGAAAAAAGAGATATTCTCGACCAATGTCGACGGGACGCGCAATGTTCTCGACCTCGCGCTGAAGCATAAGACCAAGCGGTTCGTCTTCATCAGTTCGACCGCCGTCTACGGCGTTCCCGACCACCATCCGCTCTTTGAAACCGATGAGCGCATCGGCGTCGGTCCCTACGGCGAATCGAAGATAGCGGCCGAGGTGCACTGCGAAGAGGTGCGGGCGAAAGGACTCTATGTCTCGGTCGTCCGCCCCAAGACCTTCATCGGCACCCACCGGCTCGGCGTCTTCCAGATACTCTACAACTGGATCGAGGAAGGCCACAAGATACCGCTCATCGGCAACGGGAAGAACCGCTATCAGCTACTTGAGGTCGACGATCTGTGCGACGCGGTCTTCAAAGCGTACCGTCATCCCGGACCCGAAGCGAACGATGTGTTCAATGTCGGCTGTGCCGAGTTCCGCACCATCAACGAGGATGTCGGGGCGCTCTGTGAGTACGCGAAAAGCGGATCGCGGGTCATGCATACCCCCGTCTGGATGGTGATACCGGCGCTCCAACTGTTCGAGGCGCTCCATCTGTCGCCGCTTTACAAGTGGGTCTACGGCACGGCGCACAAGGACAGTTTCGTCTCCATCGAGAAGGCGCAAAAGGTGCTCGCCTGGCAGCCGCGCTACAGCGAATCGGAGGCGCTCATCCGTTCGTACCAGTGGTATCTCGACAACAAGGCGACCATCGCGCAGGGGACCGGCACCGGCCACCGCGTCGCGTGGGCACAGGGCATTCTCGCCCTTTTCAAGAGGTTCCTGTGAGTACATATATTTATTCAAACATACGGTGGCTTCTCTCATGACATCTACTACCATGCCTGCTCTGCACATCGGCAACTTAAAGATCTCCCCTCCCATCATACAGGGAGCGATGGGGGTTCGCGTCTCGCGCGGCGGATTGGCGGCGGCCGTCGCCAACGAAGGGTGCGCCGGGATGATCGCGAGCGTAGGCTTAGGCGACTACGAACATTCCTCGACCGACACCTTCGTCGCGGTCAACAACGATGCCCTGCGGGCCGAGATACGGAAAGCGCGGACCCTTGCGCCGACCGGTGTCATCGGCGTCAATGTAATGGTGGTCCTTTCCAACTTCGCCGAACTGGTCACCGTCTGCGTCGAAGAGAATGTGGATATGATCGTCTGCGGCTCGGGACTGCCGCTCGATCTGCCGAAATACCTTAACGGAAAGAACATCAAACTGGTCCCGATAGTTTCTTCGGCCCGCGCACTTTCCCTCATCTGCCGCAAATGGAAACAGAACTACGACCGGCTTCCCGACGCGGTCATCGTGGAGGGTCCGGAGGCGGGCGGCCATCTCGGCTATTCCTTCGACGACCTGACCCGCAACGAAGCGCCCACGCTGGAGCAGCTGGTGACCGAACTGGTCGCCTTCACCGCAACGCTCGACCGGCCGCTGCCGGTCATTGCGGCGGGCGGCATCTTCGACGGCGCCGATATCGCGAGATTCCTGAAACTCGGAGCGGCCGGCGTTCAGATGGCGACGCGGTTCGTCTGCACCGACGAATGCGATGTCGATCAGCGGTTCAAACAGGCCTATATCGATGCGAAGAAGGAGGACACGGTCATCATCGCGAGTCCGGTGGGCCTTCCCGGCCGCGTCATCAAGAGCACCTTCGTCTCGCGGGTACAGGAGGGCGATACGGTCCCGTTCCTCTGCCGTCATCACTGCCTGCGGACCTGCGATCCGAACACCGTTCCCTACTGCATCGCCAAGGTACTGGACGACGCCTCGCGCGGCGAGTTCGAGGATGCCTTCGTTTTCGCCGGCTCCAACGCCTACCGGTGCACCGAGATCGTCCCGGTGAAAAAACTGGTCGGACAGCTCTCCGCCGAACTGCTTGCCAACATATAGGGTGTTCTCATGAAGATCGCGATGATCTCTTCCGAGTGTGTCCCGTTCGCCAAGACGGGCGGACTGGCCGATGTGGTGGGCGCGCTTCCCAAGGCGCTCTCAAAACTCGGCCATGAGGTCGTGATCATCCTGCCGCTCTATGGATCGGTCGATATCGAAAAGCGCGGCATCAAGCCCTTCATGGCGCAACTCGGCGTCTGGATGGGCAATACCCTTGAGTGGTGCGCGGTCCACAAGGCGCACAGTGACGGCGGCATCACCGTCTATTTCATCGAGTATAACAAGTATTTCCAACGCGACGGACTCTATCACGACGCGTGGTTCAACGACTATCCCGACAACCCAAAACGTTTCGCCTTCTTCAGCCGCGCCGCGTTGCAATTGCTCCGCGACATGTACTGGATGCCCGACATCATCCACGCTCACGACTGGCAGGCGGCTTCAACGATGGCCTATCTCAAGGTCTGGCACTGGAACGATCCGCTGCTCGCCAAGGCGGCCGGAGTACTGACGATACACAACATCGCCTATCAGGGGATCTACGGCTCGGAGCATCTCGACTATACCGGACTCAAACTGGAGAACTTCAAGCCCGACATATTCGAGGACCACGGTCGACTGAACTATCTCAAAGGCGGTATCTACTTCGCCGAGATGGTCAACACCGTGAGCCCGACCTACGCCAAAGAGACCCGTTCCGGCCCGCTGTCGTGCGGCATGGCGCCGTTCCTCAATAACAAGGGAGACCGCTACACCGGCATCTTGAACGGTGTTGATTATGCCCTCTGGTCGCCCGAGAACGACAAACATCTCCCGGCCCGCTATTCGGCCCGCGATATGAAAGGCAAGGCGGCGGCAAAGAAACTACTACAGGAAACGCTGGGCCTCACGGTCGATCCGAAACTGCCGATCATCGGCGTCATCAGCCGCTTTGTCGCGCAGAAGGGGCTCGATGTGGTCGGGCAGGTGCTCGATCATATCCTCAAGGACATGGTGGCGCAGTTCGCCGTGCTCGGATCGGGCGACAAGGTGCTTGAACAGTATTACGGCGGACTCCCGGCGCGCTATCCCGGCCGGGTCGGTTCCTACATCGGCTACAGCGACGAACTGTCGCATCTCATCGAAGCAGGAAGCGATTTTTTCCTGATGCCCTCGCAGTACGAACCGTGCGGCCTCAACCAGATATACTCGCTCAAGTACGGCACCCTTCCCATTGTCCGGGCGACCGGGGGGCTGGAAGATACGGTCGAACAGTACGACGAGAAGGCGGGGACCGGCACCGGCTTCAAATTCAATGTCCTCTCGCAGACCGCCGTCTACGACACCGTCGGCTGGGCCGTTTCGACCTGGTACGACCGTCCCGCCCACATCACCGCGATGCGGCAGGCGGCGATGGCCAAGGATTTCAGCTGGGAAGAGAGCGCCAAGGCCTATGTCGCCCTCTACGAACGGGCCATCGCGCTGAAACGGGGCGTCTGACCGCCCACCCTTCCTTGACATCTCTGCATCATCGTGATACTAACGACCTGTGTCCGCAGACGGGGAAATCCGGTGTGAATCCGGTGCTGTCCCGCAGCTGTAAGCGCGACGGACGCCGCAATAGCCCACTGCCGTACGGCGGGAAGGGGCGGCGCTCCGGTTGACCGCAAGCCAGAATATCCGAAAGCGGAATCGTGAACAGTGCGACCCCGCGGAGGGACAATGCCTGTGCGTACGGCGATCCTGTTATTCTCCCTTATCTCCTTTTGTGCCCTTCATGCCGCCGAAGAGCCCTATCGCACCGTCGTGAGCGAAAAGCGGGAGGGCGATGATACCGCCCGCGCCACCACCGTCATCACCGAAAAACAGATAGAGAAGAAACAAAAAGATACCGTCGCCGAACTCCTGCGCGAAACGCCCGGCATCCACATCTCGACCTCCGGCGGTGCGGGCGGGCTGACGAGCCTTTTCATACGCGGAGGGAAAGGCGGTCACGCGCTGGTACTCCTCGACGGGGTGCGGCTCAACGACCCCTTTTCGGTCGAGAACGCCGCCGATCTGTCCGACATCATGGCCGACGGCATCGAGCGCATTGAGATACTGCGCGGCCCGCAGGCGGTCATCTTCGGTCCCGACGCGATGAGCGGCGCGGTCCTCATCACCTCGCGGGGGGGCGGCGGTCCGGCCCGTCTTTCACTTTCCGCCGAAAGCGGCATGGTCGATCTCGCCCCCGGCGACATCGCGGTTAACCATTTGCGGCTGTCGGCGGGACTCCGCGGCGGCACGGCACGCGGCGACTACGCGATGAACGCTTCTTATCTCGACACCGGCGGCTATTCGGCGGCGGCCGAACACGACGGCAACAGCGAGGAGGACCGTGCACGGACTCTGACCGTCGCCGGACGGTTCGGCGTCGCGGCGGGCGACCGGTGGCGGTTTTCGGCAGCGCTCCGTTACATCGGCGCCGACGCCGATATCGACAACGGACCGGGGCGCTGGCGCGACGACCCCGACCGCATCTTCTCCTCGGACCGCCTGCTGGGACATTTCGCGGCAGATGGTTCTCTTTTTGACGGTGCATGGGGCCAGACCTTCGAACTCTCCGTCGCCCGCCGTTCCTGCGACGACCGCAATCAACCCAACGGCCCGCAGGACGAATGGGGGTTCTCGCGCATCTTCTTTATCGGCGACACCATCGAGGCGGCATGGCGTAACGACATCACCGCGATCCCCTACAATCGTCTCCGGACCGGCGCGGTATTCACCGCCGGACAGGGGGCCGCCGATCAGAAAAACGACCGCACGCGGCCCGTCACCGGCCTTGCTATTGACCGGAAAAGTTCCTTTGACCTCGGGCTTTATCTGCAGGACACCGTGACGCCGCTCGACGGCCTCTCCATCACGGCGGGCGGCCGGTTCGACCTGTTCCTGTACCGTCTCCATCACACGACCCTCGACACGACCGGCTCGCCGGTACTGCTCGCAAGCGAATATCTGAAGAAGCTGCCGCGCGGCACCTACAGTGTGGAGGCGGCCTACCTCATCGCCCCGAGCGACACGACTCTGCGGGCGAGCGTCGGGAGCGCCTTCAAGCCGCCGAGTCTCTTCCAGCTCTACAGCAAGTACGGCTCGGAATTCCTCCGTCCCGAAGAGACCAATGCCCTCGACGGCGGTATCGAACAACGGCTGTGGGAGCGCCAGCTTCTCATCGAAGTGAACGGCTTTTATCAGGAGACACGCAGCGCGATAGAGTTCTCCTACGGCTGTGACGGGATGCTCTGCGGACGCTATCAGAACATCGGGTGGCTGACGGCGTGGGGCATCGAGACGGCCCTTTCGGCGCGGCCCCACCGGACCCTCACGATCACCGCCAACTACACCTACACCGCCACCGACGCCTTCGCCGTGGTCACCTACGACGGCCGCGACTGGCGCGACACCCGGCCGGTCCTGCGGCGTCCCGCCCACCTCGCCAACCTCTGGACAGACTGGAATCCCGACCCGATCTTCAACGCGAACTTGGGGGTGACGGTCATCGGCCCGCGCCGCGATATCGAGTACCGCTATCCGTACGAACCGGTCACCGTGACGCTCCCGACCGCCGTCATCGGGTCGCTCGCCGTATCGGTGCGCGCCGCGCCGCTCTGCCGTATCTTCGGCCGCATCGAGAATCTCTTCGACGACCGGTACGAACTGGTGAAAGGCTACGGCACCGCCGGGGTATCGCTCTATCTCGGCCTTGCCCTCGACATCGGAGGGGGCGTATGAAACGGCTACTGTTCCTCATGGCCTTTCTGCCGATCGCTTGCGCTCCGGACCTTACCGAACTGCCCGCCGACATCGATATGGCCGCGACGACCGACTATACCGCCTTGACCGACAGCACGGTTCCCGACGACGATACCGTCTGCCCCGCCGGAACCCATCCCTATCTCGGTTCCTGTGTCGCCGCCGATCTGGTCATCGCGACGACCGGCGGCTACGACGCCCCGCGCTCCGGCCATATCCTCCTCGCGCCGGGGGAACGGCTGGACGACCTGCGTGAACTGACCTTCCCGACGCCGCTGGGAGGCCCCGAGGGGACCGACCTGACGCTCGCGACCGCCGCCGACCGGCTCATGGTCGTCGGCCGCGACGGCGCCGACACCGTCTGGGTCTACGAACCGCGCGACGGCGATCCGCGTTACACCACCATCGCCTCGCCGGTCGACCGCTACGCCAATTTCTACGATGCCCTCTGGGACGGGACGCGCTACATCGTTTCGGCGAACCAGTACGACCGCCTGCTTCTGTTCGACGGCTCCGGGAAATCGGCGGGCGAGATACCGCTCGCCGCCTTCGCCCCCGACGGCACCGATCCGGCCCCCGCGGGGCTTTTGCGAACGGGCGGACGGACGGTGACGGCGCTCCAACTGCTCGGTCCCGACTGGCTTTCGCGCGGCGGACGGCTTGCCCGTCATACCGCCGAGGGGACACCGCTTTCCCCCATCGACCTGCCGCTTGCCGATCCCACCTCGAAGCTGGCGGTCAACCCGCTCCTTTCGCCCGACCAGCTTTTCGTCTCGTGCTCCGGGTCCTATCAGGCACGCGACGGCGGCATTGTCCGGGTCGATCTTTTCAGCGGCACTGTCTCCGTCATCCTGCACGAAACGACCGACGAGCATTCGCCGCTCGATGTGAAGATGGGCGATCTGGCGGTGCTTGCCGACGGCCGCATCTACTTCACCGCGATGGACGGCGACTGGCAGGGGCACCTGCAGGTACTCGAACGCGACGGCACGGTGCGGCGTATCGTGAGCGACATTAACGCCTTCGCCGCGATACCGATAGACCAGAGCCCCTTCACCGGACGAGTCTATTTCTTCGATCAGATATTCGTGGATGGCTCTCCGCGCAGCCGCCTCAACGCACTCGACACCGCGACCGGCACGATAACAACGATACCCTTCGACGGCGCCCCCGCGGCGCTCCGTCTCTGGATACACGAACCATAAGCGCTTTATAGGAGGAAACGGATGAAGAACCTGTTCACCGCTCTTTTCATGTTCCTGTTCCTGTTCGCCTGCGACGAGGAGAAACAACAGGGACCTATCGAGATCATCGGCACCTACAGCGACGATTACGAGTATACCCATGTCATCACCGCGACGCTGTGGGATCAGGGCGATATGGGGATATTTCACATCACGAAGTACGACAACAAAAAGGACTTTGTCGTGGCGCAGAACGACGCCGTGAAAAGTTTCAACCCCGGCAAGTGGAGCCGGATGGACTGGGCGTGGAGCGGCGACGACCTCTACTTCTGCCAGACGGTCTACGACAAGGATTCGGCGGCCGAGGCCGAGGCGGCCGTCCCGGCCGACGCCGAGAAACTCGACACCGGGTGCAACGGCTTCGGGTGGACCAAACTGACCCCCACGACCTTCGCGGGAGCAGCCGGCACCACCGGCTCTCCCGCCGTCGCGAAGGATGACCCGCGCATTACCGCATGGGCCTCCGGCATCGCCGAAGTGGTCCGGGGCGACAATCTGACCGAGGAGTGGAAGGATACCGACAAGGCGCTCGGTCCGGCCGAAGGGAACGCGACCGCGGTCGTCTCTCTGGGCGACGGCGGCAGTATCACGCTGACCTTCGACGAACCGCTGACCGACGGCGACGGACCCGATATCGTCGTGTTCGAGAACTCTTTTTCAGACGATTTTCTGGAGCTTGCCTTTGTGGAGGTGTCGAGCGACGGCGTTACCTTCGTCCGGTTTGGCGCGACCTATCTGGGCACCGAGCCGGTCTCCGAATACGGCACGCTCGATCCGGCGCTCATCGACGGCCTTGCCGGGAAGTATCGCGCCGGATGGGGCGTCCCGTTCGATCTCGCGACGCTTGCCGGGAAGGATGCGACGGTCAACCTGTCGGCCGTCACCCATGTCCGTGTCGTCGATGTCCGGGGCGACGGCTCTATGACCGACAACGGCGGCCGCCCGATCTACGACCCCTGCCCGACCCATGAGAGCGCCGGCTTCGACCTCGACGCGGTTGGAATGATTCAATAAAAAAAGACCCCGCTCGAAAGCGGGGTCCTAAAAGCAGAATCTTACCGCGCGATCACTCGGCGGCGGGCGCTTCCTCAGCCGGAGCTTCGGCGGGAGCCTCTTCCGCGGGGGCCGCTTCGGCCGGAGCCGCTTCGGCGGGGGCCGCTTCTTCGGCCGGGGCCGCTTCGGCCGAGGCCGGCTCACCGCTGGACTGGTTCACTTCACCGGTCCACTGCGGGTTGATGACGGCGATCGCCTCCTGCTCTTCGACACACTGGAAGGTGTTGTCGTCGCGCAGGTTGCAGCGCTTGACCTTCGACCAGTCATCATGGACCCAAGTGAAGAAGAAGGAACTTTCTTCCCACTCGTAGTAGGCCCAGTAGAAGGTGGTCTCGTTCTTTTTGTGCTTCGCGGTGACCGTTCTCTTCTCGACCGTACACGACACCATAACGAGGGCCGCGACGACCGCGCAGATAAGCAGTATCTTTTTCATGTGTTACTCCCTCGTTTAGTTCTCGGCAAAGTTGTTGTACAAGGTGTTCTGCATCACGTTCTCGAGGATGACGGTATCCATGCACTGGCTCAGAGTACCGCTGTCGTCGACATTGCAGACGCGGACGGTGTAGTCGAAGTATTCGGTATTCTGGTCATCGACCACAGCCTGCGCCGCCTGGATGCGGAGCGCGTAGAACTCCTTCATGATCTTGTCTTCGCCGAGGAACTTGTTGGAAGTGAGCCACTGGGGCGAGGCGCACCCGGTGAAGATCAGCGACATCGCCACGATAGCGAGAATAATTATTTTTTTCATAGTGTTACCTCCTTACCAGCCGATACAGTCAAGATCGGTCTCGCCATCACACTCGACCTTGCAGTCAAGTCCTTCGCCGGTATCGGCGCAGGTCCAGAAACGATACAGGGTGGTCGGATACTTGGCGGCCGCTTCAGCACCGGCGAACGAGAGGAAGAAGCGGACGATCTCGCGGGACATGTACCAGTCGGCCGACTCGATAGCGGTCAGCGGACGGGTGTTGTGATCGGTGATCTTGCGGATGTTGCGGGTCATGCAGGATGTCCCGATCAGCATCACGACGAGCGAAAGCACCAGAATAAGTTTTTTCATAGTACTTCCCTCCTTAGTCCAAGTTCCAAGTTAGGGTCATCGCACGGCACTGGAACAGGCGGCCGTCGGCTTCCATGTTGCACTTGAAGACCTGATAGTCGGGGGTCTTCATAAAACGCTCCTGATAAGTGACGAACTTGATGGTGTTGTCCTTGTCACGGTGCGTCATGTGGGTGATGAACCGGGGCTGGGTGCAGGAAGCGGCAACCGCCGCCACAAGCACGACCAGCAGAAAAAGTTTCTTCATGGAGCATCCTCCTCTCAAGGTTTCCCGTTAACTCCGAATGGAAAGAAATGAGTCGCACCGAAGGTAGCAGAATGGCCCGTCGAAGTCAAATTTTTTCGCGCGCTCCGTTTCCCCTTTGGAAACTTGATTTTATCCCTTCCGGCGGTACTATTCCGCCGGACTGAACGGGGAGAGCCCCATGAACGACTGGACCCTGACGCGGGCGGCGGGACTGCTCGCCGAACACCTTGCCAACCCGAACCTCATCAAACACTGCTGGGCGGTCGAGGCGGCGATGCGCGCGATGGCCGGACGACTGGGCGGCGACGCCGACCGCTGGGCGCTGGCGGGCCTGCTCCACGATCTCGACTACGACCGGACCAAAGACGATTTCCCGCGCCATGGAAAGGTGTCGGGCGAGATACTGCGGGCTCTGGGTTTTACCGACGAAGATATCCTGCGTGCCATACTCGAACATTCGGGCAATGTGCCGGTCGAAAGCACGATGGGTCGCGCGCTCTATGCCGTCGATCCGGCGACCGGTTTCATCGTCGCCTGCGCCCTGATGCACCCCTCGAAAAAGGTTGCCGCGGTCCCCGTCGAATTCATGCTGAAGCGTTTCACCGAAAAACGCTTTGCGCAGGGGGCCAACCGCGACCAGATGAAGGCGGCCGAGGGATGGTTCGGTATCGGGGTCGAGGAACTGTTGACCCTTACCCGCGACGGGATGGCGCAGCGAAGCGCCGAGATAGGACTTTAGGAACGGAGCGACCCATGAGAACGATATTTTTTCTCCTCTGTATCATCGCGGCGGCGGTCACCCTGCGGGCCGACCCGCTTCTGGTGAAGGGTGCCGACGGTACCTATCTCCCCGTTCTGGCCGAGAGTTGGAACCTCAAGGGGGGCGGGGTACTGATAAAACTCAAGAAAGGACTCAACACGGCGGCAATAAAGGAGAAACTGGCCGAGAAACTGCCCGACCAGACGGTCGAACTCCGCTTGGGCGGCATCTACTTCGCTTCGGTGGAACAGGAAACGCTCCTCGGCGCGGTGGCGGGGGTCGACACCGGCGTTTCGCTAAAAAACGATCCGCTGGCGCTTCTGCGCGAAAAGAAAGAGACGGCCGAACCGCTGACCGTTCCGATAGAACTGCGGCAAACGGCCGGCGCCGATGAGATGGCCGAAGCGGAGATCAGCGCGGTCTCCTTTTCGGGGCTCGACGGCCTCATGAAAATCGACGCCGTGGTCCGCTTCGGGCCGAAAACCGGTGAATTCTCGAAACTCAAGGGACCGGTCAAGGCGGTCGCCTTCTTTAAGATGAAAAAGAACGCGGCCGACATCGACGACGAGGATAACCAGCGCAAGTCCGACCTGCTGGTGGTCCGTCCGAAGTCGCTGGTTCTGATAAAGATAGAGAAGAAGGAAGAGGACGGCGCCTACCTCGTCACCGAGGCGCACCTCAAGAAATACTAGACCGTGAAGAAACGCACCCTCTACTTTGAATCGCTCGGCTGTCCCAAGAACCGCGTCGACACCGAGGTGATGCTCGCGGCGCTCATGGGCGACGGCTGGCGGGTAGTGGACGATCCCACGGCGGCCGAACTCATCGTTCTCAACTCCTGCGCCTTCATCGAGGAGGCGCGGCAGGAGACGGTCGACCGGCTCTTCGACCTCCATGCACACCGCCGGAAGGGGGCGCGACTCGTGCTCGCCGGTTGTCTGCCGCAGTTGTATCCCGACATCGCCGCGAAGATCCCGGAGGCCGATCTGGTCATCGGCATCGAGGATATCCCGCATATCGCCGCGCTCGTCGGTGACGGCGACACCGCGCCGCAGATAACCACCGGCCCGCAGTTCATCGCGACCGCCCAGCACGACCGGGCGCTCACCCTGTCGCCTTATACCTCTTATATAAAGATAGCCGACGGCTGTGACAACCGCTGTTCCTACTGCGCCATTCCGCTCATCCGGGGCAGTTACCGCGAACGGCCGCCGCGCGACATCCGTGACGAGGCGGCGCGGCTCATCGACACCGGCGTCCGCGAACTCACCCTCATCGCGCAGGACACCACCGCCTACGGCCGCGACAACGACACGACGCTGGCCAAGTTGCTGGTAAAACTGGCGAAACTGCCGGGCGAGTTCCGCATCCGCGTGATGTACCTCTACCCCTCCGGCATCGACGCGACGCTCCTTGACGCCTTCGATCACAAAAAAGTGCTCCCCTACTTCGAGATACCGCTCCAGCATGCGAGCGATCCGGTGCTCAAAGCGATGCACCGTCGCTACCGCCGCAAAGATATCGACCGCGCGCTGGAGAGCATCATCCGCCGCTTCGGCGACCGCGCCATCATCCGCACCACCTTTATCGCGGGGTTCCCCGGTGAGACGACGGCCCAGTTCGAGGAGATGCGTTCATTCATCGCTGGCGCTCCGCTCGACTATATCGGTGTTTTCGGCTACTCGAAGGAGGAGAACACCCCGGCGGGCAAACTCCGGTCGCACCGGCGCGACACCATCGCCCGGCGGGTCGCCCTGCTTCAGGAGACGGCGCAGGCGACGATGGAGGAACGGCTGTCACGGCTCGTCGGCACGACCACGACGGTGCTGTATGAGGAATTTGACGCCGGTTGTGCCCTTGCGACAGGGCGCGGCGTTCATCAGGCGCCCGAGATAGACGGCATCACGATACTCACGAACCTTGAAAAAGAGCGGCCCGGCGACCTCCTGACGGTCCGCCTCACCGGCCGCGACGGCATCGACTTCACCGCCGAAGTGGTGCGCTGACCGCACGAAGCACTAACGCCTCGTCTTGACATCATCTTGTCCGTTGGTACAATGGGCCGGAACCGGGAGAGGAACCGATGAAACTCGCCGACATTTTGGACGCCATCGCCAAGGAACATTACCGGGTCACCGAACACGCCGACGACGAGGCTCAGAACGACCGGCTTTTGTACGAGGATATCTTCGAGTCGGTCCTGCACGGCGAGATCATCGAAGAGTACCCGAAGGACAAGCCCTATCCGAGTATCCTTATCGCGGGCAGGAACTACCGCGAGGAGCCGATACATTCGGTGTGGGGATACAATGCAGAGAACGGGTACGCGGTACTCATAACAGTGTACCGCCCCGATCCCAAGCGGTGGATAGAGAACAAGAAGCGGAGGAAATAGTCATGCTTCCATTCAAAAAATGTCCGACCTGCGGCGGCGCCGTGGTGAAGAAAGAGGTTGAAAAGATCGTGAAGGGCGGCAACGACACCGCCGTCCTCAAGGTGGTCGCCGAGGTCTGCGAGAAATGCGGTGAACGGCTCTACACGCCGGCGCAGGTGAAGCGGTTCGAGGCGTTCCGCAAGATGCTGTTCCAGAAAAAGCCGGTCGGGCTCAAGGCTGTCGGTCGGTCCTATGTCGCGGCGTAAGGCCACGGCTACCATGAGGAACTTTCTGCTGGCGGTTGTGTTCATCGGCGCGGTTGGGTGCGATGACGGCGGCAACGGCGAGATGTTCCCCGATCCGGCGTTCAAAGCCTGCGTCGAAGAAACACTTCAAGACTATTACAATAACGATCTTATAGACCCTAACGATCCGGACAAGTACAGCAAGGTCAAGATGATAGGTTGTGGCGCGGGAACGATCAGAGATATCAGAGGGATAGGAAACATGCCTAATGTTGATTGGGTCGGCATGAGCGACAACCAGATCGAATCGCTCGAACCACTCCGCACGCTGACGAAACTCACCAACCTTAAACTTAACAACAATAAGATAAAAGACCTCGAACCGTTGTCGGGACTGACAGAGTTGAACGCGCTATACCTTATGGACAACTACTTAACGGATCTTAGTCCGCTATATTCCTGCAAGAAAATAACGGCACTTTCGGTAAACGGGAACTGTATCACCGACGAACAACAATTTTCCGATATTAAAGCGCAACTGCCCAATGCCGGTATCAGCGGCGACTCATTAGCGGCGCAGACCCCAGAGAAGTGTCAGTAACTTTTTCGGCGGCATCATCGGTTTTCATCCATTTTCCTTGCCTCTCCTTTCCTTACTAATATAATCGCCCCCGGTCGGTAGTGAATAACCGCTTTTTAAGGAGTTCTCCATGGCCATCATGCTTGACGGAAGCCATCTGACCATCGAACAACTGGTCGCCATCGCCCGTAACGGCGAACCGGTCGAACTGTGCCCCAAAGCGCTCGAACGGATCAAACTCTGCCGCGCGATGGTCGAAGAGAAGATCGCGAAGCGCGAGATCATGTACGGCGTCAACACCGGCATCGGCGAATTCTCCGAAGTGGTGCTCGCCGACGACCAGATAGAACAGTTCCAGCGGTGGCTCGTCTACAACCACTCGGCCGGCATCGGCGACCCCGCCCCCATCGAGCATGTCCGCGCCGCGATGTCCGCCCGCATCAACGTCCACGCCCACGGCAACTCCGGTTGCCGCCCCGAGATACCGCAGACCTTCATCGCGATGCTCAACAAAGGCGTCACCCCGTTCGTCTGCAAGAAAGGGTCGGTCGGCGCCTGCGGCGACCTCGCCCCGATGTCGCAGATAGCGCTCACCCTCCTCGGCGAAGGACAGGCCTATTATAAAGGTGAACTGCTTCCCGCCAAGACCGCCTTCGAAAAGGCGGGGATCCCGGTCCCCGGCCTCAAGGCGCGTGACGGACTCGCCGCGATAAACGGCTCGAACCTCCTCACCTCCATCAGCGCGCTGACGCTCTACGACGCCGACCGCTGGCTCAAGCAGGCCGAGATCGCCGCGTCGATGTCGCTCGAGGCACTGCTCGCCAACATGAAGCCGTACCACACCAAACTCCACGAACTGCGCGGCTTTGCGGGCGCCGTCCGCTCGGCCGCCGCGATACGGAAATGTGTCGCCGGCTCCGACCTCCTCACCGGCAAGGTGAAGACGAAGGTGCAGGACGCCTATTCGATGCGCTCCACCCCGCAGGTCATCGGCGCGGCGCACGACGCCATCCGCTGGGCCCGCTCGCAGGTCGAGACCGAACTGAACGGCGTGGGCGACAATCCGATCTTCATCCCCGAGGAGAAACTGACGCTCTCGGGCGCCAACTTCCAGGGGACGCCGGTGTCTCTGCCGATGGAGATGGTCGGTCAGGCGATCACGATGGTGAGCGTCCTTTCGGAGCGCCGAATGAACCGGCTCAATAACCCGGCGCTGTCGGTCGGTCTGCCGCCGTTCCTCACGAAGAACCCCGGCATGTTCTCGGGGCTGATGCTGTCGCAGTACACCGCCGATACCCTCATCGTCGAACAGCGTATCCTCTGCTCCCCCGCATCGACCCAGTCGATCCCGGCGGCGGCCGATCAGGAGGATTTCGTTTCGATGGGAATGAACACCGCCCTCAAGAATCTCCAGATACTCGACAATGCCAACGGCGTCATCGGCATCGAATTCATGGCGGCGGCGCAGGCGCTCGACATCCGCGGTTTCACCACCGGAAAGGGTGTCGCGGCGGCCCACAAGGCGATCCGCGAGAAGGTCGAATTCCTCGAGATCGACCGGCCGCTCTACCCCGACCACACCGCGATGCAGGAACTGGTCCGCACCGGCGCGATACTCGACGCGGTCGAAGCGGCGGTCGGGAGCCTCGGCTGAGCCGGAATAAAGGACACCGCCCTCATGTTATTACCCACGCTGTGAAGGATCTCTGATAACGGTATGGAACTGGTACGCCCGACATATTTGCTGACGCTTCTGTTGCTGCCGCTCTTGTGGCTTCTCTTCCGTTCGCGGCGGCAGGGCGGCGGCGGGATACTCCACTTCACCGATTTCGCCGGAATGCGGCGCGCCGCCGACGGCCGTTGGCGCATCTGCCGCTTTTTTGATGTGCTCGCTTTTATCCTGCTGGTGGTCGCTTTCGCGCGGCCGGTCAGCCTCGACCGGGTCATCACCCCGCCGGTCGAAGGGAAGGATATCGTCATCGCGCTCGATGTGTCGGGTTCGATGGAGGCGCTCGACTTCCAGCCAAAGAATCGTATCGCGGCGGCCAAAGGGGTGATCGAGCAGTTCGTCCGCGAACGGCGCAGCGACCGGCTGGGGCTCGTCTTCTTTGCCAAGGAGAGTTTCCTGCAGGTGCCGCTCACGACCGATTACACGATGTTCACGAACCTGCTCAACCGCCTCACCACCGGCGTCATCGACGACGGCACCGCCATCGGCAACGGGCTCGGACTCGCCCTGTCGCGGCTGGAGGATTCGAAAGCCAAATCGCGGCTGGTGATACTGCTGACCGACGGCGACAACAACAGCGGCAATGTGAGTCCCGAAGCGACCGCCGAAATAGCGAAGAAACTGGGCATCAAGATATACACCATCCTCATCGGCACCAACAAACCGGTCCCCTTCCCGGCCGGAAAGGACCTCTTCGGCCGCGACGCCTATCAGACGGTGACGATGAAGGTCAATCCCGATCTGCTCAAACGGATCGCCGATACGACCGGCGGCAGGGACTACACCTCGATATCGACCGACGAACTGCACCGCGTCTTCGCCGAGATAGACAAACTGGAAAAAAGTCCCGTACCGGCGCAAAAGTATAAACTGTACGACGAATTCGCCCCCTACTTCATCGCGGCCGCACTGTTGCTGATACTGCTTGCGCGACTTTTCGCCCTCATCTTCCCGCTCTACCCGGAGGTGGAACGATGAAGTTCGGCGCGCCGCTCTATTTCCTCCTCTTCTTCGTCTGGTTCCCGGCGCTTCTCGTCTACTTCACCGTCGCCAAACGGCGGCGTCTCCGGTTCGCGGCGCTTTTCAGCCCGACCCGCCGCGACGAGGCGACCAACTTGTCGGAGCGGGCGCTGTGGCTGCGCCGGATATTTCTCGTGATGGCGCTCATCTTTCTCAACCTCGCCGCCGTCCGTCCGCAGATGGGCGAAGCGGAGGTGAACCTTTCGAACGAGGGGATCGATGTCGCCGTCGTGTTCGACGTGTCGCTGTCGATGCTCGCCGAGGATGAGGAGGGACCGCGCTTTGAAAAGGGAAAACGGCTCCTCATAGACGCCATCACCGAACTGGGCGGCGACCGCGTCGCGGTGGTTCCCTTCGCCGGATCGGCGTTCCTGCAACTCCCGCTCACCGCCGACTACAACACGGCGCTCGCGGTGGCGGCCGATCTGCGGCCCGGGATGATAGAAAAACAGGGAACGGCGCTCGGCGCTGCGGTGGAACTGGCGCTCGAAACGCTGAAAAGCGGCGCGGAGAACGCCGATAAACTGCTGGTGGTCGTATCCGACGGCGAGGACCCGTCGCTCGATCTCGAAGCGACGCGGCAGAAGATAGCCGACGCAAAGGTGAGTCTCGCCATCCTCCCGCTCGGCACCGCCGAAGGGGCGCCGATATCGCTGGGCGACAGCTACCTCAAGGATGCGCGCGGCGAAACGGTCGTCTCGAAACTCAATCAGCCCTTCTTCGACAAGTGCCGCGACAGCCTCGGTGCGCTGGAGATACAGAAAGGAGAAACGCTCTCCTCCTTCGTCAAATCGTTCCGCAACCGGACGAAACTGGAGGAAAAACGGGTACAACTCTACCGCGAACAGTTCGCCCTGCCGCTCGGGCTCGGGATACTTTTCTTCGCGCTCTTTCTCGTCGTCCCGGTCGGCCGGAAGGAGGAAAAGATATGAACCGCGGTCTCATCTTCATGGCGACGCTTCTCGCCTTTTCGTTCACTCCGTTCCAGAAGGAGGTCCCCGAGAACCGAGACGGCACCGCGAAGTATGAAGAACAGAAATACGACGAATCGAGCGAGGAGTTCAAGAAAGGGGCCGAACGGCGCGAGGGTTCGCCCGAACTTTCCTATAACCTCGGCGCGGCGCTCCTGAAAAAGGGCGACGCCGACGGCGCCCGCAAGGCATGGGAAGGGGCGCTCGCACAGGATCCGTCGCCCGAACTCAGGTCGCGCATCTACGACGGCCTCGGGGCACTTGCGGCGGGGAAACAGCAATATCAGGAGGCGGAGAATTTCTTTAAGCGGTCGCTCCAGAACAGCCCCGACCGCGACACCGCCGCCAACCTGGAGATAGTCCGCCGCCTGCTGAAACTCCAACAGGAACAGCAGGAAAAGGACAAAAGGGACCAAAAGGACCAAAAGGACGAGAAACAAGAAGAGCAGAAACAAGACCAAAAAAAAGACCAACAGCAAGACCAGAAGCAGGATCAGCAGCAGCAACAGCAGCAGCAACAGCAGAAGCCGGAGGAGAAAAAAGAGGAACAGCAGCAGGCGGCGCAGGCCGAAAAGAAAGAACAGGAAGAAAAAGATAAAAAAGACGAAAAACAGATGCTCGCGCCGTTCCGTCAGCGCAAAAATTTACAAATCACCCCCTTCATGCTAGAACGGGAAGGCGATCCGCAGGGAGGCCAGACCTGGTGAGAACCGGCTTATTTTTCATATCCTTACTATTCTTATGGGGTACTGCCTCCGCCACCTCCGTCCAGTTGGAGATCGACCGGCAAAGTCTGGCGACCGGTGACGAACTGACCCTCACCCTTACCATCGTCGACGATGAAAAGGATGATGTGGTGGAGGTGAAAGAACCCGATCTTCCCGGGTTCACCATCGAGAACCGGGGCGAATCGACCTCGAGTTCGGTCAGCATCATCAACGGCAAGATGACCTCGCGCAAGGAGCGGACCATCACCTATATCCTCCGCGCACAGAAGGCGGGACAGTTCACCCTCGGCCCGGCGACGCTCGTACTCGAAAAGGGGCGCGAGGTCCGGTCGAATCAGGTACGCGTCACCGTCACCGGCGGCTCCGCGCCGCAACAGCCCGCCGCCCCCGGCATGCAGCAGCAGCCCGGCGGCATTCCCGCTCCGACCGACGCCGGCAACTCGCTGTTCGCGCCGCTTTCGGCGTGGGAGAAACAGACGGGGCGCTACTTCATCCGCGCCGTGGTCTGGCCCGATGAACCGCGCTACCGCGGCGAACCGCTGGTCGTGAGTTACTACCTGTTCACGCTGAAGAACCAGATATCGGACCTTTCGTTCTCCCAGATACCATCGTTCGAGAACGGCTGGAGCGAGGAGATAGACGCCCCGCGCAAACTCAACTTCAGCCGCGTCAATCTTGAAGGGGCGGTCTACGACTACGCGCTGCTGAAACGCTACCTGCTCGTCCCCGACGCCAAAACGACCCGCCTAGGGGCGACCCAGATGATACTCGATGTGGTGACCGGCAGTTTCTTCGACATGCGCAGAAAAGCGCTCTCTTCGCCCCACCTGTCGTTCGATCTCTCCCCCCTTCCCGACGCCGACCGGCACCCCGGCGGCATCGTCGCCGATCTTGCGGTGACCCAAAGCCACACCCTGCTCAACCTCGACAAGCGCAAACCGCTCGATACCGTCACCTACACCATCACCGGCTGCGGCGCTCTGCGCCAACTCGACCTGAACTTCAAGTCGGAGGACGGCGTCAAGATATTTCCGCCCGATGTCAAGGTCGACACCCGCTGGGACGGCGCGCGACTCTGCGGCACCAAAACCTTCAAGTTCATGGTCAAGGGTCTCCGCGCCGGCTCTTTTGAACTGCCGGCGGCGGTGATCGACACCTACGATCGCCAGAGAGGGTGGTCGACACTCGCCACCCGCCCGGTCAATATCACCGTGGGCGAACTGGCCTCCGATCCGGCGGCGGCCGAAGAGGCCAAACGGACGGTCAGTTACGAACTGCTCCGCGAACTGCCGGCGGGATTGGCGGTGTACGATCTGACCCCCCTGACCGAACGGCCGCTGTTCCGCGCTGCGCTCGCCCTGCCTCTCGTGCTGCTCTGTCTAGGCGCGCTTATCTTCTTTGTCCGCGGCATCCTTCGCTACCGGCGCGAAAAAGAGGCCTTCCTGCTGCGCGAATGGGAACGGCGCATCGAGGCGGCGGCCGATCCGTCGACACTCCTCAACACCTACTACGACGCGGTCAAGGCGGTTTCCGGGATCGCCCTCAAGGGGGAACGGACCCGCGAGGTGGAAAAACGGTTCGCCGGGCGGACCGCGCCGTTCATAGAACTGGCGCGTAAACTGCAGAACAGCGTTTATTCGGGCGGCGCGGGCAGCGATCTGGCAACGCTCAAACAGCAGGCCCTCGAACTCCTGCGCGGTGCGCGGAGGCTCGCATGAAACGGCTTCTCGGCATATTGCTACTGCTCGCGGCGCTCCCGCTTTGCGCCGACGATCTTTTTGAACTGTACGCGAAAAAGGATCACCGCGCCGCACAGGCGCTGGTGGAAAAAGAGCTGGCACAGAGGCCGTTCGACCCGCTCCTGCACTACAATCTCGGCGTCATCGCGGAGAAACAGGGACAGAAAGGAGATGCACTGCACCATTATCTGCAGGCGCTGCAGGCGGCCCCCGATCTGAAGGAGGCGCGCAACAATATCGACCTCCTCGCGGCCGAACTGCATGTCACGGTCCCCAAACGGCTTACCGAAAAGAGCGGCGACATCGCGCCGGTCATGATACTCTTCTTCGTTTTCCTGTATCTTCTCATCGGCGCTCTACTGCTGTATATGCTCCGGCCGGGATGGAAACTGCGGTTGCTGCTGGTGCCGCTGTTCATGCTGACGGTGCTGTTCGCGGTCCTTTTCTTTACCCGCTACCGCGACACCGGCGCCCAGCTTTATGCGGTCGCCGTCACCGCCGCGGAACTGAAGAGTGGTCCCGACACGGCGCTCACGGCGGTCGGCAAAGTGCGCGAAGGCGAGGTGCTCGAGATCAGCGGCGCCTCGGTCGGCTGGCTTAAGGCGAAGAGTTTTCAGGACAACATCGAGGGCTGGATACACGCCCCGCAGATACGACATTTAACCCGGAGGATAGAGTGAAGAACGCATTTTTCAGCCTTATCGGCGCGGCCCTCTTCGCGGCAGCCTGCTCGTCGACACCGGTCATCACCGGCGCCGAATCGGACGCCGAGAAGCTCTATCGCACCGGCGCCGCCTATCTGGAACAAGGCGACTTCGAGGATGCGCAGGAGAATTTCCTGAAGGTCATCGCCGACTACAGTTACAGCAAATGGGAACCGTTCGCCCGCATCGGGCTGGCCGATTCCCACTTCAAGCGCGAAGAGTTCGCCGCCGCCTTCGAGATATACAAACTCTTTCTGCAGATGCGGCCGAACCACGAACTGTCCGACTGGGCGCAGTTCCAGACCGGCAACTGCACCTTCGAACAGCGGCCGAGCGATTTCTGGCTCCTGCCGCCGCCCGAAGAGAAGGACCTATCCGACAGCGTCGAAAAAGCGGCCGCGCAGTACCGCGAATATCTGCGTCTCTACCCGCAGGGAAAGTTCGTTGCCGAGACGGAGGGAAAACTGGCCGAGGCCGAAACGATGCTTCTTTCGCGCGAACTGAAGGTCGCCGAGTTCTACGCCAAAAAAGATCGCTGTCCCGCCGTCAAGATGCGCCTGAAGTACATCACCGACCATTACACCATCACCTCGGAGGAGATGCGCGGCCGGATACAGGAACTCGCCAAACAGTGTCCCGGCGGCGAGTGATCCTCTTCCTCCCCCGCCATAGTTGACTCTCCGCGCCATTATCGTACAATCTTTCCGAACCTCGGGGATCTTTGATGTACCGTCTGCTGACGATCCTTATGACCGCGTCTATCGTCTTTGCCTGTGAAAAGGAGCGCGCGATCTACGACGACCCTTTTGACCGCGTTGGCCCCGGCGAAGCCTGCGGCGGCCTTGTTTTCTGCGAGGACGGACTTGTCTGCCGCGACGGCTTCTGCATTGCGACCACCGATACCGATACGGGAACGGCCGATATCGATAAGCCGCCCCTGCCCGATCAGGACGAACCGACCGACACGACCGACCCATCGGGAGCCGCGGATGAAGCGGAAGAACGGACCGATGCCGACTGGATCGGGCTTTGTGATGGAACGGCGGTCGTCGACGAACAGTCGCTTCCCCATTTCGCCGCCTGCGATACGATAGCGGGCGATCTGGTCATCGAAAGGACCCTTCTGCCCGCGGTCGAGCAGTTGCACAACATCGAACGGATAGAGGGTTCTCTCATCATAAAGCGGAATGTTCTGCTGAACGATCTTTCCGGTCTGCGCTCGCTGCAGACCATCGGCGGAGGACTTTCGGTCGAGAGTAATGCGAAACTGTACACGCTGGGCGATCTTCTTTCCCTGCACACCATCGACGGAACATTGCTGGTAAAGGACAATGCCCGTCTCTCCAAACTCGATCTGGTCTCGTTGCAGATCGCCGGCTCGGTCTGGCTGGAACGCAACCGCCTGCTGGGGGGACTCGGGCTTCCTGTTCTGCAGAGCGTATCCGGCGCTTTTTTCCTCTTCGACAACGACCTGCTTTCGACACTGGGCGGCCTGTCCGCGCTTCAGGCGCTCGGCGAACTGTATCTGCAGGACAATGACGGCCTCATTCAGATCAGTGCCGCGCCCCTCCCGTTCATCTACCTGTCCCGATTGACGGTGCGCGGGAACCGCTCCCTGCGTTCTTTCAGCGGACTGGAGGGTCTGATGGCGGTCGGCGAGCTGTCGGTGTATGACGATCCCGCCCTCGTCTCCTTCAAGGGTCTCGGCGCGCTTGAGCAGGCGAACGGCACCGTATCGGTCGAACAGTGCGGGATCAAGTCGTTCGCCGGACTGGAGCGGTTGATCCGTATCGGCGGCGATCTGATCATCCGGCAATGCGACGAACTCGTTCACCCCGACGGACCGCCGCAACTTCAGACGATCGAAGGCTTTCTGGTCCTGCACCGGAACGCGAAACTGGAGGATCTTTCGGGCTTCCCCTCCCTCCGGAGCGTCGGCGGGCTTTCGCTCATCAACAACGCTTTGCTCGACAACCTCGCGGGACTCGCCTTCCTTTCATGGATCTACGGACCGGCCGAGATACAGAACAACCCGCTCCTGACCGATCTGAGCGGGCTCGATCACCTCCGTTCGGTATCGGATCGTTTCGTGCTTCTCAACAATCCGCTCCTCTCCGATACCGCGGCGCTCTTGCTACTGGAGCAGGTCGGAGGGGACATGGCCGTTTCCTATAACGACTCCCTGAACGAATTCTCTTTCCCCGCGCTGGTCTGGATCGGCGGGGATCTTTATGTTGAGGAGAATCCGCTTCTGCCGCAGTGTGCGGCCGAAGAACTGCGCGACACGCTGACAGACGGGTACGGTTGGACCGGCAGCGCGACCATTCAAGGGAACGACGCTACGGCGCAGTGTCCGCAGTAGGCGGATCGAAGAGCTCATCGTACAGATAGAGGGCATCCCACACATCTTTGGTGACGGCGTTGGAGGTGTAGGTCGCCCCCGAGACGGCGTCGACGGTGAAGGGTTTGAAGGCGTCGTACATCTCGGAACAGGGATAGCAGTTCTTGTTGTACTTCGGATCGAGCGTTATCTGCGTGATGTCGATATCCCTGAACTGATCGAAGAACCAGTCCCCCATCCGGTACCACCACGACTCCCGCTGTGACACGATGGCGACCGCGATGCTTTTCGCCCCGACGGTCATGCCGGTGAGCGCCACGATCTGCCCGTCGAAACCGTAGTTGGTGCCGGGAAAGGCGTAGCCGACCGTTTGTCCGTCCCGTACTGCGATAAAGTAGGAAACGCCGCTCGCGGTCTTGTCGGCGCAGAAGGTCTCTCCGGCGGGGAATATCGTCTGAAGTGCGTTCTTTTCGGCCGCCGTCGGGCTGGCGGCGGTGCAATCGACCACCGGCTCATCGGGGACCGGCTCGTCGGCATCCGACTGATCGATCTGGTCCGACTGATCGGCCTGATCGGTCTGATCCGACTGATCGGTCTGAGTTTCGTCAACCACCGCCTGATCGTCGCGCCACTGCGGCGACGGCTCATCGCAGGCGGCGGTCAAGAGGGACAGCATCAGAAGCAGCGAGGAACAGTATCTCATGCGCCTTCTCCCAACAATTCGGGCCATGTCGCGGTCGGCTCATCACACCCTTTGGCGATGATCTCAAGGAAGCGTTTGAGCGGAATGAACTGGCCGCCGAATCGTTCGAGATGTTCGGTCCGCATCTGGCAGTCGATGATGCGGAAGTCGAGTCGCCGGAGCAATTCGACGAACTTCACGAAGGCGACCTTCGATGCGTTCGGCTCCCACGCGAACATCGACTCGCCGAAGAAACATTTCCCGATGACCACGCCGTACAGGCCGCCCGCCAGTTCGTTCCCCTGCCATGCCTCGACGCTGAGCGCATGACCGAGCTTATGCAGTTCGCTGTAGGCTTCCATCATGTCGGCCGTTATCCAGGTCCCCTCCTGCCCGCGGCGCGGCACCTTGGCGCAGGCTTTGATGACCTGCCGGAAGGAGCGGTTGAGGGTTATCTGAAACGGGTTTTTGTCCGCCAGTTTCCGCAGCGAGCGGGAGACCTTCAACTCCGTCGGAAAGAGCACGAATCGCGGATCGGGACACCACCAGAGTATCGGGTACTCGTCGCTGTACCACGGGTAAATACCGCGCCGGTAGGCGGCCAGCAGCCGTTCCGGCTTGAGATCGCCGCCGACCGCGAGCAGTCCGTCGCTCTCGGCGTGGCGCGGATCGGGAAAAAGCGTCAATTCTCGTGAAAGTTGGAAAACCATGTCTAGCGCGGTATCTCGATGAGGAAGCGTCCGTTCTTATAGGTGGCGCGCGCCTTCCCGCCCTCTTTCAGACGACCGAACAGCACCTCGTCCACGAAGAAATCCTTGACCTGCTCCTGCACGAGCCGTCCCACCTCCCGCGCGCCGAATTCCTTCGAGAAACCGAGTTCGGCGAGGTAGCGGTAGGCGGCGGCGGTGAGGGTGAACGACACCTTCTTCTCCTTCAACTGCACCGCGAATTCGGCCACCTGTTTCTTCACGATATCGGTGATGATGTCGATATCGAGCCGCTCGAACTTCACGACACGGTCCAGCCGGTTGCGGAATTCGGGGGCGAAGATCCTCTCGACCGCCCGTTCCAGTTCGCCGCCGTCGATCGCCCTTTCGCCGAAACCGGGGACCGCCTTGCCGATCTCGCGCGCCCCGGCGTTCGAGGTCATCACGAGTATGACATTGCGGAAATCGGCCTTGCGCCCCGCGTTGTCGGTGAGCGTCGCGTAGTCCATGATCTGCAGAAGGGTATTGTAGATATCGCTGTGCGCCTTCTCGATCTCGTCAAGGAGCACCACCGCGTGCGGCGTCTTGCGGACCAGTTCCGTAAGAAGCCCGCCTTCCTCGTAGCCGACATAGCCGGGCGGCGCGCCGATGAGGCGGCTGACGGTGTGTTTCTCCTGATACTCCGACATGTCGAAGCGGTGGAGCGTGATACCGAGTTCGCGCGCCATCTGGCGGGCCAGTTCGGTCTTCCCCACGCCGGTCGGCCCGACGAAGAGAAAACTCGCCACCGGCCTCTCGGGCCGTCCGAACCCGGCGCGCGACCGCTTGATCGCCTCGACCACCGACTTTATCGCGCCATCCTGACCGAATATCTGTTTCTTGAGCGCCGTCTCTAGCCGGCGCAGTTTCTCCCCTTCGCCCGAACTGACCGTCTGTTCGGGGATGCGGGCGATGAGCGAAACGACCCGCTCGATCTCGCCGGTATCGATGACCGCCTTTTTCTCTCCCGAGATACGGGTGAAGGCGCCCGCCTCGTCGATAAGGTCTATCGCCTTGTCGGGAAGGAACCGTTCGGTCACGAAGCGGGCCGACAGTTCGGCCGCCGCCTTGAGCGCCGCATCGGTGTAACGGACCGCGTGGAATTTCTCATAGCGGCCACGGATCCCTTCCAGCACCGACACCGTCTCGGCCACCGTCATCTCGGGAAGGTCTATCTTCTGGAACCGGCGCGACAGGGCGCGGTCCTTCTCGAAATGCTTACGGTACTCTTCGTGGGTGGTCGAACCGATGCACTTGATGCGGCCGGTGGTGAGGATCGGCTTCAAGATGTTCGACGCGTCCATCGCGCCGCCCGACACCGCTCCGGCGCCGACTATCGTATGTATCTCGTCGATGACGATGATGATGTTCTCGCGCTGCATGAGGGTGTTGAGCACCTTCTTCATCCGCTCCTCGAAGTCGCCGCGGTACTTGGTCCCGGCAAGCATGGAGCCCATGTCGATGCGGTAGACGCGGTGGCCTTTGAGCGGTTCGGGAACCGTCCCGGCGACGATCCGCTGGGCGAGTCCTTCGGTGATGGCGGTCTTGCCGACCCCCGGTTCGCCGACGATGACCGGATTGTTCTTGGTCTTTCGGCAGAGCACCTGCACCGTCCGGGTCACTATCGCGTCGCGGCCGATGAGCGGTTCGAGTTCCCCCTTTTCGGCAAGCGCCGTCAGATCGACCACGAACGATTCGATGCTCTTCGCGTCGCTTTCGCCCTTCTTCTGCGGCTTGGCGCCGCCGTCGCCCGCCTTTGCCGCCTCCTGCAGTTCGGGCAGGCCATGGGCGATGAACTTGATGAGGTCGAACTGTTCTATCCCCTGTTCGGTCAGGTAGAAGGCGGCATGGCTCTCCTCGCAGTCGTAGAGCGACACCAGCATATCGGTGATCCCCACCTGCGGTTTTCCCGCCGAACTGGCGCGCCGGGCCGACAGGTCGAGGAGTTGCTGGAACGAATAGGACTGCGCCAGATCGCCCGACGCGGTGCGCGGCACCATCGTGTCGAGGTGTTTCTTAAGTTCGATGCGGAGCCGGGAGATGTCGCCGCCGACACCCTCGATGAGTTCTATCCCCTCCTGCGAAAAGAGGAAGGAATAAAGGATATGCTCGGGGGTGACGAATTCGTGCTTCCCCTGTTTCGCCTCGTAAAAGGCGCCGAGTATGATATTGTTGAGTTGACGGTCCAGTTTCATCGTTGCCTCACGCCGGTTCTACGGTGCATCTGAGCGGGTGCCGCTGATCCTCGGCGAGCCGGTGCACCTGATAACTTTTCGACATCGCGATATCGTAGGTATATACGCCGGCGGTCCCCGCACCCTTATTGTGAATGTCGAGCATCACCTGCGTCGCCTCGGCCGCCGGTTTCTGGAACACCTGCACCAGTATATCGATCACAAAATCCATCGGAGTGAAATCATCGTTATGCATCACCACCCGGTAGAGAGCGGGACGCTTGGTTTCCTGACGATCGCGCGTCTTCGAACCACGCACCGTGCCGGTCGCCGCACCGTTTCCCGTTGCCATCGATCCCTCGTCCTCCTACGGACGGCGACTATAGCACAGCGCCCCGGCGATGTAAAGATTCCGGACCTATCCCTCAAATTTCCCTTTGCTTTTTTCCCGCGCCCGTTTATACTTCTTCTGTTGTTCGCCGAAAAGGAGGTCTGCCATGATGAAGTTCCGGATGGCGTTGCCGATCGTTCCTCTCCTGTTCTTTGCCGCCTGCGGACCGGAGGAGAACCTCCCCGGAGACGGCGACGGCATCTACTGCGAACGGGACGCCGACTGCCCCGATTCGACGTGGTTCTGCGACAAGGTCAATAACGAATGCGTCCAGAAAGCGGGTTATGCCGACACCGATATGACCGATAGCGATACCTACACCGGCACCGACACCGACGGCTATCCGACCGACAACGGCGGGATCTACCCCGACAATGACCCGAACTGGCCGAGCGGCGACGACGACGGCGACGGCATCCTCAACGGCATTGAGGGGACCGGCGACACCGACGGTGACGGCACCCCCGATGCACAGGACAGCGACAGCGACAACGACGGCCTGTCGGACGCCGACGAGAACGCGGCCGGTTCCAGCCCGAAAAAGGCCGATTCGGACGACGACGGTCTCTCCGATAAATACGAGGTCGAGATCGGCACCAACCCGATGAAAAAGGACACCGACGGCGACGGTCAGATCGACACCGCCGAGGATGCCTACGGCTCCGACCCGAAGGACCCGAACAGCATCATCCCCGAAGAGGTCTTCTATGTGATACTACGCTACAACTGGGACACCCACGAACTGCGCGACCTTGATTTCAGCACCTATATCCAGAAGGCCGATGTGCTGATCTTCGTCGACCTCTCGGGCTCGATGGCCGAAGAACACGCGAATCTCAAGGACGGCATCAAGAATGTCATCATCGACGGCATCACCGCGAGCATCCCCGACACCGGCTTCGGTCTGGTGAAATTCGGAACGATAGAGGACGAGGTCTATCAGATGACCCAGATCATCACGACCGACGCCAACCTCGTCCGGACCGCCGTCGACACCATCTCCTCCTGCAACGGCAGTTACGAATTCCATACCGAGGCGCTCTATCAGGCGGCCAGCGGCGAAGGGAACCCCAACGCGATAAGTCTGCCGACCGGCGGCACGTGGGGCACCTCCCCCGAAGACCACTGGCTCAATATCCCGCCCGCCAACTGCGGCGGCGAATCGTACGGCGGCGCCTGCTTCCGACCGCACGCCATGCCGATATTCCTGATGTGTTCCGACGAATCGTTCGATATGGGCGACTTCGGCTTCTACACCACGCCGCATAAACATCCCGAGGCGGTCGCCGCGATGAACACGATACAGGCGAAGTTCATCGGGGTCGATTCGGGCGACGCGACCGACGACTTCAACATCATCTCGGGAGGCACCGGTTCGGTCGACCAGAACGGCAACCCCTTCAACTATTCGATAAATTCCGACGGCACCGGCCTGTCACAGCAGATCGTCGACGCCGTGATCGCGCTGACCAAAGGGCTCAAGATAGATGTGACCACCGCCACCGAGGCGCCCGATCATTCCCTCTGCAACGGCCAGAGCGCCACCAACTTCATCAAGGCGATAACGCCCAAGGCGGCCGATCCGACCGACGGCGCCGAGGGGATGGACCCCACCACTTTCCTCAAGGTCAAACCGGGCACCACCGTCACTTTCGAGGTCGACTTCCACAACGATTTCTGCGAACCGGCCGGCGCGCAGACGCAGGTCTTCACCGCGCAGATAGACGTGCTCGGCGGCGGCGCGTTCCTCGACACCCGCGAGGTCCTTATCATCGTTCCGGGAAAAGCGATCGAGTCGCTGTAACAGGAAAAACGATGAGGCACTGACCGGGAGCGAACATGAAAAGGAGCATTACGGCATCGCTGTTGATCATTCTCCTAGCGGCCTGCGCCTGTGACAAGTCACCGGTAAGCAGCCCCAAGGATGATCTAACGGTGGCGGACGGCGACGACATCCCGATATCCGATGACGCGTTTCCGCCGTCGGATGAAGATGCGTTGTTCGTGCCGGATGAGGAAATTCTTGTTGACGGGGAATCTCCCGTCGATGTGGAGGCGGTGGTCCTTCCTGACGAAGATCTCCTGCCGGAACAGGGTGGCTGTGGCCCGGAATCGGAACCGGAGCCGGTCGAGAGCGATCATATCGTGCGGCTGACCCGGCAGTGGGGCGGAGAATCTTCTCTCGGCTACGATTCGGGCTATGCGGTCGCCTTCGCTCCTTCAGGTGCCCTCTATATCGCCGGAAGCACCGATTCATCGTTCGATTGCCATCAGCATGCGGGAGAAACCGACAGCATCCTCCTGAAAGTGGCGCCCGACGGCACGCTGATCTGGAGCCGTCAATGGGGGACGGAAAAAGACGATTGGCCGCTTGCGATCACGGTCGATATGCAGGGCGATATCTTCGTCGCCGGTGTCACCGCCGGTCCGCTGGACGGGGAGCCGTATGGGGGCGGCACCAAAGATATTTTCGTTACCAAGTGGCATGAGGACGGCACCAAGTTGTGGACGAAACTGTGGGGCGGCGCCAGTATGGACTTCGCCTTCGCGATCACGCTCGATAATGAAGGAAATCTTATCATAACGGGACATTCCGGCGGTAAGCCACTGCTCGCTAAGTGGGATACCGACGGCAATGAGGTATGGTCCGTGGTGTGGAGTGAAACAAGCGCGCGGGGCTATGCAGTTGCGGTTGCACCGGGCGGCGATATTATCGTTGCCGGCAGTACGACCGGCGACCTCGACGGCAACACCCATGCCGGGGGACGCTGCAGTTGTACCGAATTCCCCTTCGGATCGGGACAGGTGGCCTGCACCTCCTGCTCCGACCTTTTTCTTTCCCGCTTCACCGCCGACGGTGAGCGGATCAGCACCGTGCAGTGGGGGTTGCATGATTCCGACGATATCGCGAAGGGCCTTTTTATCACGCAGGAGGGCGACCTCTTCGTTGCGGGGATGACCGACGGCGCTTTTGAGGGTACTACCAATGCGGGGGGAGATTGCGGGTATAACTACTGCGCCGATGTGTTCCTGACGCGGCTCGATGCGGCGGGGAATATCCTCTGGACACGCCAAGAGGGCCTGCCCGGTGATGATCTGTGCGGTGGACTCGGCTCGGATGGCGCCGATCTGTTCTTGGCGGTCGGCCCGACGCTCAAAGGCTACGATCTTACCGGAGAGGAGTTATGGAGCGTCGATAGCGGCATCCCCTTTCCGCGCGGCATAGCCGTATCGGAGGAGGGGGCGATAGCGGTGACCGGCTATCAGGATACCGGCTCGGCAAACCACGATCTGCGCATCGGTCTCTGGGAAACTACCGGCGTAACGGAATGGAGCGCTCTTTTCAGCGGGAACAAGGCCGCCGATCAACTGAATGCGATCGCCGTTGCTCCCGATGGCGCCCTTTTCATGGCGGGGAGCACCAACGGAGCGCTCGCCGGAAACCAGTCGGCGGGCGGCGTCGATACCTTCCTTGCCAAATCGAATGGCGATGGTCTTCTTCATTGGATGAAGCAAGCGGGAACGGCGGAGAACGATGTCGCGACTGCGGTGGCGGTCGATACAGCGGGAAATGTCTATCTGACCGGGTACACCGCGGGGGTATTCGATGGCGAGAGCAACGCAGGAAAGGCCGATATATTCCTGATCAAGCGAAAGAACGATGGCGGGACGGTGTGGACCCGCCAGTGGGGCACCGGCGACGATCCCGCCGGATATGACGACGATGTCGGTCGTGCGGTCGCCGTTGACGGCGAAGGCAATGTCTATGTCGCCGGATCGATGGCGGGCTCGGTGAACTATCCGAGCGGTCATGTGTTCCTCACGAAGATCACCGCCGCCGGCGCGGAGGTATGGACCGAGGAATGGGAGAGCGAATCGGCCACGGCCTATTCGACCCCTTATGCCGTCGCGTACGGCGTGACCGTGGATCAGACGGGGAACATCTTTGTGACCGGCGAGACGGTCGGCGACTTGGATGGCCAGACGAATAAGGGCGCCGACTGTGTGATGACCGGCGAGGGCATGCATGGGGGAATAGTAAGTTATCCCCTCCTGTGCGCCGATGGATTCATTACCAAATTCACCCCGGCCGGCATCAAGGAGTGGACCGTGCAGTGGGGCACGCCGAGAATTGACATCGGCAGAGCGATCGCGATAGGCGCCGACGGTTTCGTGTATGTAGCGGGGAGCAGTGGCGACTATACCGTGGACGGCGCCGCGAGATCGATGCGGCAGGCGCTGGTGAAGAAATTCTCGCCAGACGGGGAAGAGGTCTGGACCGAACTCCGGGATACGAAAGAATGGACCGACGCCCGATCGATCGCCATGAACGCGAACGGAGATATCTTCGTGACGGGCCATGCGCGGGAACGGCTGGACCCCAACCTATCGAGTTTCGGCACAAGCGCTGTCTTCCTGATGAAGATGAATGACGCCGGTACGCAGTTGTGGGCCGAGCAGTGGGGTTCACCGCTGAACGATCAGAGCACCGCCCTTGTCGTCGCTCCCGACGGGCGCATCTTCGTCGGCGGATATACCGAAGGGAATCTCGACGGCAATCAGAACCGGGGCGGCGCCGATATATTTCTGAGCATCATCGACGAGAAATAGCGGCGACCGTCAGCCGACCGGCTTTATCGCCAGTTCATCCAGTTGTTTCTGCGAGACGCCCGAAGGACTGCCGGTCATGAGGCAGGACGCGCTCGTGGTCTTGGGGAAGGCTATGACCGAGCGGATGTTGTCGATGCCGGTCAGTATCATCACGAGCCGGTCGAACCCGAAGGCGATGCCGCCGTGCGGCGGGGCGCCGAGATCGAGCGCTTCCAGCAGGAACCCGAATTTCTCCTGCGCCTCCTGCGGATCGATGCTGAGAAGTTTGAAGACCTCGGCCTGCTTGGCGGTGTTATGGATACGGATCGAACCGCCGCCCACCTCATAGCCGTTTATCACCATATCGTAGGCGCGGCTTGAGACATTGGCCATGTCGCCCTTCTGCGCCGTCTCAAGATCGAAATCGGTGAAGGGATGGTGCGTCGCGACCCATTTCCCCTCCTCCTCGCTGTGTTCGAACGCCGGGAACTCGGTGACCCAGAGGAAGGCGAAGCCGTTCTTATCGTACAGATTGAACTCGGTCGCGAGCCGACGCCGCAGGTTGCCGAGCGCCGTGAGCACTATGCGCGTTTCGTCGGCGACGAGGAACATCACCGCGCCGTCAGGGATGAGCGACGAAAGTTTTTCCAGTTCGGCGGGCGAGAAGAACTTGAGGAGCGGACTGTCGAGCGCGCCGCCCTCCTTCTTCACCCACGCCAGACCCTTCGCGCCGTCGCCCTGCACATCCTTCTCCATCGCCTTGATGCGGTGCTTGGAAAGTTCGGCCCCCTTCCCTTCCAGCACGATGCCGCAGATGCTCTTCGCCGGGTCCTCGGCCGCCCCCTTGAAGGCGTTGAAGCCGGAGACACGGAAGGTGTCGCGCATATCGATGAACTCAAGGCCGTAGCGGGTGTCGGGCTTGTCGGAGCCGTAACGGGCCATCGCCTCGCGGTAGGGCATCCGTTTGAAGGGACGCGGGATGTCGATCCCTTTCACCGCCTTGAAAAGATGGGCGATGAGTCCTTCCGACATCGCCATGATGTCCTCTTCGGCGACGAACGACATCTCGATGTCTATCTGGGTGAATTCGGGCTGGCGGTCGGCGCGCAGGTCCTCGTCACGGAAGCATTTCGCCATCTGATAGTAGCGGTCGAGTCCGCCGATCATCGATATCTGCTTGAACGACTGCGGCGACTGCGGCAGGGAATAGAACAGGCCGTGATGGATGCGGCTGGGAACGAGATATTCCTTGGCTCCCTCGGGGGTCGACTTGCCGAGTATGGGGGTCTCCAGTTCGACGAAATCGTGAGCGTCCATGTAGTCGCGCACCGCCTTGGCCATCTTCGAACGGGCCACCAGCGTACCGAGCAGTTCCGATTTGCGGATGTCGAGGTAACGGTACTTGAGCTTCAGCGTATCGGATGCCTCTTTGCGGTGATCGTAGGGGAGCGGCTTACTCGGGTTGAGCAGCGTGAGCGACGACGCCTTCACTTCGATCGCGCCGGTCTCGTATTTATCGGTGCGGTTGTCACCGCGGTCGCGGACGAAACCTTCGACCGTCACAACATCTTCGAGCGAGAGCTTTTTCGCCTCTTCGACCAGGAGCGGCTCTTCGAAGACCACCTGCGTCTGGCCGTAGCGGTCCCAGATCATGCAGAAGACGAAGGGGCCGAATTCGCGCTTCGATACGACCCAGCCCGCAAGGGTCGCGCCCGTTCCGGCATGGGCCAGTCTCAACTCACCGCAGGTATGCGTTCTCATGTGAAAAACCTCCGCTTTGAAGGGAAAGGTGTTGCCCGGCCGATCCGCTACTGCTTGGCCGGGGCCGGCGTCGCGACGATGGTCTTATCGATGTAATCCTTCGGTATCGTCAGGAGCGCCGGGGTGATATCGAATTTCACCACCTCGGTCATCGTCTGGTCTATCTTCGGCAGTTTCTTGTTGATCGGTATCTTCACCATGCGGACGATCATCCCCTCGGCCGCCACCCGATCCTTGATCTTCTCGTCGAGCGCCCGGTACTTGACCAGCGTCTCGGGCAGATAAGCGGAATATTTCTTGCGGAACTCGAGCACCGGACTGGTCTTGAGTTCGGGGGCGACCCATAGCTCCTGATAGTCCTTGCCGTCGACCTTGACGACATAGTGAATGGCGTTCCATGCGCCGACCTGCTCGGTCCCCTTTTTCTCAAAGGTCATCTTCGGTTCGAGTTTCTGAGGATTGACATAACCGCCGTTCTTCAGGCCGCTTGCAATGCCTTCGGCGAATTTGATGTATTCGGAGAATTTGGAGACCTGATAACTTTTCTGGAAATGGTTGATGATCGTTATCTTGTCGTTGGCAAGATCGATGATGGTCTCGGTGCTGCCGGTATCGGCCTGATTGACCACCTTGATGTATTGCTCGTTGAGATAGGAGGTCTTTATCACCCGGCTCCCGTTGACCGACACCTCTTCGGTGACCTTCCAACTGTTCTCGGCCGCCATGAGCAGGGCCGTTGCGCATAACGCGGCAAAAAACGCCAATGTACGCATATCATTCCTCCATTGCTTCGATCACGAGGGGCATTGTACCGAGTCGCCGTTATTTCTCAATAAATTTCTGGATCTTTTTCTCGCTGTGCCAGAAGACGACCGTCCGTTCGGCCGGCGGCAGTTTCGTATCGCCTTCTTCGTCAAGGTTCACCAGACGGATACCGTGTGCCTTGAAATGGATGCCGCCCGCCACGCTGAAGGGTTCGTCCAAGTCGCGTTCGTCGAGCACCGTCAGGAGCGTCGCGGTCTCGGCCGGCTGTTTGCCGCGCGTCATGACGAACCGGATCCGGTCCTTTTCCTTTCTGCGCTCAAGAACGGCGATATTGGCGATCGGCAGGGCGCCGAGCGTGTCTTCCGGCTTTGCTTTCAGGTGGATAAGGGTCACATTGTAGTCGAAGAACTCGAGCGTCTCCTTGAGGCGCAACGCACCCATCTGGTCGAGTCCGCCGCGCAGAAAAATGAGCGGACTCATCTCCTTGAGCATCGGGATGATGCCGCGCAGCCAGTCGGCCTGCGATTGATCGAACAGGAACGCCGCCTGTAGTTTCTTCCTGCCGAGCGCTTCGATGACATAGCGCGGCGTCTTCGCGTCTATGTAAATGTGGTGGGTGCCGGTCGGCGGCAGCGTCTTTTCCTTCATCGCGATGGTCTGCCCCGAGTGCATCGAGGCGGCCGGTTCGCGGGGCGGTTCGCTTTTCTTTACCGTCCCCTTCGGTCCCGCCGCGAGCGGCGTGAGAAGCGATCCGGCGCAAAGCAGTATGAACAGAAGACGAAGATAAGGCATCGGCTACTCGGTGGTTATCTGCATGTAATAGCCGTAACTATTGTCGATGGTCGTAACGCTGGAAGGGAGACTCGCGAAGGTCGCCGATTCGCCGCCGCCGAGGTGCGTTCCGAACACCGGCTGGGTGCTGTTGAGCGTCGTCGCATAGTAGTAGGTCGGATCGGGATAGGAAACATCATCGGTCGTGCCGAAGAAAACGCCGATGAAGTAATAGTAGCCGCTGGTCAGGCTTACCGACATGGCCCCGGAAGCGTACCATGCGGCGGTCCCGGCGCTCGAGTACTGGTTGACCGTTTTCTGGGAGAGAAGGCTGTAGGTGCCGGTCTGGGTCGACGCATAGTAGACGACATAGGTGATGTCGAGGCCGCCGGTGAAGGCCATGTAACTGCTGATATCGGTCAAAGTGCGCGAAGAGGTGCAGGAAAAATAGTTCCCCTTCAGGCGGTCGCCACCGGTGTAAGAAGCGGCGTTCGAACCGATGGTGTCGGTCTGCGCGGTCGATTCGTAGTCGCAATTCGACCCGGAATCGGCGCACACGTACCCCGCGCCGTAACCGGTAACGCAGTCGTAGTAGAATTCCCAGTAATAGCAACCGTCGTCGCTGTTATATGCACAACTCTGAATATCCTCGGCGTTCTGGGGATCGCACTGATAGGTACCGTTGGTGCATTCGCTCTCACAGGTGCTGACGCAGTAGGCGTCGCCCAACCATTCCTCGCAGGTTTGCACGGGGGTGTTCTGATAGCAGTATTCTATGTTCGACCAATCGTTGCAGCCGTCCCAGCCCTGCACGCAGCGCTGGACCGTTTCGTTGAAGCACCGCTCCTCACCCTGCGTAACGCAATCATTGGTGCAGGCGGTGTCGGTGTCGGTATCGTAATCGGGCAGTTCGTTGTCGATGTCGTTGGGATAGTCGTAATCGACCGTGTCATTATCGACGGTATCGTTGTCGCTCGGCAGTTCCTCGCAGGTGGCGGTATCCCAGCCGTCGCAGGTCGTGTTGCACTTCGCCTTGCCGCCCGAATAGGCGTACGGGTCTATCTCGACGCAGTTCTTGACCTTGGTGAGGCTGTTCGTCCCTTTGTCGCAGGTCTCGCCGTTGTCGAGCACATCGTTGCCGCACATCTCGGCAGTGATGCAGGTGGAGGTATCCCACGCGGCGCAGTCGGACCCGCAGGAGGCGACACCGCCGATGAAGTTGACGTTTATCGAAACGCAGGTCTTGGTGCCGCCGTCGCAGAGCTCGCCCTGTTCGATGACATTGTTGCCGCATTCGGGCTGTTTCTCATCGCAGGTGGCGGTATCGTAACCGGTGCAGTCGGCGAGACATTTCGCCTTGCCGCCGCTGTATTTGTTCGCATCGATATCGACGCAGTTCTTCGTATCGCCGTCACACGCCTCGGGCCCTTCCTTGACGGTGTTGCCGCATTCATGCGGGACCTCATCGCAGGTGGCGGTGTCCCAGCCGGCGCAATTGTCGAGGCATTTCGCCTTGCCGCCCGAATAGAGGACCGGGTCTATCGTGGTGCAGAACTCGGTGTTATCGTCACAGAGCTCGCCGCCGTCGACCATCCCGTTGCCGCAGGTCGCCGCGAAATCGACATCCGCCGCTGATATCTCATCGCTGTCGCCGAGCATCTCGTCGCTGTCGGACCCATCCTTATCGACGATATTCTTCTTGGTCTCCTCGCAGGCGACCGTGAACACGACGGCGCAGAACAGAAGCACCATCCAACTGAACCCTCTCATCGCGCACCTCCCTAACAGGCAGAAAAACGATGCATTATATATCATGTTCCTTGAACAATCAAGAACCTTTGCGCTTTTTCGGAAAAGACTATTTCTTGTCGCCGGCAAGTATCTCAAGCCGGTTGTCGACAGCAGCCGCCTTATCGCCCTGTCCGGCCGCGCCGTAGGCCGCCTTGAGGCGGAGCAGATAGGCCGTCAGCGGCGTCTTCCAGCCGTTCTTAGAGGCGCAGTCGGCCGCCAGTTCGAGCGTGCCGGTGTCAAAGGTCCCCCGCTTGACCGCCACCCCGGCGCCGATGAGGCGCGAGATCGGGTCCTCTATATCGGAAAGAGCGCCGTTCACCTCTTTGACCGAGCGTTTGGCGAGCGCCTCCATGAGATCACGGTACTGTTCCGGAAGCGCATCGGTCTTCACGGCGGTCCCTTCGAGCATCGCGCGGTAGCTGTCGTTGGCCGGATCACCGCCGTATCCCTTCGCCGTGTCGCAGGGGACATCGATGAGGGCGGCGGTCTCCAGCGCACAGCGGGTGAGCCATGCCCGCCCCACGAGCGCCGGATCTCCGGTTTTCGAGATATGTTCGAGTGCTTTATCGAAATGGATGCCGGCCAGCTTCTCTTCGCCCGCGAGATAGCTTTCGGTATAGTTGGCGAGCTGTGTGTAGGCGGCGCTCTGCCATGCCGGAGCGGGCTGCGACGAACAGGCGGCCAGCGCGATGACGATGCAGAAGAATGCTTTTCTCACGGCAGTTTTATCTCCTTCTTCTGCTCGAAGGGCAGGCTGTTGCGGACATCCTGAATAAGCTTGTTCACCGACGATATCGTCTCCTCGACCTCTTTGCGGACGAGGTTGATGTCCTGCGTGGTCCCCTGCAGGTCGGCGCTCATCGTGATGGCGTTGTCGATGAGGGTGTCGAGCCGCTTGAACTTACCCTCGATGTCGGAAAGGATATTGTTGACTATCGCTATCGAACCTTTATCGCCCAGCACCGACTCGTCGGCCTTCGCCACCATCCCGTCTATCCGCTTCATGGTGCCGTCGACCGTTTCGGTGATGGCGGCGACCTGTTCAAGCGTCTTCATGAGCGTTTCCTGCCCCTTCTTGTCGCCCGTCGCCATCTCAAGCAGGCTCTTCTTCTCCGAGAGCATCTTGGTCATCTTGCGGGTGTCGGCGATGATCTTGTTGAGCTCGCTGTCGGCATTGGTCATCCGGTCGATGTTGTCGGCAACCGACTGTATCCGTTCGACCAGCGGCTGAGCCTTCTTGATGACCTCGTTGATGTCGTCTATCGTCTTCATCGGGACGACCTTGCTGTAGGAAAGTTCCTTTCCCTCGGGGTTCTCGGTCCGCACCACGATACGCGGCGTACCGACCAGCGGTTTTTCGAGCGTGAAGGTACTCTCCTCGCGTATCCAGCGGACATGTTTGCGCGGCACGGTGATGGTGATGACCACCTGTCCCTTGTCCGACAATTCGAGGTCTTTCACCTTGCCGATCTCGAAACCGGAGAAGAGGACCGGCATCCCCTGCGTCAGCCCCTCGCCCGATTCCGATTGGAGCCGGTACATCGCCAGATCGGCGAACAGGTCCTTTTTATAGGCGATGAACAGCGCCGCGAGTATGACCAGCACGATGGTCGTGACGATGAACAGTCCGACCTTGTACTGTATGCTCCTATTCGCCATCGGCCTCGTAGCGCCCCCTGTTCCATTCGTACCCGAGAATGATACCTTCGATGCCGGGGAAGTCAAGGAGTTCCAACGCTTTCCGTATCGGTGAAAGGGTGTGCATGTTCTCGACCTGCGCGAAGGGACGGTCGATGACGATGGCGGCGTTCGCATGCTGGGAGGCGCGCAGCAGTTTCACGAAGAACAGCTCGCGGTCGTTCAGTTCATAACTGCGTTTCGCCGCCAGATGACACAGATCGAACCGTTCGAGGAGCGCCGTGGTATCGCGGTGCGAATCCTCGGCCGTCAGCCGCTCGTGGTACTGCCGGATGAGGGCGATGTTCTGGAACACCGACAGGTTGGAAAGAAGCGGAATTTCGGCCGAAACGGGGGCGTAGCGCGGCCCCGTCTCGACGCGCAGCGCGGCAAGCGCGGCGGCCAGTTCATCTTCCGAGCGGAAGAGTCTTACAGAAACCGGGCAACTAATGACAGCACCTCGATGACGACTATCGCTATGAAGACATTGACCATCCCGCGCAGGACCGACACCGGTACCGCCGTCAGCTGATAGCCGGCGCGCGACCCGTAGTAGAGCGGGATGAAGGTGATGAAGAACCCGAAGGCGGCGCTTTTCACCATCAGGATGAGGAAATCCTTGTACTCTATCGCCTTGGCGATGAGATCGGCGTAGGCGTTGAACCCCATGCCGAAGATGAGGGCGGAGAAGATAAGTCCGGAGAGCGTCACGATGATGGCGAAGAGCGAACTGAGCAGTACGACGCTCACCATCACCGCGATGATGCGCGGCAGGAACAGGTAGCGGGCGATGTCGATGTTGAAGGCGGTGAGGGCGTCAAGTTCGCGGTTCACCTTCATGACCGCCATCTCGGCGTTGATGGCCGATCCGCTCCGCAGGGCGATGAGAAGCACCGTCACCAGCGGCGCCATCTCCAGCACCACCACCCCGGCGATGAACTGGCCGATATAGCTCGTCAGGCCGATCTCCTTGATGACGAAGAGGGTCATCCCGATGAAGAGCGACCCGAACAGGACCGATACCACGATGAAGAAGCCGAGTATCTGGACCGCGGTGAAGTATATCTGCGTGGTCAGGATATCGACCGTCAGCGGCCGATAGCTGGAGGGGGCGAACAGGCGGCGGAACACGGTGTAGGCGAACCCGAGCAGTTGCCGCAGTTCGTGCCAGTTATCGAGCACCGCGCCGCCGAGTTTCTCCAGCCACGATGAGGTGTTCATGCGCTCCTCCCGCTTACGGCGCGCAGAACCAGACCGGCGAGATAGAACGCGCCGGCGGTGAGCACCATCGCCGGACCGGCCGGGATATCGAGGGAGAATGACCCGAAAATGCCGGCGAAGGTCGATACCGCGCCGATGAGGGTCGCCCAGCCGACGATGGCGGCCGGAGAGCGGCTAAAAAGCGCCGCGGTGGCGGCGGGAAGGGTGAGAAGCGCGATGACGAGTATGAGGCCGACCGCCTGCATCAGCACCACCACCGTCAGCGCCACCACCCCGAGCAGCATGATGTAGAGCGCCGTCCGCGGCAGGCCACGCACCCGGGCATGTTCCTCGTCGAACGATATGGCGATGAACTGCCGGAAAAGGACGAATACAGTGACCAGCACCACCGCGTCGAGCACCGCCAGCCGGTAGAGCGACTCGCGCGGCACCATCAGGATGCTCCCGAACAGATACCCCATCAGATCGGCCTGATGCCCCGGGGTGAGGTACAGGAACAGGATGCCGACCGACATCCCGACCGCCCAGAGCGCGCCGATAAGAGTATCCTCATGCTGACGCGCCCGCTTGTTGACGAGCCCCAGCACCACCGTGAACAGCAGTGCGCAGACCAGCGCTCCGGCGAAGGGGGAATAGCCGAGGAACACGGCGACCCCGACACCGCCCAGCACCGCGTGCGATATGCCGCCGGTGACGAACGATATCTTTTTGAGCACCACGAAGGTCCCGGCAAGACCGCAGGCGACCGCCGCCAGCAGTCCCGCGATAAGGGCGTTCTGCAGGAAGGGATACTGTTGTAGCGCCGTGACAAATCCGCCCATCGTTACAACCCGCAGTGATGATCGACACGGTGCATGTGACTGTGATACTTCTCGTCTATCCCGCACTGCGTCACCTCGGCCGCATCGCTTACCGACACCAGCCGGTTGACGCAGGCGATCCGTCTGACATACGACGACACGAAGCCGAGATCGTGCGACACCATGACGATGGCCATCTTTTTATTCAGTTCCTTGAGAAGCGCATAGATATCCTGCTCCACGGTACTGTCGACGCTCGACACCGGCTCGTCGAGGAGCAGCAGCTCGGGCGCCGACACCAGCGACCGGGCGATGAGGGTCCGCTGTTTCTGGCCGCCCGACAGTTCGTCGAAGAGCCGGTCCTTGAGCGGCAGGATATCGACCGCCGCCATCGACTCGCGCGCCGCGGCCCGGTCCTTTTCGGAAAAGAACGGGGTGAACGAACGCGGCCCGAGCCGCCCGAGCATCACCGTCTCCTCGACCGTGATGGGGAAATCGAGCTCCATCCGCGCCGACTGCGGCACATAGCTGATCCGGCCGCCGTTCTTCCCGGCGGGCGCCCCGAGGACCGTCACCCGCCCCTGCCGGGGCTTGAGGAGGCCGAGCATGAGTTTCAGGATGGTCGTCTTGCCGCCGCCGTTCGGCCCGATGATGGCGAAGAACTCGCGCTCATAGATATCGAAGGAGACCTCTTCGAGTACCGGCCACGCCGCATAGGCGAAGGAGACCCTGTCAAAAGAGACGATGGTCACTTCTTCCCTCCGAACGACGCAAGAAGCGCGTCGGCGACCGCCGAAAGATTCTTTTCGACATCCTCGGCGAGCGGATCGATCGTAACGACCTTCGCCCCGGTCGCGTCGGCGACCGACTGCGCCTCGCCTACCGGGAACTGCGGGGCGGCGAAGATCGCGGAAACCTTTTCACGCCGCACGATGTCGGTCACCGCCGCCAGATGACGCGCCCCCGGCCCCTTGCCCGCCATCTCGATCGGCACCTGTTTCAGGCCGTAGGCGTCGGCGAAATAGCCCCACGAGGGATGGAACACGATGAAACTGCGCCCCTTGTACGGCGCGAGCAACTCCTTTATCCGGCCGTCGAGCGCATCCATCGCGACGGTAAAGACATCGAGCCGTTCCTTGTAATAGGCCGCATTCGGCTTGTCGGCCGTCATGAAGACCGCCGCCATCGAACGGGCCTGAATGCGCAACAGCTCGGGCGCCAGCCAGATGTGCGGATCGACGCCGCCGTGGTGCTCCTCTTCTCCATCGGCCGGCCGCTTGATGACGGCGGCGCCGGTCTCTATGAAAGTAAGATCGGGGTACGAACCGCGCACCTTGTCGCGCCACGCCAGTTCCGAAGGATCGCCGGCAAGGAAAAAGAATTTCGCCGTCGACAACCCCGCCATCTGATCGGGCAACGGCTCGAAAGTGTGCGGATCTGCTCCCGGGCGGACCAACGCGGTGACCGTGACCCGGTCGCCGCCGATCCGTTCGGCGATATATTTCAGCGGCGGAATGGAGACGAAAACGGGCGTTGGCCCCTCGTGCACCTGCAGCGGAGCGACCGTCGCCGCAGCGCGGGCGGGTTTCGCCCGGTCGGCATTGACGAAGATGAGCCAACCGATGACACCGACGATCAGAAGAGGGATCGTTATCCAGACAATTTTCTGCAAGTTGTCCTCACCATTACCACATACGCCCGCCACAATAGCAGAGGAAAGAAGGATAGTCAATGCAGAGGGGTCAGTCCTCGACATAAGACATTTCTTGACTTGAGTTGATCGTTCTGATATCTCTCCGCCGTACTGACCGACGGAGGAATCCATGGCCCGCCCATTGCGCCTCGCGTATGAGAACGCGCTCTACCATGTCATCAACCGCGGACACCGCCGCGAAGCGATCTTCACCGACGACAAGGACCGCGAAGAGTTCCTCGGGCGCCTCGCCGTCGTACAGATACGGTTCAACCTCGTCGTGCACGGCTACTGCCTGATGGACAACCATTACCACCTGCTCGTCGGCACCCCCGACGCCAACCTCTCGCGGGCGATGCATACTCTCAATTCAAGTTACGCATCGTGGTACCGGGCGCGGCATCAACTCGTCGGATCGCTGTTCCAAGGCCGCTTCAAGTCGGTGCTCGTCGAGGAGGAACGCTACCTCGCGACGGTGTCGGCCTACATCCACCTCAATCCGGTGCGCGCCGGGCTGGTGAAAAGCCCCGAAGCGTGGCGGTGGTCGAGCATGGCGCACTACATCGGCAAGAACCCGCCCGCGAAGAAGAACGAACTGACGCTCACGGTGACCACCGACGAGGTCATGAAACTCTGCGGCGGCCGGAAGAACTACCTCGCCATCATCGACGAGGTATGGAGGCGCAAACCCGACGCCGCAAGCATCTACGGCGCGAACTCGCTGCTCGGCGGCGAAGATTTCGTGGACGAGATGAAGGTGCGCCTGCGGGAAACGCCGGTGGCGCATATGCCCGAGGCGCGGCGACTGCTGGCCGGAAGCGAAGAAGCGGTAGCGGCGGCGGTGCGCAAGGCGCTGAAGCTCAAAGAGGGCGCGCCCATCGAGAAACGGCGCGGCGACGATTCGTTCAAGTGGTACCTGTGGGCGCTGCGGCGGCACGGAGCGGGCTCCTTGGCGGAGATCGGCGCGCGTTTCGATATGAAGGGACAGGCAGTTTCCAAGCTGACGGGGCGCTTGGATGAAGCCATGACACAGAACAAACGACTGCGGGATATCGCGGCGACTATCGATCACAACTTGTCGAAATAGAGCAGAGAAATGTCTAATGTCGAGGACTGACCCCTCTGTTTGTTGACAAACCGTTCCGGCGCATATAGTATGCGGGCGTTAGTTGTTCACTACGAGTGGTGTGATGGTCAAACGGATGCTTTCACGGGTCGACTTCGAGGTCGCCGCCCGGATACTTCATAACGGCGCCGAGATCCCGTGCGAGGTGCGCAACCTGAGTCTTTCGGGCATCTACTTCGCGAAGGGTCCCGAACTGGCGATGGGGACCGCGGTCGATGTGCGGCTCGAACTGTCGAGCGAACACTCCGAGATGGGGGTGACGGTCAAGGGGACGGTGGCGCGCAAGGATACCGACGGTTTCGCGGTCCAGTTGCGCGATCTTGAACTCGACTCCTTCATCTTCCTGCGCAATATCATGGTCTACAACAGCGGCAACTCCGACCTCATCGACAAGGAGTACCGCGATTATCTGATCTGGAAATCGGACAAGAACGAATATATCCCGACCTGAACGATCCCGATCACTTCACCGGATACTTCTCTATGAGCGCCGCTACCTCGGTCGCCCCGATCTCTTTGGCCAGATCGAGCGCCGTGCGCTGATTGTTGTCCCGGATGTTCCGGTCCACCCCCCGCTCCAAAGCATAGCGGGCAAGCGATCCGTTATGTTTCTGCACCGCCTTGTGGAGTATCGTCTCGTTCCAGACATGATGACGCGTATTGATGTCGAGATGCTTCTCCTCGACAAAGTAACGCACGGTATCCAGACAGCCCGCCATGGCCGCGTTGAGGTAGGCCGACTTCACGACCGTATTGGCCGACGAGACCTCAAGCGTCAGGTCGGCGCCCCGCTCCTCGATCCGGCGGACCGTCGTGGTCAGGCAGTTCTTCGCCGCGATCACATACGGAGTGTAGGCGGTCCCCTTCTGCCGCGCGTTGATATCGGCCCCCTTCTTCATCAGTTCGAAGGCCGCCGCTTCGTCGCCTTTCTCGATGACGGCGATAAGCTCCTGTCCCAGCGCCGGGTCTGCCGCCCGTTCGATCACCGTTTCCTTCTTGCAGGCAAAGCTCATCGCCGTCACGACGATCGCGAGCACCAACAGCATGTTCCGCATCGCTACACCTCCTACCGGATCAATCGGGCGATGATAGGCGGAAGAGCTCGAAAATGCAAGAAGAAACGAGCTCCTCCCGTTTTTTGCATTTCTTTTTGTTCCGAGTATGATGGGCGCGGCTCTTTTGATATGCGGATGATCATTCCTAAATAAAAGGAGGACCCTATGTTTTCCGATCTCGGTTCGTTCGGCCCCATTTTGTGTCTCGGTCTGGCCGCCTGCGGCTCGGCCATCGGCTGCGGCCTTGCCGGCATGACCTCGCACGGTATCATGTCGAAGACCGACGAAGGTCACGGCCTGTTCGTCGCCCTTTCGGCGATGCCTGCGTCGCAGACCATCTACGGCTTCGTTCTGATGATCCTCATGAGCGACAAGATAAATGCGCTGACCGAGGCGGGCAAATCGACCGGACCGCTGTTCGCCATCGGCGTCGCCTGCGGCGTGGCTCTGATGTTCTCGGCGATCTATCAGGGTAAAGCCTGTTCGTCGGCGATACTCGCGGTCGCCAAGAAACCCTCCATCGCCGGTCTCGCGTTCGCCAGCCCCGGCATCGTCGAATCGTTCGCGATCTTCGCGATGGTCGGCGGCATCGTTCTTCTGCAGGGTCTCAAGTAAGCAGCCATCGCCACCTCCTTTGACATAGCGAAACTTCGCCTCTCCGCGGCTCAGCGCGAGGCGGTCACCACCACCGACGGACCGCTCCTTGTCTTCGCCGGCGCCGGATCGGGCAAGACCCGCGTCATCACCTGCCGCATCGCCTACCTCATCGGCCAGAAAAAGGTGCCGCCCGAAGAGATACTCGCCGTCACCTTCACCAACAAGGCGGCCAAAGAGATGCGCGAACGGGCCGGAACGCTCATCGACGATCCGGCGACCGCCAAACGGGTCACCATCTGCACCTTTCACGCGCTCGGTCTCCAGATACTGAAACGGGAGCACAAGAAGATCGGCTACCCCGCCCACTTCGTCATCTATTCACCCTATGAACAGGTCGAACTGATGAAGAAGGTGATGGCGGAGGAACGGGTATCGCGCGAACAGTATTCGGCCCACACCCTCATCGGCATCGTATCGTCGCTCAAGAACGATCCGGCGCTGCTGGACGACAAAAGTTTCTTCCTCGGCGACATCCGCCGCACCGTCGCGCGACGGCTCTATGAACCGTACCAGCGGACGCTCAAGGCGGCGGCGGCGATGGATTTCGACGATCTCATCATGAAGCCGCTCGAACTGCTCGACCGCGACGAAGAACTCCGGAAGAAGTACGCAACCCACTGGCGCTACCTCATGGTCGACGAATATCAGGACACCAACCGGGCGCAGTACCGGCTCATCCGCCAGCTCTCGTCGGTCCACGGCAATGTCTGCGCGGTGGGCGACGACGACCAGAGCATCTACAGCTGGCGCGGCGCGCGGGTCGAGAACATTCTCGAATTCGCCGACGATTTCCCCGGCACCCGCATCGTCAAGATGGAGGAGAACTTCCGGTCGGTGAGCGAGATCGTCGCGACCGCCGGGCGGCTCATCGGCTTCAACAAGACCCGTTCGCCCAAGACGGTCTTCGCCCGCAAGAAGGCCGAAGGCTACACGCCGATAACGGTCGCCACCGCGCTTGACGAGATCGAGGAGGCGGAACAGGTGGCAGGTGAGATCGCGAAGCTCGTCGTCGCCGGAAAGAAGTATACCGCCTGCGCCGTCATGGTGCGGACCAATGCCCAGACGCTCCCGTTCGAAAAGGCCTTCGCCCGCTCGCGCGTCCCCTACCGCGTCATCGGCGGCCAGAAGTTCTTCGAGAATAAAGAGATAAAGGATATCCTCGCCTACCTGCGGATACTCGTCAACCCCGACGACGAGATCAGCCTGCGCCGCATCATCAACTATCCCGCCCGCGGCATCGGCGCGGCGGCGGTCGAGAAACTCTTCGAGATCGCCACGGTCGAAAAATCGCCCGCCATCGGCGTCACCCAGCGGGCCGCCGATTACACGATACTCACCCCGGCGCAACAGAGTGCCATCGGCGCATTCGGGACGATGCACCGCGAACTCATCGCCAAACTCCGCGCGCTTGAACCGGCCCCCTTTGCCGAAGAGCTTATCCGGGCGACCGGCATCGAAGAGGCGGTCCTCAAAAGCGGCGAGAGCGACGAGGCAGCAGGCATTCGGCTCGAGAACATCCGCGAATTCGTGAGCGCCGTCAGCTATCACCGCGCCGAGAAGAAGAACCTCGGCCCGATGGAATTCTGGATAGATTTCATCAACGCCGCGATGCTCATCCAGTCGGCCGACGAGGACGAAAAGAAGGGGGGCGTCAGCATCATCACCGCCCACAGCGCCAAGGGGCTCGAGTTCGATGCCGTCTTCATCCCCGGTTTCTATCAGGGCGGCCTTCCCAACCGGATGGCGCTCGACGAAGGGAACATCGAAGAGGAACGGCGGCTCTGCTATGTCGCCTTCACCCGCGCCCGCGAACGGCTCCACCTCACCATCCCGCGCATGGTCAAGGTGCGCGGCAAGAGCGAGATGACCGCCGCGTCGGTATTCCTCGCCGAGGCGGGACTGACCGAAGGGGTCCCCGGCGGGCTCACCGAGAAAGAGATGGCGCTCGACATGCTGAGCCGCATGCAGAATAAAATTAAGAAAAAAGATCCCGCGGAGAATTAACGGGGAATTATTCGAGACCGCACACCGCCTTCTCGGCGATATGGACGAGTTCCGTTTCCATCGCCCGGACCTTCGCGAAGGCGGGATGGAGGAAGTAGTCGTGGTCCATGAACGGGACCTCGCTCCGTATCCGCTTATGGACCGCCCGCAGGGCGATACCGGTCTTGAGCGGCTTGCGGAATTCGAGCGCCTGACAGCCGGTAAGCAGTTCCAGCGCGATGACGCAGGCGGTGTTCTCGGTCACCTGCGCGCACTTCCGCGCCGATATGGTCCCCATGCTGACATGGTCCTCTTTGCCGGCGGAGGTGGGGATGGAGTCGACCGACGCGGGGAATGAGAGCGACTTCGATTCGGAGACTAAGCTCGCCGCCGCCACCTGCACGATCATGAAGCCCGAATTGAGCCCTTTGTTCTTTATAAGGAAAGCGGGCGCCTGTGAAAAGACCGGGTTGACGAGCTGTTCGATACGCCGCTCGGCGATGTTTCCCAGTTCGCTCACCGCCGCGGTGAGGTAGTCCATCACCAGCGCCACCGGCTCACCGTGGAAGTTGCCCGCCGATATCGTCTCCTGCTCGTCGGGGAAGATGAGCGGGTTGTCGGTCGAAGAATTTATCTCGGTCGTGATCACCTCGGCAGCGTGGTTCAGCGCGTCGCGGATGGCGCCGTGGACCTGCGGGGCGCAGCGGAGGCTGTAGGAATCCTGCACTTTGGTGCAGCAGCGGTGCGATTCGCGGATGGATGAACCAGCAAGGAGTTTGCGGACATTGCGCGATACCTCGAACTGGCCGGGATGGGCGCGAACGCGGTTCACCTTGTCGTCGAAGGCGCGGTCGGTACCGAGCATCGCGTCGACGGTGAGCGCCAGCGCTATGTCGGCGAGTTTCACCAGATCGTTCAGCCGGTGGATGGTGAGCGCCCCCACGGCGGTCATCACCTGCGTTCCGTTGATGAGAGCGAGCCCCTCCTTCGCCTTGAGCGTTATCGACGTCACTTTTTTCTTTTTCAGCACTCCGGCCGTATCGACCGGCAACATACCGTCACCGAGGCAGTAGCCTTCGCCGCACAGGGCAAGGGCAAGGTGCGACAGCGGGGCGAGGTCGCCCGACGCGCCGACCGATCCTTTCTGCGGGATGTAGGGGATGATGTCGGCGTTGATGAACTCGACCAGATGTTCAAGCGTCGAGAGGCGCACGCCGGAGAAGCCTTTGGCCAGCACGTTGGCGCGCAGCAGCATGATGGCGCGGACGGTCGCGCGGTCGAACGGGTCGCCGATGCCGATGGCGTGGCTGCGGATGAGGTTTATCTGGAGGTCGTCGAGGTGGTCTTTGGGGATCGCCACTTCGCTCAGTATGCCAAAGCCAGTGTTGATGCCGTAGACCGGTTTATCCTGCGTCAGGAGTTTGTCGACGAAGCGGCGGCATTTCTCGACCTTTTTCACCGCCGCGGGGGCGATGCCGACGGGGCGGTCACAGCAGGCGACTTCGTACACATCGCGGATGGTCAGCGTTTCGCCGTCGATGAGGAGCCGTTTCAGAGACATGAGGTCCTCCATTCACTACATAACCCGGCGTGAGTCTAGTGCCCCGTCGCACAAAATCAAGAAATCAGAACAGCGAGGTCTGTTCAGGCCTTGCGGTCAGGCGGAAACTGCGGCGGTGTATCGGTGTCGGGCCATGTAGTGCGAGCGCGGCGTAGTGGCTGTCGGTCGGATAGCCTTTGTGCTCGGCCAGCCCATACTGCGGATAGATGAGCGCCCACCGCTTCATGATGCGGTCGCGATGCACCTTCGCCAGTATCGAGGCCGCCGCAATGCTCGCGCTTTTACTGTCACCCTTCACCACCGCCTCCTCGCGCGCGAACCTTTTAATAAGACGGTTGCCGTCGATGAGGATCATCTTCTCCCCCGCGAGCCGGTCGAACACCTTCCCGGCCGCCCGCCCCATCCCCCACAGCGTCGCGTGCAGGATGTTCAACTCGTCGATGATGCACGGGAGCACCGAATAGACCTGCCAGATGCTGTTCGCGAGGATGAGCGGCACGAGCGCCTCGCGCTGATGTTCAGAGAGTTTCTTCGAATCGTCGAGTCCCTTAACCGGCGCAAGCAGATGGACCGCGCCGACGACGACCGGGCCGCACAGCGGGCCGCGCCCCGCCTCGTCCACCCCGATCACCTTCAGCCCGTCGGCGGTGTAGCGCGTATCGATATTATCTTTCATGGCCCCTCGCGTAGCGTTCGATGTCGTCAAAGAGTGCGCAGATAAAACTGTTGAGCAGGTCGAACCCGCGCGTAGTCGCCGCAAGCCGCGTCTTAGTGAGTGTCGCGTATCCGGCGTCAATAAAGCGTTCCCGCGTGACCACCGACATGATTGCGGCGATGTCGACGCCGAAGAGTTTCCTGAACTGCGCGAGCCGTATCCCCTCTTTCGTACGCAGTCCCATCATCACGAACTCGCGCATCTTTACATCGCGCGGTGAGCGCTCCACGACCGGCAGCGGGTCCTTTATGAACGCCATGACCGACTCGGGATAATGGTAGCGGACCCCGTCGGCCGGGGTGAAGCCGTGCGCCCCGGCGCCGATGCCGATGTAGCGGTCCCACGACCAGTAGAGACGGTTGTGGACGCTCTCGAACCCGCGGCGCGCCCAGTTGCTCACCTCGTAGCGGGAAAACCGGCGGGCGGCGAGGAACCGGTGGATCGCCTCTTCCTCCGCCGTCACGGTATCCTCGGCGGCAAGACGCGGCGCCTTGGGCCGCTCAGGCCGGGTGTAGCAGTAGGTCGAAACATGGTCGGGCACGGCGAGATCAAAAAGCCAGCCGAGTTCCGCCGCCAGATCGCGCGGCCGTTTCCCGAAACCATAGATGATATCGTAGGAGATATTGCCGAACTCCTTGCGCGCAAGCGGCAGCACCGTGGCGAGCATCGCCCGCGACGCGCGGCGTCCCATCGCTTTAAGCACCGCATCGTCGGCTGACTGGGTGCCGAGCGAGAGCCGGTTGACGCCGCATTTCTTGAGCGTCCGCAGGAACGGCGCGGTGACATCGGCCGGATTCGTCTCGACGGTGAATTCTATCTTATCGGTATCGATGTTCGCAGCGGCCAACGCCCGCCCGACGGCGGCGAAGAAGCGCCCCGGCATCGTCGATGGGGTTCCGCCGCCGATGTAGAGCGAAACGATCTCTTCGGCCGACACCGTCGCGAGTTCTTTTTTCAGCACCGCGACCACCTGCGCCCCGTAGGCCGCCTTGATCTCGCCCGCCTTCGGCACCGTCGAGAAAAAATCGCAGTAACCGCAGCGCGACACGCAAAAGGGAATATGGATGTAGATGCCGGTTCCCGTCATGGCCCCTCCGTTACCGGCCGATAGTAGCGCAGGCGGCGGTGTAAGGCAACAATACTCTGTTGACCTCCCCTTCTTTTTCCGGTATACCCTTCCCCATGAGACGCGACGAGATACGACATTTCCGCGAAACGGTGCTCGGCCACTTCGAGAAACACGGCCGCAGTTTCCTCTGGCGTCTCACGACCGATCCGTACGAGATACTCGTGTCGGAGGTGATGCTCCAGCAGACCCGTACCGACCGCGTCGCCGCCTACTTCCCCCGCTTCATCGCGCGGTTCCCCGACATCGCGACGCTTGCCGCCGCCCCCCTGCGCGAGGTGCTCGCCCTCTGGCAGGGACTCGGCTACAACCGGCGGGCGCTTTTCCTCAAAAAATGCGCCGAGGCCACTTTGACGCGGCATGGCGGCATCCTCCCCGACTCCATCGAAGCGCTGACCGCCCTTCCCGGCATCGGCCCCTACACCGCCCGCGCCGTCCTCACCTTCGCCCACAACCAGCCGCACATATTTATCGAGACCAACATCCGCGCCGTTTATCTGCACCATTTCTTCCCCGGCCGGGAAAAGGTGAGCGACCGCGAATTGATGCCGCTCATCGATTCGACCCTTGACCGCGATGATCCGCGCCGCTGGTATTACGCGCTGATGGACTACGGCGTTCATCTGAAGAAACTTCATCCGAACCCTTCGCGCCGTTCGGCGCATCATACCCGGCAGTCGCGCTTCGAGGGAAGCGACCGTCAGCTCCGTGGCGCGATACTCCGCGCGTTGGCAAAAGGAGCGCTCACTGAAAAACGGCTTTCGGCCGCCGCGGCGCTCGACCTTAAGATCGAGGCGCTCGATGAGGCCCGCTTCACGAAGATACTCGGCGAACTGTGCACCGAAGGACTGGTGGTGAAAAAGGGTAGAAGTTACCTGATACCGTGACTAGAACGGCAGATCGTCGTCGCCGTCGGGTGCGCCCTTGATGGCGTCGGAGAGGGCGCCATTGAATTCCTCTTCTTTCGCCTTCGGGGTGTTCTTCTGATAGGTGCGTTCCTCGCCGCGCGGGGCTCCTTTGCCGCCGCCCGCTTCTCCGCCGCCCGACTCGCCGCCGGCGTCGAGGAAGTGAACCATGTCGGAGATGACCTCGGTGAAGTACTTCTCGACATTGTCCTTGTCGGTGTATTTGCGGGTCCGCAGTTTACCCTCGACGAAGACCAGCGACCCCTGCTTGAGGAATTTCGAGCAGTTCTCGGCCGCCGCGCCGAACACCACCACCTTATGCCATTCGGTGTGTTCCTCCGCCTGACCGCCGGTACCTTTCAGCCGTTCGTTGGTGGCGACGGTGAACTTGGTGATCGGATTCCCCGCCGTCGAATACTTGAGTTCCGGGGCACGGCCGAGCCGGCCGAGGATCATGATCTTGTTGAAGCTGTTGAAGGCCATAAGGTCATTCCTCCGCTTTCATGGTACCGATCTTCTCGGTCCCGTTCTTCTCGTCGGGGACCCGTTCGCCCAAGAGCGCCGCGATCATCATATTCGCGTTCTGATTGAGCTGCCCCTCCACCCCTTCGGCCTCGTTGCTGAAACGGAACTTGCGGTTGCCGTGGATGATCTCGATCATCCCTTCGGTGAAGCGGCTGATAGGCACCTGCGACTGTTCCTCGATGACGATCCCGAGTATGACGGCGAGGATGAGCACGATGATGGTTATCCAGATGAAGTTGTTGCGGCTCGCGGAAAGCGACTGCAGTCCCTTGTCGACCGAACTGATGAACAGGTAGCAGACCTGTTTTTCCTGTCCGAGGTGTTCATGAACCGCGATGTTGGCATAGAACTTCTCGCCGTTGAGTGCCGTCCTGAATTCGTGCTTGCGCTCCGATTCCTTTATCGCGTTCTCGACTATCTCGGGCTTCCCTTCCATGTAGCGTTTGAGCGCCTCGTGCAGTTCGGGCGGCATGGTGGAACCGAGCACCTTCTGCTTCTCGACAAAGGCGAACATGAGCGGGTTGCTCCCCTTTTCCTCGTTGGTCTCCTCGGTAAGGTTGCTGAAATCGTCCTTCGCCATCTGCGAGTCGATGATGTTGGCCGAGTTGAAGGTGCCGATGATCCGACCGTCCTTGCGGATGGGGACCGACACGACCTTCATCCGCTTGCCGAGGATCTCGAAGATGTCCTCGTCACTGCGACCCGATATGGCGTTGCTGACGAGGAGATTCTCCTTGAAACTGACCCCCTTGAGGGTGTCGTCAAGGTTCTTCGCGAGAACAGTCCCGGCGGTGTCGGTGATGAACAGCACATCGGAGTTGTCGGAGAACTTGTTGATGACGTTGAGTTCTACCTGTATCTTCTGCGCCGCTTCGACCGGGTTGGCCACATAGGCCGCCGGATCGAAGACATCGAGCATCTCCTTGCGCGCCGCGATCTCTTCGGCGTTGCGGATGCGGTCGAGCGTCTCGGCGGCGCTGATGTATTTGTACAGCGACGTCGCGCGCGAAACGCTGTCCTCGAGGGTCTCAACGATCTGACGCTTGGTCTGGTTGACCAGCAGATGATAAGCCGCCCCGAACACCAGGGCGATCGAAACCAACGAAAGCAGGATGATCTTGGCTTTCATGACTCCTCTCCACAACTGACATATCTGTTATTGACGCGGTACCTTCCGGTCGTTATCAGTTCCACCGCCTTGCTGAGCAGTTCGTGCTCCTCGGCGAGTATGCGCAGGCGCAGATCCTCGGCGGTGTCGTGATCGCGCCGTTCGACCGCCCTCTGCAGAAGGATCGGCCCGCCATCGAGGCTCTCGTCGACGAAGTGAACGGTGCAGCCGGTCACCTTGACGCCGTGATCGAACGCCTGATGCTGAGCATCGATCCCCGGGAAGGCGGGAAGGAGCGAGGGATGTATGTTGATGACCTTTCCCTTGAAACGGGACAGAAAATGGGGCGACAACACCCGCATGAAACCCGCGAGCACGATCAGTTCCACCTCGTAGGGGGCGATCGCCTCGAGGATGCGTGTCTCATGCGCTTCGCGCGTTTCGCCTTTCAGCCGGACGACCACCAGCGCCGGCACACCGGCGCGGGCCGCCTTGGCCAGCCCCGGGGCCTCGGGTTTGTCGGAGAGGACGAAACTGACCTCCTCCACCCGGGAAAAACGGCCGGTGCGCCACGAGCGGATCACCGCATCCATATTCGTGCCGCTGCCCGATATGAAAAGGCCTATTTTCATTGCTCGTGGACCTCGATGAGCGTGATCACCTCTCCCTCTTTGGGGGTGAGGACCTCCCCCTTCTTGTCCGCGGAGGAGAAGATGTGGTTCTTTTTCTCGCCGTCATTGACCTGCAGAAAATAGCGGAGTTTCTGCTTTTCGAGCGGCAGGAGTCGTATCTCCGGATCCTTCGGCCGCAGACCGTTCGCATCAGGTTCGAGCGTCACGATACACCCGTCGCCGTAAACCCGGAAGAAGGCGTATTCGATGTTCACGCGGCATTTGCTGTTGCTCGTTTTGACGAAAGCCTGCAATTGCGCCGTGATGGCCGCGACATCATAGCAACCGAGATCCCGGTCTCGTTTATTGGGCACTATCAGTTCGTACTGGACGGGACACTCCACCTTTTCGTCATCGGAGCGGATCATGAAATAGACCGGGACATCCACCGGTATCGTGCAGCCTTTTTCGCAACCGGCGACCGGTTGATTGTCGACCGTCTGGTAAAGCGACACCCGGTCCTGTCCCTGTTGTATGTCGACGCGCGCGGTGGGACCGTCCTCCACCTTCATGGCCGCCTCGAAAAGAAGATCGGGCTTGAACTTCTTGGTGACGCCCGCGGGGGCGACGAGGGTGGTATAGGCGGCGCCTTTGAAGTCGATCGTGACGGTATGGGATCCTGCCGGTATGCGTGAAACGGCGATACAGTGGTCGCTGACCGATTTGAAAGAGAATACCGGCTGATAGTCGACGAACACCTTCATCTTGCGCATCCAGAGTTCGGTGTCCTTGACCTGCTGGAAACCCTCCTGTTCTCCCGTCTTTTTGTCCTTGGTGGAGATCAGGAAGGGGGCGCCCTCTTTCTCAAAGCAGAGCTTCAGCACGGCGTAGTCGCTTTTGGCCCCGACAGAACACCAGCCGACAAGGAGAAAAAGGAACAGGAACGAACGGCGCATGACCAGACACCCCGAAGAAAAAGGAAGGGTTCCAAAATAAACAGGGAATTATACGCAAACGCTTTTTTTTTGTAAATAAAATTTGTCATTTTTTTTGCCGCTGACTATACTGTTCCCGACCGCGTCCCGACAGCGGTCCGGTATATTCGCGAAAAGCGCGAAAAGAAAAAAGGGGTTTTCATGATCATCGTTCTTAAACGCGACCGAAAAGAGGTGCTGGAGGATGTGCGCAGCCGTCTGATGGCCGGCGGCTTCCAGTATAATGTGCTTGAAGGGGTCAAATACACCGTCATCCCGGTCCTCGGCGATCTTACCGCAAGCGATATCAGCCGGTTCCGTTCGATCGACGGGGTCGACAAGGTGCTCCGCATCTCCAGTCCCTACTACATGGTGACCAAGGAATATCGCCCGAGAACCATCGTCGATCTCGGCGACGGCGTGCGCATCGGCGACGATTTCCGCTTCATCGCGGGTCCCTGCAGTGTCGAAAGCGAGGAATCGTTCGACCGCATCGCCGCGTTCCTTTCGAGCCTCGGCATCAAACTCCTGCGGGGCGGCACCTACAAGATGCGCTCCTCGCCCTACAGTTTTCAGGGGCTCGGCGACGAGGGCCTGCGCATCCTGAGTTCGGTGGCCCGCCGCTACGGCATGAAGAGCGTGAGCGAGATCGTCGACCTGCGGAGCCTTGACCTATTCCTCGAACATGTCGACATCATACAGGTCGGCGCGCGGAACATGTACAACTTCACCCTGTTGCGGGAACTCGGCAAAAGCGGCAAACCTCTTCTTATCAAGCGGGCGCCTTCGGCCCGCATAGAGGACTTCCTGCTCTCGGTCGAATATGTGCTACTCGAAGGCAATGAGAATGTCATCCTGTGCGAACGCGGCTCCATCTCCTTCGACGACGCGAGCCGCAACGCGGTGAACATGGCCGCCATCCCGATGCTGAAGGATCTTTCCCACCTGCCGGTACTGCTCGACCCGTCGCACGGCGTGGGTGTCGCCCGTTATATCCCGGCGGTCAGCGAGGCGGCGGTACTGCTCGGTGCTGACGGGCTCATGGTCGAGATCCATTTCGACCCCTCCAACGCCCTTTCCGACGGCTTCCAGTCGCTCAATTTCTCCCAGTTCTCCCGCATGCTGGAAAAGATACGCAAGATACAGAACTGTCTTAACTCCACGTGCTGCTGACACCAAAGATACGCAACCTGCCGGCGCGCATCGTTTCCCTGCTTGAAACGGTCGCTCTGCTCGCGCTGGGTTTTCTTCTCTATCTCTTCGTGATACCCGAGGCACCGCCGCTCGAAGAGGTGCTGCTTCCTCCGGCGACGACCGACGCCATCGACGCGGAGGAACAGGGCTCCGACCTCCGGGAACCTGCGCCCTCCCCCCCCGCCACCACCGTCCGCGACCAGTACGAATTCGCCGGCGGAGAGATCTTTTTCGACGATGCGGTGGAACCGGCCGCCGTCGCGTTCATCGACCGCGCCACGCGCAATATCCGCGCCGTCACCTACACCATCGGCATCTCACCGCCGGTCGCGGCGCTGGAAAAAGCGGCCGCACGCGGCATTGCGGTGTCGGTCATCGCGGGGCGCAACGGCTTCGAGCGAAAACCGGACTTCCCGCTGATAGAACTGCATCCCGCAAAAGGGATACTGCACGAGAAGTTCCTTGTGGCCGACGACCGCAGCGTGCTGCTCTCCTCGCGCAATCTCACGGCGGGGCTGTCGAAGAATGCCGCGATACTCTTCCATGACGCCCCGAAGTTGGCCGCCCTGCTCGCCGCGGAGCTCTCCGCGCTCGAGGAGATGCGCGTGGAGAAGCGCTGTGAGACCGGTTGCCCGGTGGAATACGGCGCCCTCCTGTTCCTCCCCGGAAAGGGCTGCCGCGTTGCCAAGGAGTACCTGCTCACCGCAAAGAAAGAACTGTCGGTGGCCATGTATACGATGACCATCGGCACACCGCTGATGACCGGACTTAAAAAGATGCTGAAGAAAGACCGCAGAACCGTGCTGCTTCTGGACGATTGGACGGCCGAAGGCGGCCCCGCCGTCAATCTGAAGGCGGCGAACTATCTTGAGAGTATGGGGGCAACGGTCCTCTTCGACCGGTTGATCGACATCGAGGGCCAGCCGATGAACTTTCACCACAAATTCGCCGTCGTCGACGACGGCGCGGCGCTCGTGTTCGGTTCGATGAACTGGACCAAGGCGGGCTGCTACCGGAACCGCGAAGTGCTGTTCGTCACCAGCGACGGCGACATCGCCGGCATCTTCAAGGCCTATTTCGACGACATCCGTCAGGCCATCGCCCCGGAAAGGGGCCAGGCGCACGACTGACCGGCCGGAAAGGGGTCAGAAAGGGGTCAGGCGCACAAGTTGCCTGACCCCATGCGTATCCGGCCGCTGCTTCTCTCGACGACGGCGTCGCGGAACCGTTCGGCCATCGACCGCGGCACCGCCACTTCGACGCACACCCCCTCTTCATCATACTCCTGCGACACTATCGCCGCGCCGGGGAACTGACCGGCCAGATGCATCACCGTGCCGACCAGTTCGAAGGGGCTTTTCAGTGAAACCAACTCAGTGACCAGCACCGTGCGTACCCCGGCGGTATCGAGCAGGCCGCGCGCCGCGCCGCCGAAGGCGCGGGCAAGACCGCCGGTCCCCAGTTTCACCCCGCCGAAATAGCGGACCACCGCACAGACCACGTTGAACAGTTCCGCACGGACCAATTCCTGATGTATCGGCAGACCGGCCGACCCGGACGGTTCGCCGTCGTCGCTGTAACGGAATGAACTTTCGGCTCCGTCACCGAACCGGCAGGCCCAGCCGACATGGGCGGCGTCGTGATAGCGTTTCTTCAGCGAAACGACGAAGCGCTCCGCCTCCTCGAGCGTCGCGACGGGTGCGGCGTGGGCGAGGAATCGCGACGCCTTTTCCTTCAGTTCATAGGGACCGCAGACCCCGACGAGGGTCCGGTAGGAGTCGGTCATAATTCCTTGAGCGCGTCGCGGACGCCGGCATCGATCATCGGTTTGAACGGCACGAACAGGAGCGGGATGTTCAGTTCGATCGAAACGAGTTTATCGGCCACATGGACCTGTGCGCCGACATTCTTCCCCTTGATGATGAAGGTGCAGTCGTTCACCGACTCGACGATCTGGAACTCTTCGCGCGGGACCTTGTATTTCAGTTCCCGCTCGAGATGTTCCTCTATCCACTTCCATATCTCGGTGCGGTTCTTTTCGGTGCGGTGTTCAAGCTTGAGCATCGGCATGCGGACATCCCCCTACTTGATGCGGTTGAGTTTACGGATCCGCTGGTCGACCTTGTCGAACAGACTGCCGGGGGTGAACTTGCCGTTCTTGAGACGGTTGCCGGTCGGCAGGCCGGTGAGTATCTCTATCCCCTCCATGATGGAGGCTATCGCATAGATGCGGAATTTCTTTTTCCGGACCGCCTCCACCACTTCATCGGAAAGGTTCAGGTGTTCGATGTTCTGGCGCGGGATGATGACCCCCTGCGCACCGGTGAGTTTCTTTATCTTGCAGATCTCGAAAAAGCCCTCTATCTTCTCGTTCACTCCGCCGATGGGCTGTATCTCGCCCATCTGGTTGACCGAACCGGTGACCGCGATCGACTGCTTGATGGGCACCTCGGCGAGCGCCGAAAGGAGCGCGTAGAGTTCGGTGGAACTGGCGCTGTCGCCGTCCACCCCGCCGTAGTTCTGTTCGAAGGTGATGGAGGCCGAAAGCGACAACGATTTGTCCTGCGCGAAGATGTCGCCCAGGAAGCCGGCGAGGATGAGTGCCCCCTTGTCGTGTATCCGCCCCGACAGCCGCACTTCGCGATCGACATTGATGATACCGCCGCGGCCGGCGAAGACCTTGGCCGTTATCCGCGAGGGGACGCCGAAACTGAAGTCGCCGACGCTGTAGACCGCCAGCCCGTTTATCATGCCGACCTTCTCGCCCGCCACATCGATGAGGATGATGTCGCGGTCTATCGATTCATAATAATGTTTCTTGAACTTCGCGTGGCGGCTCTCCTTTATCGCGATCGCCCTGCGGACCGAATCTTCGTTGACGATCTTCCGCTTGTCTTTGCGCGCCCAGAAGTCGCTCTCGAGGATGATGTCGACCAGATCGGAGGCGCCGACGCGGTATTTCTTCTGATCCTCCGCCTGCCGCGAGGAATAATGCAGTATGCGGCGCATCGCGGTCACATCGAAATCGAGCGCGCAGTCCTCCTGCACGATGCGGGCGATGAACCTGACCAGCCCGTCGGTGTTGCGCGCGGTGATGTCGGTGGTCGACTCGAAATCGGCCTTGACGCGGAATATGCGGTTGAAATCGTCGTCGTAGGTGTAGAGCATATGGTAGAGGTAGTCGTCGCCGATCATGATGAGTTTCACGTTCAGCGGGACCGGTTCCGGTTTAGGGAAGATGTTGACGCGGTAGCGGAAGTCGACATCGATGTCGTCCATTTTCAGCACGCGGTTGCGCATCGAACGCTTGAGCGCGGTCCAGGCGTAGTAGTTCTTGAGTATATCGTTGGCCTGCACGATGAGGAAGCCGCCGTTGGCGTAGTGGAGCGCGCCCGGCTTCATCTTGGTGAAATCGGTGAAGATCGAATTGTGCAGTTCCTCGTACTCGAAGTAGCCCATGATGTTCTGGAAGGTCGGGTTGGTCTCGTAGATGACCGGCGCCCCCTTGAGATTTTTGTTGTTGACCAGCAGATTGACCTTATACTCGCGGAAATCGGGGATCTCGAGATTCTGCGCTTCGGCCTTCCCCTCATTGATGTCGCGCCACGTAAAGAAGTCGTCGAAGTTGTCGAGCAGGTGCTTTTCCAGCGAATTGATATGTCCTTCCAGGCCCGCGTTGCGTTTGTACTTCTTGCGGAGTTCGCCCAGCGGTTCGCCGATGATGAGACGCACCATGCTCTGGCGCAGGGTGGTCATCTTCTCCTTATATTCCTTTTCGAGCACCCGTTCGCGGTGGAAGAAGGCGATGAGTTTCTCCTGCAGTTTTTCTTCGTTGGTGCGGATGCTTTCCTTTTCCTTCTCGCCGAGTTTGTCGAACTCCTCCTTGCCGATCGCCTCGCCGCCGACGATGGGATTGATGACGAAGCCGCCCTGCGTGGATTTGATGGTGAAACTGAGTTTTGACGCCTCGCCCTCAATGGCGCGGTAGTTGCGCTCGCTCTCCTCCTGATACCAGCGGACCACCTCGCCTTTCTTGATCTCAAAGGTCTCGCTCTCGAGTTGACGCGGTATCTGGTACTGGAAATAGTCGAGCAGATCGGCCATATCCTTCACGAGCACCTCGCCGGTGCCGCGGGGCATAAGTATCAGCCGCGGCTCGTCGGGGACATCGAAATTGTGGACGTAGCAGATATCGTCGGGAACCGGCATTTTCTGCGCCATCTTCTCGAGATACTTCTTGACGCTCGATGTCTTGCCGGTGCCCGGATCGCCCGAGACGTAGATGTTGAAGCCCTTCATCTTTATCGAAACGCCGAAATCGATCGCCTCGAAGCCTTTCTCCTGACAGAAGGACTGGGATCCCGGACCGATCCGCCGGGCCGTCAACCGTTCATACTTCTCGAGACGGGGATAATACCGGAGCCGCTCCGGCGGCACGGCGAGTTTGAGGGGATCGCGCATCGTATTCTCCTTACTGAAGGTTCGCGGGATCATCGGCGCCGCTGCGCAATAGAGCGGCCTCGGGAAGCGTCAGAAGACCGGTCCTCTGCAACCGATCGATATCGGACTCTTCGCCCGTTTCAAAGAAGGTCAAATCGTTCAGCAGGGCGGCCTTATAGCGAAGCGCCCGCAGATGCAGAGCGGCGGCCGGATCGTCCTCCTTCGGCCGCGCGACCAGCACGGCGACCAGCACCACGGCGGTCAACAACAGCGCCGCCGCGCGCAGCAGCAGCGCCGCCAGCAGATCTTTCGGGCGGGCGCCCAGCAGACCGCGATCCACCTCGATCGCACCGTCGCGGGTCAGGTCGGCCATCCGGATAAGGAAATCGAACAGGTCCCGGTCCTGTGTGCCGTAACTGTAGAACAGCGATTTCCGGTCTATCGGGAAAGAGAACGACTCCTGCATGGCTATAGGGAGGAACAAGGCGGCGCGCAGGCGGGCGAGCATCTTCGGGTCGCTCTCAAAGCGATCCCGGAAGGCGTTGAAACGGGCGATATCGAGCGACTTGGTCCCCGGCTCCTCGCGCAGATCGTCCTTGGCCGCGAACTGGTAGTGCCCTTTCTTGAGCGCCATGACGTCGAGCAGTATCAGGCGCAGCGAGGCCGAGATGATGCGCGAATAGAGGATGAGCGGCACATGCCCCTCCTCCATCAGTATCTCCAGACAACTTTTCATCATTTTCGACTGTTTCTTGAGCGCGTCGCGGACCGTTTCGTGACGCAGGATGCCGCCTTCGAGCAGCAGTTCCACCATGTGTTCCGCGGTATTGACGCCCCGTTTCCGGGCGCCGGTCATCGCCCCTTCGCGGAACTGGAATTCCCAACGGTCCTTGCCGGAATTCACCTCCAGCAGACCGGACATCTCTCCCGCCGCTATCTCTTCCCACACATTGGCGATGGCGCCGGGCGTCAATTCTCCCGCAAGCATACCGGCCTCCCGATCATTCTTCGTAATGGGAAACGCGCCAGGAACGGAACAGGCCGAGTATCCACAGCAGAACAAGGCTCGCGCCGCCGATCACCGGCATGATGACGGGGACCGGCGAGGAGATCGCGACAAAAGAGAAGA
>CALMRE010000218.1 GCA_937871295.1 uncultured bacterium | reverse complement strand
GCAAATGTCTTGACGAAATCAATTACGGCAAGATTAGCAAATGTCTTGACAGGGGAAGAGGGCCGCCGCTATCTTACATTTCTTTGCCGAGTAGCTTCACCCCTTCTCCGATGCTGAAAATGTAGGGTCCGGGACTGGCGCCGCCCCCATCGAAATGGGCAGAAATGTCTTATGTCGAGGACTGACCCCTCTATCTATTGCTTTTCGATTCCCTTTCTGTTAGAGATAAGGGCGTTTTTTCAACCCTCTTTGATATGGTGGAGACAGACATGGGAACCATTCGGAATGCGATAGTCAGCGTCTACGACAAACGGGGGGTTGTCGCCTTCGCCGCCGAACTGGTGAAACTCGGCGTCACGGTCTACGCCTCGGGCGGAACCTACACCCTCCTTAAAAAAGAGAACATCCCCGCCCGCCTCATCGAAGAATACACCGGTTTCCCCGAGATGATGGACGGCCGCGTCAAGACGCTCCACCCGCGCATCCACGGCGGGATACTGGCCAAGCGCGACGACGCGAAGCATGTCGCCGACGCGAAGGGACACGGCATCGAGTTTTTCGATCTGGTGGCGGTCAATCTCTATCCCTTCCGCGAGACGGTCGCCAAGGGACTTCCCTTCGCCGACATCATCGAGAATATCGACATCGGCGGCCCCTCGATGATCCGTTCGGCGGCGAAGAATCACCGCGATGTCACCGTGGTCACCTCCCCCGACGACTATCCCCGCCTTATCGAGGAGATGCGCTTGAACGGAGGCGCGACAACGATAGAGACCCGCTGGGAACTGGCCAAGAAGGCGTTCCAGACCACCGCACTCTACGACGGCGCCATCAGCGCGTGGTTCTCGCGCACCGACCACGCCGGTAACGCCCTCAAGAACGATCCCGATATCGTGACGCTCCAGTTCGTCCGCAAGGAAACGCTGCGCTACGGCGAGAATCCGCATCAGCCGGCGTCGGTCTATCTCGACACCGCCGCCCCGTCGGGGACCGTCGCGACGGCAAAACAGCTCGGCGGCAAGGAACTTTCCTTCAACAATTATCTCGATCTCGAGGCGGCCAAGAACCTCGTCTACGATTTCGACGAACCGGCCTGCGCGATCCTCAAACACACCAATCCCTGCGGCGCGGCTGTCGGCAGGAACACCGCCGAAGCCTATGAGAAGGCGCTTGCCTGCGATCCGGTATCGGCCTTCGGCTCCATCATCGGCCTCAACCGGCCGGTCGATGTGGCGACCGCGACCCTGCTGTCCAAACTCTTCGTCGAGGCGATCATCGCCCCCTCCTTCGAACCGGCGGCGCTCGAACTGCTCCAGAAAAAGAAGAACCTGCGCCTGATCGAACTCGGCGCCCCCTGCCGCGATCTCGATATGGACTGGGAGTTCAAGAAGATATCGGGCGGCCTGCTCATCGAGGCGGCCGACCGCCGCGTGGTGGGCGAGGCCGACCTCAAAGTGGTCACCCGCCGCGCCCCGACCGATCAGGAGAAGAAAATGATGCTGTTCGGCCAGCGGCTGGTCAAACATGTCAAGTCCAACGCCATCGTGATCGCCAACGACTCCGAACTGGTCGCCGTCGGCGCGGGGCAGATGTCGCGCATCGATTCGCTCGAGATAGCGCTCAAAAAAGCGCGACGCGATGTGGCGGGACTGGCGCTGGCCAGCGACGCCTTCTTCCCGTTCCGCGACAGCATCGATCTGGCCGCGTCGAAAGGGATCAAAGCGGTCATCCAGCCGGGCGGTTCGGTCCGCGACGAGGAGGTCATCGCCGCGTGCGACGAGCACGGCATCGCGATGGTCTTCACCGGCATCCGCAGTTTCAGACACCTGTAGGAGGCGCCATGAAGGTACTTGTCGTCGGCGGCGGCGGCCGCGAACACGCCCTGTGCTGGAAGATAGCCCAAAGCCCGCTGGTTACCGAGGTACACGCGTTCCCCGGGAACGCCGGCATCGCGAAGATCGCCCGCATCCCGAAACTGGCCGACGATTCGACCGCCACGATACTTGACTACGCCAAACGGGAACGGATCGACCTGACGGTGATCGGTCCCGAGAAATATCTGGCGCTCGGCATCGCCGACTCGTTCGCCGCGGAGGGTTTGCAGATATTCGGCGTCGGCGCGGAGGCGGCGCGGCTCGAATCCTCCAAGATCTTCGCCAAGGAGATCATGCGCGCGGCGGGCATCCCCACGGCGCGCCATGTCGTCGCCCGCGGACTCGACGAGGGACTCAAACTGCTCCGGTCGCTCCCCTACCCGCTGGTGCTCAAGGCCGACGGTCTTGCCGAAGGAAAGGGTGTCAGCATCGCCCTGAACCCCGCCGAGGGGGAGAAGGAACTGCGCGAGTTCATGGGCGGCCGCTTCAAGGAGGCGGGCAGGGAACTGGTCATGGAGGAGTTCCTCGACGGCGAGGAGCTGTCGCTCATCCTGCTCACCGACGGCGCCGCGTGGCGTCCCTTCCTCTTCGCGCAGGATCACAAACGGGCCTTCGACGGCGACGAAGGGCCCAATACCGGCGGGATGGGCGCCTACTGTCCGGTATCCATCGGCACTCCGGCGCTTCTGGAACGGTGCGAGACGGAGATCATCCGGCCTCTCCTGCGGACGCTCACGGAGCGCGGCATCGCCTACCGCGGCGTCCTCTACATCGGTCTGATGCTCGTGAAGGGAAAACCCTTCGTCCTCGAATATAATGTCCGGTTCGGCGATCCCGAGACCGAACCGCTTCTGATGGCGCTCGAAAGCGATCTGGTCCCCTATCTGCAGGCGACCGCGAACGGAAAACTCGGCGCGACCGAGCCCTTCGAGTGGCATCCCGGCGCCACGGCGACGGTGGTGGTCGCCTCGGGCGGCTACCCCGGCAGTTATAAAAAAGGGTTGCCGATAACGGGACTCGATGCGACCGATCCGGCCGTCACCGTTTTCCATGCCGGCAGCGCGACGGGACCCGATGGTCGTCCGGTCACCGCCGGCGGCCGGATGTTCATGGTCACGGCGCACGGCGACACCCTGCGGGAAGCGGTCGCGACGGCCGCTCGCAACGCCGCGCGGATAACCTTCGACGGCGCCTTTTTCCGCCGCGACATCGGACACCGCGAACTGAAACGGGAACGGACATGATACAGATAAAAAGCGCCGACTTCATCATCAGCGCCGGGCTTTCGGCCCATTTCCCGCCGGACGGCCTGCCCGAATGCGCCTTCATCGGCCGCTCGAATGTCGGCAAGTCGAGCCTCATGAACATGCTCCTCGGCCGCAAACAACTGGTCAAGACGAGCAAGACCCCCGGCAAGACCGTCACGATCAACTTCTTCCTCGTCAACGGCCTTTTCCACTTCGTCGATCTTCCCGGCTACGGCTTCGCCAAACGGTCTAAAAGCGAACTGGAACGGTGGCGCGAGGCGATAGAGTCCTACCTCACCGCGCGTACCGAACTGAAACTCATACTCCTGCTCATCGACGGCCGCCACGGCCCGCAGAAAAGCGATGAGCAGATGATGGAGTTCCTCATCCATCACCGGCTCCCCTGGGTCCCCGTATTCACCAAGATAGACAAACTGACCAACAACGAGAAACAGCGCCTGCGCCGGGGCCGCACCGACATGCTGTGCGTATCGGCCCTCACCGGCGAAGGACGCGAAGAGACATGGTCATGTATCGAACGGCACTTGCTCTGACCCTGCTGCTTCTCTCCGGCGCGGCGGCGGGACAGACCATCATCGAAAGCGTTGCGGCGAAGGTGAACCAGACGGTCATCACCTACTCCGAGATACTGCAGGAAGGGGCTCTGCTCAACATCGAGAACGGTCTGCCGATGCAGACACCGCTTTCCAAGGAGCTCCGCGAAAAGATTCTTGACACCCTCATCGTGCGGACTATCTTATCGCTCGAAGCGCGGGAGCGGTCGCTCCCGGTGAACGAACAGGCGGTGACCGAGATGCTCGCTACCTATGAGAAACTCCCGTTCCTTTCCGAATTCCTGACGGCCTTCGAACTGACCCCGCTCGAATTCCGCATGATCGTCAAGAAACGGCTCGTCGTCCGCCTCATGACCGACGAGTTCCTGAAGCGCAAATTCAAGACCGGCGATGTCCGTCCGGAGGAGGAGCGCAACAAGGCGGTCGAAGAGTGGTTCACGACCCTGCGCAAGAAACACCGCATCATCAACTATACCTTGCCCTAACGGAGCGTCATGACACGGATAATCACCATCGTCAATCAGAAGGGGGGCGTCGGCAAGACCACCACCGCCGTCAACCTCGCCGCCTGTCTGGGCGTGCTCGAAAAACGGGTCCTGCTGGTCGACATGGACCCGCAGGGGAACGCCACCTCGATGAGTTCGATCACCACCAAGGAGTACCGCACCGTCTACGACATGATGGGCGACGACAAACTCGCGGCGGTCTACGACACCGAACTCCCCTACCTGAAAGTTATCCCGGGAAATCCCGAACTCACCGGCGCCGAGATAGAACTGCTCGATGTCGAACGGCGTGAATTCGTCCTGCGCGACCTGCTGAAGCGCGTCTCGCGGCACTTCGACCTCATCATCATCGATTCGCCGCCGTCGCTCAACATCCTCACCGTCAACAACCTCGCGGCGGCCGACGGGCTCATCATCCCGATACAGTGCGAATACTTCGCGCTCGAAGGGGTCTCCCGCATCGTGGAGACCATCGAGCGGATCCGCAAGATAAACCCGAAACTGGCGATAGACGGCATCCTGCTGACGATGTACGACAAGCGGGTGAAACTCACCTTCGATGTCGAACAGGAGGTGCGCCGCCATTTCGGAAAAACGGTGTTCAAGACCGTCATCGCGCGCAACGTGAAACTTTCGGAATCGCCGAGTTTCGGCAAACCGATCATTCTGTACGACATCGCCTCGACCGGCGCCAAACAGTATCTGGCGCTCGCCGAGGAATATCTTCACCGCATCGGATAACGGGGAGGGAACATGGCAAAGAAACCGGAACCGCGATCGTTCGGCAAGCTGGGGCGCGGCCTCGACGCGATGCTGCCGTCGGCCCGCGAGGAGAACCTCTTGACGCTCCGGCTCGACCAGATCCTGCCGAGCGTCAAACAGCCGCGCTCCCACTTCGACGAGGAACGGCTGAAAGAACTCGCCCACTCGCTCAAGGAACACGGACTCATACAGCCCATCGTGGTCCGCCGCGACGGCCTCAAGTATCGCATCATCGCGGGCGAACGCCGCTACCGCGCCGCGAAACTGGCCGGGCTCAAGGAACTGCAGGCGGTCGTCTACAAAGGAGAGAAGGACTATGTGATCGCGCTGGCCGAGAACCTGCAACGCGAGAATCTCAACGCTCTGGAAGTGGCCGAAGCCTACGCCGAACTCATGAAGCGGGGCGACTTGACCCAGCAGCAACTTTCCGAACAGGTCGGCAAGTCGCGGCCCGACATATCGAACTATCTGCGCCTCCTGACCCTGTCGGATAAAGTGAAGAAACTGCTCGCCGCCGGGACGGTCACCGTCGGCCAGATACGGCCGCTTACGGTGCTTCCCCCCGAAGAACAGGACCGGCTTATCGAACGGATCGTCGCCGAAGGACTCTCGGCGCGGCAGGTCGAGAATCTGACCCGCGTCAAACCGCGCCCTCCCCGCGAGAAGGATGAATCGTTCCTCGATCTTGAGCGCGAACTCTCCGAAAGACTGTTGATCCCGGTCCGCGTCCAGCGCAAACCGAAAAAGATCGTCGTGAGTTTCGATTTCGTCAAGATGAAGGACTTCCAGAGTTTCGTGAATGACCTCAAGAAGAAATAACCTCGCCCCGACACTCTTTCTTCTCGTAACGCTCCTTGTTCCCCTGACCCTCTATCCCTTCACCGTCGTCATCGACGCGGGCCACGGCGGCGCCGAGAAGGGAGCGGTGCAGGCCGACCTGATCGAAAAGGATCTCTGCCTGCACTTCGCCCGTAAACTCTCAACGCTTCTGGAGAAACGGAGCGGCATCAAGGTGCTGATGACCCGCGACGACGATATCACCCTCTCCATTGAGGATCGGGCGAAGAAGATAGCGGCGGTAAAGGCCGACCTGTTCCTGTCGATCCACTTCAACATCGATGTCTTCATGCTCGCCGAGACCCGCGGGATCGAGATATACTACCCCGCCGACGACTTCTCCAAGCCGCCGGAGAACGCCTTTTCGCTCTACCACCGCAACAACCGCTCCTTCGCCGCCGGCAAACTGCTGCGCGACCGCTACCTTAAGTCCGATATCTTCACCGTCTGGAAGCACGATCTCAACATGTTCACCCCGCGCGACCTCAAACTGTTCCGGCTTACCGCAACACCGGGCCTACTGCTCGAACTCGCCTATCTCACCGCCCCCGAGGACCGCGCCCGCATCGAGAACGAGCAGTTCCTCGACGATCTGGCCCGTTTTCTGGCGGCGACCATAGCCGAATACGCGGCAAAGAAGTAGATAGCGACACTCTGTTCAACAAAAAATGTTATGCGGAACGGGCAGTTACGACATAAAAAGGTTTTGCCGCTCAAAACAATCTGTAATTGTTAGGATTTTATTTTGACCGTTGACTCCTTTTTGCTTTCCTGCTATAGTGGCTGGATTTTTGCTTGGTTATAGGGCTTGGCCTACTTTACTGTAGGTACCGGCGCGCTCTTTTCCTTTTTTTAGTATTTGGTAATCAGGGTTAGGGAGGATCATAATGGCACGCGTAAAGTTGTCTGCGGTACTCGCTCTTGTGCTTTTCGGGGGAGCGCTTCTGGCGGCGCCGCCGGTCATCACCATCAACAATAACGCGACCCAGCTCGCCACGCGGCTCGCCGGGAGCGGCACCGGCATCTACAACATCAACAGCGCCACCTATATCGGCGACGCCACCGGCGCCGGCTATGTCAACGCAGGCGAATTCGGTAGCATCGGGACCAACCAGATCCGCCTTCTCGGCAATGGTATCGTCCTGACCAGCGGCAACCTGAATTCCTTCGGCAGCGACAACAACGCCGGCAATGTCAACGAACCGGGCGACGCCACCTTCCGCGCCTATCTCAACGGCATCTACGGCGGCACTTCGGCCAGCAACGACGCGGTGGTGCTTGAGTTCAAGTTCTGGACCACCGAGGGCTACACCTCCATCGACGGCGAACTGCTCTACATGAGCGAAGAATACCCGCAGTATCCCAACTACATCGACGGCGCGGGGGTCTTCGTCGACGGGGTCGCCGGCCACAACGCCGCGATCTACAAGCGTGCCGACCGCACATGGCACCCGCTGACGACCACCTTTCTCGACCTGTTCCTCGACAACAACCCGAATGTCTGCGACATACCGTTCCGCGGCGTCACCAAGCGCTACCGCTTCAACGGCATCCTCACCAAGGATGCCTACGGCGACGCCCACACGCTGGAACATACCATCCGCATCGTCGTCCACGACACCATCGACAATATCCTCGATTCGGCGGTGTTCCTGACGACCTTGAAAGCGGGCTACGCGACGCAGTGGGGCCTTATCCCGCCGTCGGTGGTCACCAATAACGGCCTGACGCTCGACCGCGGCGCGACCGAGACCATCACCAACGGACTGCTCAAGGCCGAAGGCGACATCCCCGGTGCGCTCCAGTTCACCGTCGTCGCTCTTCCGGCGCAGGGAACGCTCTATCTCGACGGCACCGCCCTCGAAGTCAACGACACCTTCACGCAGGAGGATATCGACAACGGGCTGATCACCTATACCCATAACAATTCGACCAACTACACCGACGAGTTCCAGTTCAGAATCTACGACGGCGAAGAGGATTTTGTCGATACTTTCCTCATCACGGTGAACGCCCTGCCGGTCAACGACGCGCCGGTCGTGTCGGTCCCGTCGACGGGAAATTCGGTTTCTCCACCGAATGTCGCGCTTCGACCGATCTGTGCGACTCCGCGGAGGTCTGCAACGGGACCGACAACGATTGTCCCGTCGACATATTGTATGACGACACCCATATCTGTCGCGCCGTATCGGGGGTCTGCGACCTTGCCGACACCTGCGACGGATCGAACGCCGCCTGTCCGGCCGATCTGGTGGCATCGAACACGGTCGAATGCCGCGCATCGACCGGCACCTGTGATCTTGCCGAAAATTGCGACGGTACGCTCAAGACCTGTCCCGCCGATACCACCTACGCACCGAACACCACCGAATGCCGTGCCGCCGTTCCGGGCGGCTGCGACATAGCGGAGAACTGTACCGGAGCGAACAATACCTGCCCCGCAGATACGGTTCAGCCGGTTGGTACAACCTGTCGCGTCTCGACCGGCGTGTGCGATGTCGTCGAGACCTGTGACGGCACGAACAGTTGCCCGACCGATGCGGTCGCGGCGAATACGACCGAATGCCGCGGTTCCGCCGGTCCCTGCGATGTGGTCGAGAACTGCGACGGCACGCTCAAGAGCTGTCCGGCCGACGGGTTTGAGAACAATACCATCGTCTGTAACCTGATCCTCGGCGGAGTGTGCGATACCATAGATTACTGTTCCGGCACCGACGCCCTCTGCGCCGACGCGAAACTCGACGGTTCGAATGAATGCCGCGCGACGGGCGGCTTCTGCGATGTGGCCGAATCCTGCGACGGATCCGACGACGACTGCCCGACCGACGCGTTCCAGCCCGACACGCTCGAATGCCGCGCCGTGGCCGGTGTCTGCGATACGGCCGAGAACTGCACCGGTGCGGCGGCGCTCTGTCCCGCCGATCTCAAGGTCATCTCCGGTACCGAATGCCGCGCCCAGAGCGGCGTGTGCGATCTCCGCGAGGATTGCGACGGCGCGACCAACGACTGCCCCGCCGACGCGGTGGCGGCCGGTACGGTGCCCTGCCGCGGCTCGGTAGGCATCTGCGACGCGACCGAGAACTGCGACGGTCTTCTCAAGTCCTGCCCCGCCGAAGATTACTCCTCGGTCAACGGCGATCCCTGTAACGACGGAACGCTTTTCACCGCCGACGATACCTGCTCGAACGGCCTGTGCGCCGGTATCCCGATAGACGGCGTCTGCGGCGACCCGATATCGGCCTCTCCGCTCACCTACACGACGACCGGCGACACGGCCATCCGCCCCTCCGCGGTGACCGCGTACGGCGCCGCCTGCGCCGCTCCGGTGCAGGATGCGGCCGACACGGTCTACGAACTCGTGGTGACCGCCGGCGTCCGGTATGTGGTCACGCTCACCCCCGACGCCGGCTATGACGGCGCGCTCAATGTCATCGGTGCCTGCGGCGAGAGTCAACCCTGCCTCGGCGCGGCAAACACCGGCGGTGAGGGTACGGTCGAGACGACCGCCTTCGTCGCGGCGGCTGACGGCACGGTCCACATCGTGGTCGAAGGCGGCTCCTCGGGCGAAACGGGGAGCTTCGGGATCGTGGTCCAGCAGGATCTCGACGCCGACGGGGTGGTTGACGACGACGACAACTGTCCGGCCGACGCCAACCTCGACCAGCTCGACACCGACACCGACGGACTGGGCGATGTCTGCGACGACGACGACGACGGCGACGGCGTCCTTGACGGCGGCGACAACTGCCCGCTCATCGCCAATAACGACCAGCTCGATACCGACGGCGACACGCTGGGCGATGTCTGCGACACCGACGACGACGGCGACGGCCTGACCGACACGGAAGAAGATGCCCTCAACACCGATCCGCACGATATCGATTCGGACGGCGACGGCATCGGCGACGCTTACGAGGTCGGCGGCGATCCGGTCAACCCGATAGACACCGACTTCGACGGGACGATAGACGCGCTCGACACCGATTCGGACGGCGACGGCATCGGCGACCTGACCGAGGGACTTTACGACACTGACGGCGACGATATTCCCGATCGCCTCGACACCGATTCCGACAATGACGGCATCGCCGACTTGACCGAGGGAGACACCGACACCGACGGCGACGGACTTCCCGACTACCGCGACACCGATTCAGACGACGACACGATCCTCGACGGCGACGACAATTGCCGCTTCGTGGAGAACGGCGACCAGGCCGACAACGACCTTGACGGCACCGGCGACGCCTGCGATCCCGACGACGACGATGACGGGGTGTACGACGGCGAGGACAACTGTCCGCTGACGGCGAACCCCGACCAGACGAACTCGGACGATGACGGCATCGGCGATGCCTGCGACCTCGACGACGACAATGATGGTCTGACCGACGCCGAGGAAGCCGCCATCGGCACCGACCCGCTCGACGGCGACTCGGACGACGACGGCATCGACGATGGATATGAGGTCGGCGACGATCCGGCCGATCCGCTCGACAGCGACGGCGACGACACGATAGACGCACTCGACGCCGACACCGACAACGACGGCATGTCCGACGGCGTCGAGGGAACGATCGACTCCGATCTCGACGGGATACCCGATTACCGCGACGCCGATTCGGACGACGACGGCGTTTCCGACGCGGTCGAAGGTGTGGTGGACACCGACCTCGACGGGACCCCCGACTACCGGGACGCCGATTCGGACAACGACATGGTCCTCGACGGCGCCGACAACTGTCGCCTCGTGCCGAACGCCGGGCAGGAGGATACCGACGCGAACGGCGTCGGCGACGCCTGCGACGGCGATCTTGACGGCGACGGCATCCCCAACGATACCGACAACTGCCCCGGCGTCGCCAACCACGATCAGGCCGACGCCGACGGAGACGGGCTCGGCAACGCCTGCGAAGATGCCGACGGCGACGGCGTGGATGACAACCTCGACAACTGCCCGATCCTTCTGAATCCCGACCAGACCGACACCGACGGCGATGGCGCGGGCGACGCCTGCGACGGCGACGACGACAACGACGGCCTGACCGACGCTGAGGAGGAGACCATCGGGACCGATCCGCTCGACAGCGACTCCGATAACGACGGGATCGACGACACGGCCGAGGTGGGCGGCGACGCGAATGACCCGCTCGACAGCGACCTCGACGGGACGATAGATGCCCTGGACACCGACAGCGACAACGACGGCATCGGCGATCTTACTGAAGGAACCGGCGATGGCGACGGCGATCTCATACCCGATCGCCTCGATACCGACTCGGACAACGACGGTATCGACGACGCGGTCGAGGGTGATGTCGACACCGATCAGGACGGGACCCCCGACTACCGCGACGCCGATTCGGACGACGACGGCGTGCTCGACGGAACCGACAACTGCCGCATGGTCCCCAACCTCGACCAGACCGATACCAACAGCGACGGCATCGGCGACGCCTGCGCCGACGACCTTGACGGCGACGGCGTTCTCAACGGCGACGACAACTGCCCGCTCGTGGCGAACGACCAGACCGACACTGACGACGATGGTTTCGGCGATGCCTGCGACGACGACGACGACGGCGACGGTATCAGCGACATCGATGAGACTCTCATTGGGACCGACCCGCTCGACCCCGACAGCGACAACGACGGTATCGACGACATGAACGAGGTGGGAAGCGATCCCGCTCATCCGATCGACACCGACGGCGACGGAACGATAGACGCCCTCGATACCGACGCCGACAACGACGGCATTCCCGACTTGTCCGAAGGGACGGCCGACACCGACGGCGACGGACTGCCTGACCGTCGCGATGTCGATTCGGACGGCGACGGTATCCTCGACGCTGAAGAAACGACGGCCGACACCGACCTCGACGGGATGCCCGACTATCGTGACGACGACTCCGACAATGACGACATCCTCGATGGCGACGACAACTGCCGCCTCGTTGAGAACGCCGGGCAGGAGGACACCGACGGCAACGGCGTCGGCGACGCCTGCGATGGCGATATCGACGGCGACGGCGTGCAGAACGGCGACGACAACTGCCCGAATATCGCCAACCCGCTTCAGGAGGACGGCGATATCGACGGCATCGGCGACGCCTGCGACACGGTGGAACCCGATGTCGATGTGATCGATGTCGACACGGTCGATGAGGACATCGTGGATGAGGACATGATCGACGAGGATACGGTCGACGAAGATACCGTGATCGTCGACGAGGATACGCTCATCACCGACGAACTCCCGGGCGACGAAGACACGCTCATCACCGACGACATCATCACCGACGAGGATCTGGTCGACGAGGATATGACCGAAGAGGAGCCGGTCGACGACGGTACGGTCGAACCGGATGACGACAACATGCTTCCGCTCGATGAGGACGAGATGCTGGTGGACGACGCCATCATCCCCGACGATCCCTACGGTCCGCAGGTGACGATACGCGGCGGCTGCGGCTGCAGCGTCATATTTTAAGGAGAACCGGTCATGAATAAACTCATCCTCCCCTTGACCCTGCTTCTCCTGCTTGCCACTGCGCCGCTCCGTTCCGAAGAACCGCCGCTCAACACCAAATCGTACACCCCATCACCCTTCTCCCACGGCATCCTTTCGACCCACGACGGCCGGATCATGGACTTCCTCGAGATGAATCTCGGCCTCTCCTTCATGTACAGCCACAAACCGCTGGTGCTCGAATTCACCGACGCCACCGGCACGACCACCCGCAACATACTGGAGCACAAGTTCGAGGCCGACCTCTCGTTCGCCATCGGGCTGTGGAAATACATCGACCTCGCCATGAACATACCGTTCAATCTCTACCACGGCGGCGAAGGGCTCTATCAGGCGAAGATGCATGCCGCCGGTGTCGGCGACATCTCCTTCTATCCGCGCGGCGGCTACACCTTCGAGAAGGAGAAAGTGAGCCTCGCCTTCATCCCCGAAGTGACCATACCGACCGGGCGACAGGTCGACCGGCTCATGGGCTACGCCACCGCCACCTTCGTCCCGACCTTCGCGGTGTCGGCGGTGCTGGGCGACTTCGGCATCGCGACGAACCTTTTCTACCGGCTGATGGATAAACGGGAACTGGCCGATCTGGTGGCGGGCGACGAGGTCGGCCTGAAACTGGCCGGTCGCTACACCCCGATACAGCCGCTCGATGTCGAGGCCGAGATCAACTTCCGCACCGTGGCGACCAAGTTCTTCAGCGCTTCGAACGCCTTCTTCATCGACGCGAACCTCGGCGTCCAGTACCGTTTTCCGCAAGTCCCCGGGCTCATGCTGCACGGCGGTACCGGCTGGGGCATGACGCAGGGGTACGGCCTGCCGGTCGTCCGCGTATTCACGGGGCTTGTCTACAACATCCCCGAAAAGGTCAAGAAGACCAAGA
>CALMRE010000217.1 GCA_937871295.1 uncultured bacterium | reverse complement strand
CCTGATCGACGCCGGGCAGTTTCCGCAGAAGCGCGTGTAGTTCCTTTTTGTCCATGGCCCTCTCTCATACGACCGTACAAAGCCGGTAACACGCTAGCGGGGCAGGGGGAAAAGTCAATCTTACGGCCATCTTCTCACTCCGTCAGCGCGGCGCCGACCGCCCCGGTGAATTCGGGTGTCTCGCCGATGAGAAGCGGCGTTCCCAGCCGCTTGGCGAGCAGTTCGGCGAAAAGGGGGTTGCGGGCACAGCCGCCCGCCAGCATCACCGATGGTTCAACGCCGATCCGCCCGGCCAGCGACGAGGCCCGTTCGGCCGCCATGTCGTGCAGGGCATAGGCGATACTGCGGCGATCGGCCCCCCGTCCGATGAGCGACACCACCTCCGATTCGGCGAATACGGTGCAGAGCGACCCTATCCGGACGCGGCTTTCGTTGCGGTGAAGCGGATCGCCGAACTCCTCCATGGTCATTTCGAGCGCCCGCGCCATGATCTCGAGGAACTTGCCGGTCCCCGCCGCGCATTTGTCGTTCATCTCGAAAAGGAGCACCCGTCCCGCGCCGTCGACGCGGATCGCCTTGCTGTCCTGCCCGCCCACATCAATGACGGTGCGGACCGTCGGGTCAAAGAAGCGGGCGCCGCGGGCGAAGGCCGATATCTCGCTGACGGTAGCGCAGGAAAAGTCCTTTTCGGCCAGATGCCGCCCGTAGCCGGTCGCGGTGATCTGACCGGCGGGAAGTTCCGCGAGGAGGCGGCGGCACCGTTCCATCGGGTCGAAACCCGACGGTTCTTTTTTCAGCGCCGTTATCCGCCCCCCGTCGAGCAGCGCGATCTTGATGTTGCGGGAACCGATGTCCAGTCCGATGCGCGGCATAGTTCCCCTCTATTTCTTGCGGTTGCGAACCATTTCGAGGAACGCCTCGATGCGCGTCTTCAACTGTCCCGCATCCTCCATGCTGTAGTCGGTCTCGACCCGCAGGAACGGGAACTCCTTCAACTCTTTGGCGACCTTGAACCCCTCGCTGGTGTAGAGAGTGCAGAACTGGAGTGCGTAGTGGACGATGCCGTCGGCTTTCAGTTCGTCGCGCATCTTCACGATGTTCTCCAGCCGCTCGTCGTTGGGGGTGAAACAGGCGCAGTCGATGGTGAGGTAGCGTTCCGCTATCTTGGTCAGCGCATCTTCGATCCCGTCGAATTTCTCGGGAGTCAGCGCGCGGTAGTTACGAGCTCCGACGCACGATTCCTCGCCGACGACCGCCGCGCCGGAGGTCTCCAGCAGGTGGTGCAGTTTCCAGTTCGGTATGGCCATGGGCGATCCCGACACGAGAATGCGCGGGGCGCCCATCGGAGCGACGCCGACCTTATCCTTCACCCGCCCGTCGAGTTCGTCGCACAGTTTGTTGAGCATGGCGGTGAAGCGGAGCGGATCGTCGTAGAAGGCGACCTGATTGATGAGGAGCGCGTCGAGTCCCGATATCGGCGTCGGATCGGCGGCGCGCAGGGCGGCAAGCCGCTGGAGCGCGCGGCGTTTGTCGTTCACTATCTTGGTCGCCTCGGCCAACCGCTCGGCGGTGATCTTCACGCCGGTGACCGTTTCCAGTTTCTCTTTCAGCCGCGCCACCTCGGCCCGCCACAGGGCGCGCCCTTCGGCCGACTTGGTATTGGGCAGATCCATGATGTGCATCTTGCCGGTGATCTCGCCGAAGGCCTCGTATGCCTTTTTCTTGCCGTCGCAGGTGGTCTCGCCGACGATCAGATCGGTCACCTCGCCGTAGGGGCAGAGGTTGGCCAGTTTGAAACCGAAAAAGGCCTTGATGAGAGCGCAGGTGTTGCGCGGCAAGTACTGTTCCGCCTGCGGCGTGCCGACCTCGGCGCCGGCGCACAGGCCGATGTAGATGCCGTTGGCGGCGAGCACCAGTTCCTCGGGAACATAGACGCAGAAGGTACCGATCCCTTTCTTTCCCGCTTTGCGGGCGTCGACGATCTCCTTAATGCGCAGGCCGTGCACTTCGGAGATGACGAAATCGAAGTACTCCATCCCTTTGGGACGGTTCTTCTGCGTGAGATAGATGCCCTGATAGGCTTCGCCGAGGAAGTTCAGCAGTCCTTCGTGGCTCGGCAGGTCGAGTCCCAGTTCTTTCCACATCTGGTCGTAATTGCTCATCTGCTCCTCCGATGGATAAAGGTTGATCGGTATAATGGTGAACGCCTAGAGACCGGCATAGTGTGCGAGCGGTACACGCGTCGCCCCTTTTAAAAATGTCAAACTCGGTCGCAAAAACCCGTTAAGGGCGGGAAACGAACCCGCTTGGCGTACAACGCCGACCGGCTCTCACCGGCCCGGAGCACCAGCTCCACCTTACAAAAAACAGGGA
>CALMRE010000216.1 GCA_937871295.1 uncultured bacterium | reverse complement strand
TACCTGTGGCGTGGCGTCGGTCTGGCCGGCGGCGGCGCCCTCATCTTTATAATGGGTATCGCCTTCAACGCGGCGGCCGACAGCGAATACGACAAATACGATTCGATGATGAGCGAGGCCAAGATGAAGGCGGCCATCACGGCGGGCGAGGACAAGACCGCCTATACCGCGCGGGCCGACAGCCACCGCGCCGACGGCAAGAGCCTTGCGGCGACCCGTACCGTTTCCTATGTTGCGGGCGGCATCCTCGCCCTGACCGGCGGCATCCTGATGCTCCTGACCGAAGAGAAGAGCACCGCCCCGAAGTTCGCCGCGACCACCGACGGCAAAGGCGTCTACGCCAACCTGACCCTTTCTTTCTAGGATAGCGCCCATGCTGACCAGTCTATTCCTCTTCAGCATCTCGTTCCCGTGGCTGAGTCGTTTCTACGGTCGCCTTGTCCGCATCGAACGGCCCCGCTGGCTCGTCCGGCGGGTGATCGCACTCTTTATGCGCCATTACGCCATAACGATGGATGACTATCGGGGCACCCCCGACGACTACCGCAGTCTCGGCGCGTTCTTCATCCGTCCGCTCGATCCGGCGAAACGGACGATACCCACCGACGCGGCCCATTTCCTCGCCCCGGCCGACAGCGTGCTGACGGTCTGCGAAACGGTCCATGCCGACGCGGCGACGCAGGTAAAGGGGCGGCAGTACCGCATCACCGAACTGGTGGGGGAACCGCTCGACCTTGCGGCCGGCTGGCGCGTCGCGGTGCTCTACCTTTCGCCGCACGACTACCACCGCTACCACCTTTCGATGGGCGGAACGCTCGTTGCGGCCCGTCGTGACGGGGCGCGGCTCTATCCGGTCAACCGTCTTTCGGTCAATAACATCGACAACCTCTTCGTCCGCAACGAGCGGGTGACGCTCAAATTCAACACTAACGGCCGCGACTGGTACTACATCGCCGTGGGCGCCACCTTCGTCGGCAGTATCGAGACGGCGGCGGGCGATATCCCGACGGCGGGTCAGTGGTATCCGCGGAACAAGGAGCTGTCGCAGTCGGCCGAGGTGGGACTCTTCAATATGGGCTCGACCATCATCGTGGTCGTTCCGGCGATGCTGGCGGGCGAACCGCTGGCGGCCCTCGGGGCGAAGGTGAAGACGGGCGATAAGCTGTGGCGAGTAGCCTGATGCAGCCCGACGACGCCAAAGAGCTACGCAAATATCTCGATTTCGTCAAAATAGAGAAACGGCTCTCGAAGAACAGCGTGTCGGCCTACGAAAGCGACCTTGAACAGTTCTTCGCCCACCTCGATACGGCGGGGAAGAGTCTCTCCACGCTCGATCCGGTAACGCTGACCGACTACCTCGTCGAGATATCGAAGGACCTCCACCTCAAGGATCGGTCGCTTGCCCGGAAAATATCGGCGATCCGCGGATTTTTCCGCTTCATGGTGGAACGCGAGAAACTCTCCTCCGAACTTATCGAGGCGATGGAGCCGGTGAAACTGGCCCGCACCCTGCCGGTCTTCCTTTCCATCGAGGAGATGCAGGCGCTCCTGAACGCCATCGACACCGCCAGCGAACCGGGATACCGCGACCGGACGATGTTCGAGCTGTTCTACTCGTCGGGGCTCCGGGTATCGGAACTGGTCAACCTCAAACTGGGCGACATCTATCCGGCCGACCGGATCATCCGCGTCTTCGGCAAAGGGTCGAAGGAGCGGGTGGTGCCCTACAGCGACGACGCGGCGCGCTACCTCGAGACCTATGTCGGGGCGATGCGCCACAAACTGATGAAGCCGGGGGCGTGGAACGACATCCTGTTCCTCAACAAGAACGGCAAGAAGTTCACGCGGCAGGGAATATGGAAGAAACTCAAGGAGTACGCGAAACTGGCGGGCATCGAAAAAGACATCTCGCCGCATAAACTGCGCCACACCTTCGCGACCCATCTGCTGGAAGGGGGCGCCGATCTGCGGTCGCTCCAGATGCTGCTGGGGCACGCCAGCATCAATACCACGGAGATATACACCCATGTCGAGCAGCAGCACATCAAGAACGAATTCAACAAACTCCATCCGCGCAAACGGATGACCGACGGAGGCGATAATAATGGGCAATGACAAACTGATGCAGATCCTGATATGGGTGGTGCCGGTGCTCTTCAGCATCGTCATACACGAGGTGTCGCACGGCTGGGTCGCCTCGAAGCTGGGCGATCAGACCGCCAAGGTGATGGGCCGACTCACCCTCAATCCCATACACCACATCGATATCCTCGGCACCATCGTTATTCCGCTCATCGGCATCATCGCGGGCGGCTTCGTGTTCGGCTGGGCCAAGCCGGTGCCGGTCAATCCCTACAACTTCTACCAGCATATCAATGTCCGCAAAGGGATGATGCAGGTGGCGCTCGCCGGTCCCGCGTCGAACTTCATACTCGCTTTCGCCGCATCGTTTGTACTGGTCGGGTCGCAGATGTTCTTCCCGAACGATTTCGTGCTGTGGCTGATGAGCGCGCTGGTCTGGATAAACATCTATCTCGCCATCTTCAACCTCATCCCGATACCGCCGCTCGACGGCTCGAAGATACTGATGGGGTTCACCCCCTACAAATACGACGAATTCTTCATGAAGGTCGAGCGTTACGGCTTTTTCATACTGATATTCCTGCTGGTGACCGATCTGATAAAGTTCCTTCTAATGCCGGCGCAGTGGATATTCCAACTGTTCATCTGGGTGCCGCAGACCATATTTTCGATGATATAAACGGGGGAGGGGACCATGTTCGCACCGACCGAGTATTTCGATCTTTCCAAGAGCGAATTCAGCTCTATTTTCGACGGCGTGGAATATGCGTGGCAGATACTGCCGAAAATAACCGACCACATCAAGGCGGCCCGTCCGCGCCTCACCGCCGCCGGGTACCGCGAAGTGGCGCCCGACCTGTGGCTCGGCGAGGGTACCGTCATTCCGCCGACCGCGTCGGTCAGCGGCCCGGCGATCATCGGCAAAAAGGTCGAGATACGGCACGGCGCCTTCATCCGCGGCAGCGCCATCATCGGCAACGGCTGCGTCATCGGGAATTCGTGCGAGATAAAGAATTCGTTCATCTTCGACTCGGTGCAGATACCGCATTTCAACTATGTCGGCGATTCGGTGATGGGCTATAAATCGCACATCGGGGCGGGGGTCATCCTGTCCAATGTCAAATCGGTCCCCGGCAATGTTATGGTCAAATGCAAAGACTGCTTCATCGACACCGGCCTGCGTAAGTTCTCGGCCATCATCGGCGACCACACCGAGGCGGGCTGTAACACCGTCTTCAACCCCGGCACCATCGTCGGGAAGGAGTGCGTCATTTATCCGCTCACCAGCGTTCGCGGCGTCATCCCGGCGCGCACTATCGTCAAGAACGACGGGAAGATGATGCAGAAGCGGTAGGATCGCCACCCCACATTTTCTTTGACTTCCGAACAGTCTGTCCTTCGCGCGCGAACACCAATATAAAGTTGCTTTTTGGCCTTCCCATGCTATAGTCGGCCCGGTTTAACGGAACGGGGATAGATACCCGGGCTTTGA
>CALMRE010000215.1 GCA_937871295.1 uncultured bacterium | reverse complement strand
GCACTGAGTCGGCCGCCGGCTCCGCCGGCATTGAATTAAATTTCGCGCGCGATCGGGTCTAGTTGTAGTTATCTTCTGTTTTTTCAAATACAGGGAAGTTATAATATAGTTATATAGATGTTATGCTCGAAATACAGTCTATTTATGCCAGATGTACTGCTTTTATATGCCGGATGTACTGGTTGCCGCATTTTCGATCTTCAGCTACAAATCGGCTCGATGTACAGTGTTTGTCGGCCCGATGTTTACCTTTTTATGCTCGATGCTCAAGGTTATTATGCCCGAAATACATCTTTTCGCAGAGCGGCCCAGGGGTTCTTATGCTCGATATACAGTGTCGCGCTAATCGGTTCCGGTCCTCTCTTTGAAAGAGAGGACTGAAATATGCCCGATATTCGTGTTTGAGAGACGCCTTTATGCCAGAGATATAGTGTTTCGGGCCGAGCCGAGCACATTTTATGCGTGATAACCAGTATTTTTTCTTGACAAGTGGAAAATTATGGAGAATAGTATGCCTGATGCACAGGGTCTTGGGAGGCCTCGGTGAAATCTTCATTCCTGCAATTCATTGATATTACAACTGGTATAGAGGCTTATCGGCTCGATATACAGTGTGGTGAGGAGCGTTGATGGCGACGAAAAAGAGGCCCACCGCGGGCAAGCGCAATCTGCCCGCACGGCGTGAAGAGCCGACGGCGCAGACCATCAAGCTGCCCGATGTCATCGTCAAAGAGGAGGTCTACCAACTCGAGAAGGACGACAGTCTGATCGCCTATGAGTTCAACCTGATCGAGCTCCCCTTCTTCTCGAAGGACGACCACATCGAGGCCAATGTCTCCAAGAAGTATGTGTTCTCGCCGAACAGTTACATGCAGGTGTTCCCGAGTTCGGACGAGGCGAGCGGTCAGAAAATCCTGATGGACTTCGACGAAAAGATCTTTTACGGGATCATGAAGCTTTACAAGAAACAGGGCAAAAGGATCATCACCAATATTCACGAACTGCTTTCGCTCTCCGGCGTACAGGTCACCGGGATCAATTATGAACGGGCGAAATCGAGCATATACCGGATGAAGGGGTGTCAGATCCGCTTCTCCAATTCGCTCTACAGCGCCGAGGAACGCTCGATGCTCAAGCAGGACAAGACCATCAGCATCATTCAAGAAGCGGAGATTGTTTCGCACGAGAAAATGGAGGAGATGGGGGCGAAAGAGCGGTCGAAGTATGAGAAGTACTTCAACGGCCGCATCAAGGAGATCGTGGCCATCACGCTTTCCGATTTCATCGCGACCAATATCGAGAGCAAGGGGTTCCTCACCTATGACGCCGACAAACTCATCGACATCGGCAGTGCGTCGGCCCGGAAGATCTATGTCATGATCAAGAAGTGGCAGGGATGGGAAAAGAAGGACATCATCAAACGGTCGTGCCGGTTCATTGCCTCGCGTATCCCCCTCTCCTGGGATTACTCGAATATCCCATCGACGGTCCGCAACATCGATCGGAGCTGTAAGATACTCAAGGATAAGGGGTTGATTGCGGATTATCTTCTGGAGCGGGCCAAACCTCTCAAGGACAGCATGATCACCTTCTTTTTCTCTGGGAGCGAGGATTCCAAACGCGAAGAAATCATCCGTAAGAACAATCTCAACAATGTAGTGACTACGGGCCATGAGGAACTTTCTATTCTCGATGTACAGGATTTTCTCGACGAGAAGCAGACAAGCATCTTTGATCTGGCCACGGTAGAGGGCGAGGTAGCAGAGCGGATGGTGTCTCTCCTTCCCGAGGTAGCCCGCACCGACGGGATCCGCCATGAGATCGAGAAGTATCTCAAGGAGAAGGGGCCGGTCTATGTCGAATCCAATATTCGGTACTCGCTCGCCAATGCGAAGGACTCCCTCGCGGGGTACCTCGTGCAGTCGCTCCGTAAGGATTACGGCGCGGGCATGCGCCTCGTTATGGAGACAGAGCGGAAAAAGAAAGAAGAGGCGGCCGAGGAAAAACGAATCGAAGAGGAGAAAAAACTACGGCAGGAAAAAACCGCGAAGCGCCGCGATTACCTCAGAAAGTTCTATGAACTCATGAACGAAGAGGATAAGAAGCTGGTCCAGCGCGAAGCAATGGAACTGGCGGCACAGCAGGGATTGACGAATCCGAAGTCGATACAGATAGCGGTGGAGACTACTTTCCTTTTTATTGTTGTTGAGAAGTGGCTCTCCGAAGAAAAAGCATGATGGTCCCCCACCCTACTCCGGCTGCTCCGTGGTCGGCGGCCCACTCTCCTTGGAGACTTCAGTTGGAAATGCGTCTATTCATATAGACACATTGGTATCTATGTGTTTAGCCACATATCGACAGAGGGCTATTTGAGTTTAAGCTGAGCCGCTTTTTCTTCTATGAGGTTTTCGATCATGGAGGAAAATGAGCGGGTGTCGTAGTGTTCTATGGCGATGGTCTTGCCGACGAGCCAGAGTTTCTTGTCGATCTTGATGTTGGTGCTGAATTTCGGCGAGGTCGGCAGCGCGGCATCGACTTTCGGCTTCTTTTCCGCCTTGGACACTGGCTTGGAGGCCGGTTTGGCTTCCTGTTTCGGTTCCGGTTTGGGCTCCGGCTTTGCCTTGACCTCAGGCTTTTTCTCAGGCTGCTTGTTCCTGTTTACCGAGGCGTCGCCTACGATCTCGGCGGCGAGCTTCTCGTCGACGGCTGCCTGTCTTTTAAGCCGATCTAGCTTTTTGTTGCTACCCATCGGGAAACCTCCTTATAAAATGCGGTGAATTCCTCGGCTGCCTTGTTATACCCCTCTTCCGATGTTTCATTGACATTGAGGCCGAAACTGGCCGATTCTATATAGGGTAACCGCTGAAGTATGGGCGGAAACTGTTTGAGGTCGTTGTCCTTGACTACCTTCTCTACGAGTTCGTTGAAGGTAGCGTAGAACCGAACTATCTTGTTCGGGATGAGTTGGTTCTGTACTAGGGCGGCCTTTATCTTCTTCCCGGTGCGGAGCATCTTGCGCCAAATGCCGATGGTGACGAGCGTTTGGTCGTAGTCGTCCATCGCCGGCTTGAGCGGGATGATAAGGAAGTCGGCGGCAAACACCGAGGCACGGAACTCTTCGTCGTCTCGGCCGCCGGCGTCAACGATGATAATGTCGTGGTCGTAATCCCGAAGGTCTTTGTCAATGGTGGTCGAGCGGAGCTGAAAGCATTGGAAAAGCGGGATGCGGTCATAAGAGAGGTTGAGTTCCTTCTTCACCAAAGGGTCTTTTTCGAGTTCGTCGGCCAGATCACCGCGCCGTTTTCGGTAGGTAAGAGAGGACCCCTGAATGTCGGAATCGACTAGAAGCACCTTTTTCTTGTCATGGGCGAACATGGTGGCAAGCCCAGTCGCGATGCGGGTCTTCCCCACACCGCCCTTGATGTTCCCGACCGTAATAATGATCGGTTTCTTTGTCTTTTGCTTCATGCACACCTCCACACATAGCGACTAATACACACGGCCACACAACGACACAATGACATAGACACAAATAAATGTCAAGAAAAATGGCGTGGTCGTTCATGGGACGACTCCCCCACCCTTCTTGCCTTCCATTTTGCGGGTCATGGTCTCTATCCGGCAGTTGTTCGAATGGTGTTTTTATACATTAGTATATTTACACACAAACACACTACCACATATACACTTGTACACAATGGCGCATAGATATCTTTTGTATAGAGTGGCCACGATGGGCTCCGCTTCTTGTCTCAACAACATTTATACTTTAACACTTAGACACTATAGCACACAGCCACATTTATATTTTGCCACACGGCTATTTTAGCGAGCACTCACGCATTATGCGGCTCCCTGCAAATAACGACATTTACATTATTACACATAACTGTATATGCACATAGCCACATTGACATATTATGAAGCAAGGATCCTTCCGTACTGCTCCGGAACCCGCGTTGTGACATCCATCGGGGCTTTGCGGGGCATTCGTCTTTCACCATAGCCGCGATGGGGTAGGGGAGCCGGGGAGTATCATCCCCCCGCCACCAGGAAGAATTTTCCCACTACCCGATTCAGCTTCTGCACGATGTCGGCCCGCTTGAGGATGATGTGGGCGTTAC
>CALMRE010000214.1 GCA_937871295.1 uncultured bacterium | reverse complement strand
TCGACCCCGACGGCAACGAGATCCGCCATCACCGGCCGCTCGACGGGGTGAAAAGCCTTGCGCTCGGACTCGATATCGGTTCCACCTCGACCAAACTCGTCGTACTCGACGCGGCGAACAAGGAGCCGCTTTTCGATCTGTACCGTAAAACGGGCGGCGACCCGGTCGGGGCGACCCGCAAGATATTCGGCGCTTTCTACCGCATCCTCGGCGACCGCGTCCTAGAGATAGCCGCCTTCGGCACCACCGGCAGCGGCCGGAAACTGGTCGGCGAGATATTCGGCGCCGACACGATAGTCAACGAGATAACGGCCCACGGCACCGGCGCCGCCATGTTCTATCCCGACGCCGAGACCATCTTCGAGATCGGCGGGCAGGACGCGAAATACCTGCGGCTGGAAGACGGGCTGGTCGCCGATGTCAACATGAACTATGTCTGCGCCGCCGGCACCGGCAGTTTCGTCGAGGAACAGGCGCGCAAACTGGGTTACGCGCTCGACCGTATCGGTCCCGCCACCGAGAACATCGCCCCGCCGGTCACCAGCGACCGCTGTACCGTCTTCATGGAGCAGGATCTCCGCGCCATCCTCAAACAGGGTTACAGCAAACAGGAGGCGCTCGCGGCGGTCCTCTATTCGGTCATCCAGAACTACCTGATGAAAGTGGTCGGCAACCGGCCGATAAGCCGCAAAAGGGTCCATTTTCAGGGGGCCACGGCGCGCAACAAGGGTCTGGTCGCCGCGTTCGAGAACCTGCTTGGCGTCGAGGTGGTCGTATCGCCCTTCTGCCATGTCATGGGGAGCATCGGCGCGGCGCAGATAGCGCTCGAAAAGACCGCCGAGGGTGTTCCCAGCCGTTTCATCGGCCCGCAGGCGGCGACCGTCGAAGTGACCACCAGCACCTCGGTCTGTAAGCTCTGCACCAACTACTGCCGCATCAACACCATCACCCGGACCGACGGCGGCAGTTTCAGCTGGGGTTTCATGTGCGGCCGCGACCCGTCGGAAGAGAAACGGCGCGAACTGCCGCAGTACGATTCATTCCGCCTGCGCAACGCCCTCTACTACAAAAAAGAAGAGCTGTCCAAGCCGCCGAAGGGGACGGTCCACATCCCGCATACCCTCGTTAACCATACCTACTATCCGCTGTGGCGTAAGTTCTTCGCGCTCCTCGGCTACGAGACGCAGCTTTCGGGACTCTACAGCACCCCGGCGATCCGCGAAGAGGCGGCCCGCCTCGCGACGGGCGACTTCTGTTATCCGGCCAAGGTCGCCATCGGTCACGCGGTGAGCCTGTTCAAGAAGAACGCGCTGGTTTTCCATCCATATTATATCAGCGATAAACAGCAGATGACGACCGCTTTTTCCTTCTTCTGCCCCTATGTCGAGAGCAGCCCGGCGGTCATCCGCTCGTTCGTCGAGCGGGGCGGCCGCAGCGACATCCGGTTCCTCACGCCGGTCATCGACCTGCGGCTCGACACCTTCAAGGTCGCCAAGATGATCCATGAAGCGATAGAACACGAGATACCGGCGAAGAAGAAGGAGATAGAGAAGGCATTTATCGAAGCCTACGCGGCGTGGGAGACGCTTTACGGGAACATCCGCGCCGAAGGGGAGAAGATAGCCGCCGCGCGGGAGAAGGAGAACAAGCCGGTATTCGTCATCATCGGGCGCCCCTACAACATCCACGACCGCGGCGTCAATCTCGGCATCGCCGAGGCGATCGCGGCGATGGGCCACGATGTGGTGCCGATAGATATGCTCGACCTCGACCTCCCGACGCTCGCCGACGGGAACCACTTCAATGTATTCTGGAACTACGGCCAGAAGATCGTCGCGGCGGCCAAACGGGTCCGCGCCACGAAGAATATGTTCGCGATATACCTGTCGAACTTCAACTGCGGCCCCGACAGCTTTCTTCTGAGCTATGTCGAGGAGGAGATGAAGGGGAAGCCGATGCTGATACTCGAACTCGACGAACACGACTCCGACGGCGGCTACCGCACCCGCGTCGAGGCCTTCATGGATGTGGTGCGCAGTTACCGCAAGAAGGGCGGGCTCAAGCGGAGCGGCAAGGGGACCATGCCCGAGGTCTTCACCGCCGACCGGCCGATAGACCTGAAGAGCGGCACGATCTGGATACCGCCGATGCACGAGGCGGTGTCGCGGATGTTCGCGGCGGCGTTCCGCGCCGGCGGCTACGAAGCGCGGTCGCTCGACCCCGAGGACGAAGAGGATCTGCTGCTGGGCAAGCGGACAACCCGCGGCTGTGAATGTCTGCCGATGACCCTCACGCTGGGCGCGATACTCAAAAAAGCGGGGCGTGAACGGGACAAAAAACACATTATTTTCATGCCGACGGCGGAAGGGCCGTGCCGCTTCGGACAGTATAACCTATTGGAACGCAAGGTCTTCTGGAACGAAGGCTACGATAATATCGAGATACTTTCACCTTCGTCGATCAACAGTTATCAGGGGGTCGATGAGGGTATCCGCCGCGCCCTGATGCACGGCACGATGGCGGGCGATCTGCTCCTCAAACTGACGACCAAGATCCGTCCCTACGAAGTGACCAAGGGCGACGCCGACGAACTCTTCGAGAAAAGTCTGACGCTCCTTGAGAATGAATTGTCGGCGGGCCGCGACCTGCGGCTGGTATTCCCCGGCATCGTCGACGATTTCGCGAAGATCCCGCGAACCCACGAACAGCGGCCGCTGGTGGGGGTCGTCGGCGAGATATATGTCCGCTGTAACCGCTTCGCCAACGGCGATATCATCCGCGTGATCGAACAGAACGGCGGCGAGGCGTGGCTGTCGCCGATCCACGAATGGATATCCTACACTATGTATATGCAGTCCTTCATGGCCAAACAGCAGGGGGTATCGCTTTTCGGGCAGGGAGAATCGCTCGTCAAGAACCTCTATTTCGGCCAGATCGAGAAGAGCTACTACCGCGCCGCCCACCGTCTCCTTTCCGACCGGCACGAACCGCCGATGAAAGAGGTGATGGAGGAGGGGATGAAGTACCTGCCGGTCGATTTCTCCGGCGAGGCGATCATCACCATCGGCCGGACGATACTCTTCGCCCGTCAGGGGGCGAAGATGGTGGTCAACACCGCGCCGTTCGGCTGTATGCCGGGGACCATCACCGGATCGATATTCCTTGAACTCAAGGATGCGCTCGGCATCCCGATAGTGTCTCAGTTCTACGACGGCGACCTCGACATCAACGACAAGGTATCGGCCATTCTCAAGACCATCGTCTCCAACGAGGCGCTGGAGCCGGACCCGGAAGATGATATGACGGTGCCCGCCGAAGGGTGAGGCGGCGTTATTCCTGATCGGAGGCGGTACAGCGCTCCGTTTCCACGAAATTATTTATCGCGTCCACCAGCGACAACGACCCGCTTTTCACATCGTCGATGAAGAAGACCTCGCCGCCGGTCGCCAGCGGTATGGAGTCTTTGCCGTTGTAGGCGGTAAAGAAGCCCGGCTCGACATTGGTGGTCGCGGTGGAGCCGCCGATCTTCGCGGCGAAAGCGGCGACGCGGATGCGGCCGTCCTTCAGCAAGGTCACCGTCTCGTCGTAGGTGTGCTGGGCGGGAAGACCGCTGGTGAACGAGGCGGGTTTCTCGCGGAAGGTATCGTCGGTGGTGAGGATGATGATGCGCAGCGTCTTGCTGACATCGCGCCACTGGAAGTTCTTCGCGGTCAGGGCGAGGCCGTCGAGCGAGTTCTCGGGCCAGTCGCTGTTGCCGGCATCGCTCTGGGTCTGTTGGTTGGTGGAGGTGTGCTGATACCATGAGTGAAAATCGCCCTTGAGCGCCTCGACGGTCGCGTAGGGGGCGCCGGAATTGACCAGCGTCACATCGTCGACAAATACCGTCAGCCCCATCGTCGGGGTCAGTTCGATATTCTGGGAAACATAATTCCAGACGAGTCCGATCTGGTTCTCCATATCCTCAAGTATGTAGTCCATGCTGGTCGAGACATCCATCACGAACACGAGGTCCATCCGGTCGTAGCAGGGGGTGCCGCCCATGACGGCGGGCATACTGCATCCCAGCGCGCCGTAGCAGGCGAATACGCTGTAATAATGGATCACTCCGGCGTCGACCGCCGTGTCGGCATAGGTCTCGACGAGCGCTTCGTTCAGCAGGTCGCCGTCGTTGATGTTCTGCGGGAACGCGGCCAGACTGCGGACCACCTTGATGTCGGTGAGTCCCGTCATCGTCGGGTTGGTCCAGGTGAGCACGAGTTGATCTATGGAGGTCTCTATCTTCAGATTGGTCACCGGGTCGAGCCACTGACCGGGAGTGTCGTCGTCGGGGAGGATGGCGTCGCTCCCGGTGCTGTCGGGTTGGTCGGTGTCTGATTGATCATCGGCGGCAGAGTCGGACTGGTCTGAACCGGCCGTCTGATCCTCGTCCTTTAGGTCCTTTTCGTCGTTTATGTCCTTTTCCCCATCTTCCCCGCCGCCGATGAGGTCGGTGTCGGTGTTCCAGTCCTCTTCAGGGGGCGTGCAGGCGGCAAAAAACAACATAAAGACCGGGAGCAACAGTAAAAAGCGTCCCATTTTTTTCTCCGTTGGTTTCGTCAACAGCGAAAGTATAGGGGTGTCCCGCGGTAAAAGCAACTATCGGTCGCATTTTTTTGCCAAACGGGGAGCTATCTGCTAGCATCGCTTCCGCAAAGTGGCCGCTGAAATTAAAATGGAGAAATGAAATGGCGCGTGTAATGATTTTCATTGACGGCGATTGGTTGCTCGATTCGCTCCACCTGCTGGCCGGCAGCGGCGCGGCGGGAGACCTTTCGCTCGATTTCGCGCTACTGCCCCGCGCGCTCGGCGTCGAGGCGGCGCAGGCGCTCGACCTGACCGGAGCGGAGGTGGTCCGCACCTTCCTGTACGCGAAAGATATCGAAAAAGAAGAAAAGGATGCCGATACGGATAGCCGCCGCGAACGGTTCGCCCTTCTGCGCGAGGACCATCACTACGAGGCGCTCCTGTTCCCCACCGAGCGGGAGGGGGGCATGGCGCTTGTCGCCGAACTCTTCTACTATGCGGCCCTTCCCGGCGCCCTCGATGTGGCCGTGGTCGTGGCGGGAGACCGGGATCATCTCCCCTCGCTGAGACTTCTGCGCCGGCTCGGGAAACGGGTGGTCATCGCGAGCATCAAGGATGCCTGCGACCGCGAATACGCCGATCCTTCGGCGTTGGCGGGCGTGGTCGACGCCGGGATCGTCTGGCTCAACGATATCGTGCCGCGCATAGAACTGCGGGCCGAAAAGCGCCAGTTGGAGTGTCTTTCGCCGCTGCATCAGGGGCCACGCAAGGTGTGGAGCGATTTCCGGCCGCGCGCCGGCCGCCCCTTCTACTGCGACGAATGCCGCCGCCGCTTCGCCGAACAGCATCAATCCTTTTCCGCGCAGCCCGAACCGACGGGAGATCCTCTGCCGGGCGAGATATGCAAGGTGGTGCGCGAGAAAGGCTACGGCTTCATCCGGGGCGTGGACGGGCGCGAATTCTTTTTCCATCTTTCCGATCTGACCGACATCGAGTGGGATGCCGCCGATATCGGGATGATGGTGACCTTCCTGGTCAAGCGCGAACCGGAACCGGGGCGCGCCGGCGCGGCGGGACGGGTACTGCGGTCGGCGGATGCGACGCCTTCGATCGACCCGGCGGCCTCCCCGACGGCGGAGACGGAAAACCCGGTAACGGTCGAGTGAGGCGGGATAGCGGGGCTTCATGGATATCATAGATATTTTCCATCTGACCGGCGCGTTTTTCACGGTCGCCGTGGTCGTTTTCATCGTCCGTCTCATCGCGCGGTTGCGCCGCCTGAATCGCGAGGCGCGGGAGAACTTCGACCGTTTCGTCGCCAGCCGGAAGGAGCATGAACAGGAACTCCGGACCAAGGAGGAGGAATTCCGCCTGCTGGCCATGACGCTTCCCATCGGCATCTTCAAACTGAATCTTTCCAATGAACTGACCTATGTCAACACCCGTTTCCTCGAGATACTCGGTATCCCGCTCGAGGAGAATTTCGAGATGAACTGGATAGATTTCGTCGTCGCGGAGGACCGTGAACCGCTCATACGGACGCTCGACGAAAGCCGCCTGAAGTTCCACGAGGTGCAGAACGAATTCCGGGTGCGCGGCGCCGACGGCCGGACCCGCTGGGTCGAACTGCGGCTGTCGACCGCCATATCGGACGACGAGATACACTTCATCGGCGTTCTGGAAGACATCGGCCGCCGCAAACGGATGGAGGCGGAACTGCTTTCCCTGCGCGAAACATCCCGCCCGGCCGATGAGCGGCCCGAGACCGAAGGGATGACCAGCGAGGCTTCGGACGGATCGCTCGGAGCGGAACGGGAAGAACGGCTTCCTCCGCCCGCGGTCCCGGGCGATGCCCGCATCCTGCTGGTGGAGGACAACCTCGTCAACCAGAAGGTGGCGGCGAAGATGCTTTTAAAACTCGGTTTCGCCTGCGACATCGCCTACCACGGGGCGGAGGCGGTGGAGGCGTGCGGGAAGAAGCGTTACGATCTGGTCCTGATGGATTGCCAGATGCCGATACTCGACGGTTTTGAAGCGACCCGACGCATCCGGGCGCTGGGCGAGGGGTTCGAGACGATGCCGATCGTCGCGATGACCGCCAATGTCATGCGGGGCGACCGCGAGAGGTGTATCGCGGCGGGGATGAACGAATATCTTTCAAAGCCGGTCACCCTCGATGCTCTGCGGGAGGTGCTTGCGCGGAACGGGCTGACGAAGGATCTCCCCAAAACGGCCTCCGCCGATGCCTTTCCGGCGCTCGATCCGGCGGCGCTTCAGCGCAGTTCCGAGAACGACCGCCGCTTCGAAGAGGAGATGCTGACGCTGTTCCTGTCCGATACCGGTAAACGGCTTGATATCCTGCGGCGGCTGACCGGCGAGGCGAAAGATCTCCCCGCCATCCGCATCGAGGCGCACACCATCAAGGGTTCCTGCGGCAATATCGGCGCGAAGGCGATGCAGGAGGCGGCCTATAAACTCGAGATACAGGCGGCGGAAGGGCGCGCGGAAGGACTTGCGGAACTGTTCGACCGGCTCGCGGCCCAATTCCCGCGGCTTGAGGCGGCCATCGGCAAATACCGGCGCACCACGCTGGCGGGGCTGAACCGATGAACAACCGGATAAAAGCGCTGCTGGGTTTTTTCGTCACCGTACTGCTCTTCTGGCTGCTGTTCCGCCAGATAGATCTGGCGCTGTTCGTCAGATATCTCGCCGACAGCAATCTTTTCTATGTCGCCGCCGGGATGGCGCTCTACCTCTCGTCGTTCGTCATCCGCGGACTGCGCTGGCGGGCCTTGCTCGGCCATCTCAAGAAGATATCGCTCGTCGAATCGATACGGCTGGTCATGGCGGGCTACGCCGTCAACAACGTCCTGCCGTCGCGCATCGGCGAATTCACCCGCGCCTACCTCGCCGGGAGCCGCAACGGCATCTCCCGCACCGCCGCCTTCGCCTCGATATTCGTCGAACGGATATTCGACGGGCTGACGGTCTTCCTCATTCTCGCGGCGCTCCTGTTCGTCTATCCCTTCCCGGGGTGGGTGCGCAATCTCGCCGAACTGGCGGGGCTCATCTTCGTGTCGCTGTTCGTTTTCGTCCTTTTCAGCAGTTTTTCCGATCTGCCGGTGCGTATCGTCCGCGCCGTTTCGGGGCGGGTCCCCAAGTGGCTGGCGATGCCGTTCGAACTGCTCGAGAAGTTCCTGCACGGCACCCGGGCGATAGAGTCTTTATCGCAACTCGCGACGGTGCTCATCCTGTCGTTCGTCGTCTGGAGCATCGAGATAGGGGTCTATGTGCTCGTCGTCAGAGCGTTCGGGCTCGATATCCCGTGGATAGCGTACCTGCTGATGCTCGTGACGGTCAACATGGGGATGCTCATTCCCTCGACGCCAGGCGGTTTGGGGGTGTTCCAGTACGCGGTGGTCAAATCGCTGGAGATATTCGCCATCGTTACGACGCTCGGCATGGCGGTGGCGCTGGTGCTCCACATGGCGCAGATAGTGCCGGTCACCATCATCGGTCTTGTGTGGCTGTGGCGCAATCATGTGACGCTCGCGGCGCTGGAGAAGGAAAAGTCCCCGGAGAAATAGTCCCTCCGCTTTACTTTCCGAGAACATTTGGCTATTATGGCGGCATGGTTGGGAGAAAATACCTCATCGTTTTCGCGGCTCTTCTCGCCGCGTGTTCGTCAGCGAAGACGGAGCATGACGCCGACGCGGTGACGCCCGACGGCGACGTGCCGGTCGCTGATAATGCCATTGTTGAGACCGAGGAAGATGCTTTTCTTTTGATCGAATCGGACGGGATCCTGTCCGATGAGGATGAGGGTCTTTCGGGCGAGACGGATTGGTCGACCGACGCAGACCTGGTGTCGATAGACGACCTTGTTCTGAGTTCGTGGTCGCAACTGGCCGGGCGTGAAGGTGTTCCCGAACGTTATGGCGCCGCAGTCAGCAAACTGGGGGCTGCGTGGTTCCTGAGCGGCGGCGCTTCTCACTGTCAGGTCGAGGACGATGTGTGGCGTTCGACCGATGGGGTGCATTGGGAATCGCTCCTTGAAAACGGTGCTTTCCCCCGCAGGATAAGCCATGCCATGACCACCTATCATGACCGCCTTTGGATGGCCGGTGGCCGTGGCGCTCTGGGGTCTCTCGACGATCTCTGGTACTCGGACGATGGCCGTTACTGGCATCGTCGATGCGTCGGCTGTCCATTCGGTGAACGTGACAAGCCGGTGTTGGTCGCTCTTGACGACCGGTTATGGCTGCTGGGAAGCCGCTGTTGGTACGGGAACGGAACGCCGATCTGCGAAAGCGCGTACGTTTCCGAAGATGAAGGGGTGACCTGGACGGCCAGCCCGGCGCCATTCGAGCCGCGTGTGCAATTCGGATGGACCATTCATAATGACGCCCTTTACATCATCGGTGGCGATGATGGCGATCAGGTGCACAACGATGTCTGGTCCTCGACGGACGGTTTTTCGTGGGAGAAACTATCCGACGGTCCCTTTACGGCGCGCGCCGATCCCAAGGTGCTTTCGTTCGGTGGCCGTCTCTACCTCATGGGCGGAATGGATGAAAACTACGCGTTGTTGACCGATGTGTGGTCGAGTGCCGACGGAGTGAGCTGGGAGTTGGTGAGCGAGGTCGAACCGGTCATCGCTCGCTACGAACAGCAGGTCGTGGTCACCGATACCATGCTGAACCTCTTTGGAGGGTATTCTTCTTCCAGCGAAAGGAGCGAGATAGACCGTTATCTCTATCAGAGCACCGATGCCCTTTCATGGGAAGACCTGTTCCCGGATCGTCCTTTCACGGCCCGACAGGGCCATGCGGCGGCGAGTTTTGACGGGTACCTGTGGGTCATCGGCGGATGGAACCGATCGGATCAGAACAACTATAAAAGCGAGATATGGCGCTCGCTGGACGGTATTTACTGGGAACGCGCCATCGCTGACGCCCCGTTCGGTACACGTGTCGACGCATCGCTCGCCGTCTATAAGGGGGCGCTTTGGCTTGTCGGCGGATCCACCTATGGCGTGGGGCGGCAAAGCGATGTGTGGCGTTCGACGAACGGCAAGAATTGGGACCAAATGCTCGAAAAGGGGCCGTTCCCTGAACGGTCCTTGGCATCGCTGTTCGTCTTCGACGATATGCTTTATCTGTTCGGCGGCGAGGATGACGACGGCGATCTCTACGATGTGTGGCGTACCGCCGACGGCGTCGCTTGGGAGAAAATGGAGAGCTTTACCAGAACCTCCGAACCCGGGAGGATGCTGGTCCATCAAGGCAAGATATATGCGTTCCACCGAAATGCATCACAGGTGTACCGTTCGGATGACGGGAACGAGTGGGAACTTCTTCCCGCGCCTCCTTTTTCGCCGCGATTCGGCGCCGAGCCGGTTTCCTACGGCGATTATCTTTGCCTTATCGGTGGACATGACGCCAACCCCCTGTCAGAGGTGTGGTGTTCGGTGGAAGGAGCGGAGTGGCGTTTCATGCATGATGCCCCGTTCGCGCCGCGCATCGATTTCTCGGTGGTGATCCATGACGACGCCTTTGTGGTCGTCGGCGGTCTGGATACCCGTGATGCGGCGAATTGCCCGCTCGGCGATGTGTGGGCCGCACAGATAGAAGAGCAGGGGAGGCCTTGATGTCTTTCCTTCGCCGAAATAACAGCCGGATGCTTGCCGCGCTCCTTTTGGGCCTCTGGGCGGCATCCTGCGGCACAACGAACGACCCGTTACCGGAAAGCGAAGCGGATATTCTTCCGGTCATCGATGAAGAGATGGTCCCTGATGACGACATGGTCCTTTCGGATGAGCCATTGGACGCTCTCGAACAGGACGACTCGCTGGCAGGAGACGATTTCCCCGATACCGATGGAGTATCCCCGGTAGACGATGAACCTCCGTTGAATGTGACCTGGCATGTCATCGCCGGTGGCGATTGGTTCGAAGGTCGCTCCGAACCATTGCTGATGCCTTATTTCAACTCATTGTGGCTCATCGGCGGTGTCGGCGCCGACGGTTATCTTGAGGATGTCTGGCACACCGTCGACGGGCTGTCGTGGCATCTTGCATCGGCCGACATGTGGGCCGGTACCATTCCGTCGATACTCCCGGAGGTGACCCTGCAGGGATACTCGGGCACCGTCCACAACAACGAGCTCTATCTGGTGAACGGGACATCGTATGCTCCGCCGCCCTATGTGGGACTTGATAAATATCTCTTCAAGGCGGAGTCGAACGGAATGTCGATCGCTTTTCAGCCGGTGGGAAGCGCCGGGGACCTTCCCTTCGCTCCGACCACGCATCCTGCTTTCTTCTCGTTCCTCGGCTCGATGTGGGTGCTAAACAATTACGATACGACGGGGACGCCGCGTTCAGTCCTGTACCGTTCCGTTGACGGCTTTGTCTGGGAAGAGGCGGCGCGGGATATGTTCGTGCCCCGGAGCGGTGCAGCCGCCGTGGTCTTTGATGGACGGGCATGGCTTTTCGGTTCCATCGAAAGCGCGACCTCCCGCGAGGTCTGGGTCAGCGATGACGGCGAGACATGGGAACTCGTCACGGGTGATGCTCCTTTCCCAAGCGGCGGGATGCTGGGTGCGGTATTCGATGGACGGATGTTATTGGCGCCGCGTCAGGGAGGCAACACCTTGCTGGCAAGCGTTGACGGAGAAAACTGGGAAACGATCACCGGACCGGAAGGCGGTGTTCCGACCGACGCCGGTCTTGCCACCCTCAATGACCGTCTTTTCATCGTCGCGGGAGAACAGGAAAGCGTGGTCCATTACACGGAGAATGACCTTGTCTGGCATTCGATGGAGCAGAACACCGCATCCTTCACCGGACGAAGTCTTCACGCCGTTGCCGATCTTGAAGGCCATTTCTATGTGGTCGGTGGAAGGAACTGGGAGATCGAAAATAAGAAGAACGTCATGCTCGACGACGTGTGGCGATCATCCGATGGCGTGAACTGGGAACTTCTGAACCAGACACCGGCGTTCGGCCCCCGCGCCGGTCATTCGCTCAGCGCCTTCAACGATACATTGGTGCTTGTCGGCGGCATGGACGGGGAGGCCTCCAACGATGTGTGGCATTCGACCGACGGCGTCGAATGGACACTGGCGACCGACAATGCCGCATTCCCGCCGCGGCAAGGACACGGCGCGGTCGTGTGGCAGGAACAACTCTGCCTCCTCGGCGGATTCGATATCGACGGCGATGCGGGCAACGATGTCTGGTGTTCCTCTGACGGTGTCGACTTCTCGCCGCTGGAGGTCGTGGAGCCCTTCCCGGTGCGGGCGCTTCACGCCACGTTCGTCTTCGACGGCGCGATCTGGGTCGTCGGCGGCCAGATAACACGGTTCTCCTCGTTCGAATGCCGCAACGATGTCTGGCGTTCCACCGACGGCATCCATTGGGAAGAGGTGGTGCGCCATGCCTCTTTTGAACCGCGTTATGGTGCCGTCGCTCAGCCGGTGAATGGGGGGCTCTGGTTGTACGGCGGATACAGCTATACCGGAGGGTCATTTTCCGATCTTTGGTATTCGCGGGACGGTGCAATGTGGTATCCTGCGGCGCAATCTCCCGTCGAGATGCAGGGTCGGTGGGGTCAGGTTTCGGCAGTCCGCGGCGCTCAGTGGTATCTGTTCGGCGGCCGGTATCAGAAACTCAGCTATGAGGATTTCGGGGATGTACGCGTCGCCGAGATACCCTTGATCCCCGTCGACCAGTAAAAAAGATCATCTAACCGTTCGGTGACGCTCGCGGCGCTGGAGAAGGAGAAGTCCCCGGAGAAATAGTCCCTCCGCTTTACATTGACAAAAGAATGCCGTTCCAGTAAGATTGTCTGACTTTTCGGGGGCATAAGATGGAGCACGCCGAGAAAACGGCTTATTGGTTCGAAATAGCCGAATACGATCTTGAGACCGCGCGGGCGATGCTGAAAACGAAGCGCTATCTCTATGTTGGGTTCATGTGCCACCAGACTATCGAAAAGGCATTCAAGGGCTCGTATGCCGCCGCGAAACAGACGACTCCGCCTTATTCGCACAATCTCACCAAGATCGCCATGGATGCGGAAATATATGATGCTTTGAGCGACGCGCAGAAAGAATTCGTGGCGACTCTTGAGCCATTGAATATTGAGGCGCGGTACCCGACCTACAAAGAGAAGTTGCTGAAGTCGCTTACCGAAATGCGATGCCGCGAGTTGGTAAAAAGCACCGAGGAACTGTTGGTATGGATAAAGGAAAGGTCATCGAAAAAGTAAGGCGGTTCGCGCAGGCGGTCGCTCTTCGCTATCATCCGAGCAGGGTTATTCTGTTCGGTTCCTATGCAAAGGGTTCGCAGCGTATCGACAGCGATATCGATGTAGCCGTTATCTTCGATAGCATTGACGGTGATTTTCTTGCGTTGGAATCGCAGCTCTATATGTTGCGCAACTCGATAGATGTCAATATAGAGCCGGTTCTGCTTGAAGAGGGGAGCGACCGGAGCGGATTTCTCGAAGAGGTCGTGCGGACCGGCGAACTCATATATTCCAAGGCGGCCTAACGAGCCGGTCACCGGAGGTCTTCTTATGTTCCTGCGGTGCGTAATCTATCTGACGATCATTTTTCTTGCCGCGTGTACTTCGTCGAAGACGGCACCGAACGACAACGATCCGTGTGTTGGGCGGTGCGGCATGATCGATGGCGTTGCGTGCGGCCATTGCGACTACGGCTACTCCTGCAACACGGCTCAATTCTGCATCGAGATACCGGGAAATGACATAGATGTCGCCGAGCCGCCTGATGATGGTTTGATGTCGCCGGATGCTGATAATACCGGGGCGAACGGTGATGTCGACCAAGCGCCTGATATTGATGAGTTATGTCCCGACCTCAAAGTTTACGAAAATGTCAAGGCGGCTGGGTTTCCGCTCAAGGACGCGAATGGCAAGATAACCTTCTGCCGTCCCGGCTGCGATACCCCGACCGACAATGATCCCCAGTGCGCGAGAAATCTGTGGGAATGGGTTAATTGGGGAAGATATCAAGAATATAAAAAGGGAACAGCGACATACAAGGAATGCTATCCGTGGCCTTGCGAGATGCCCGACATGAAGGCGGAAACGGTGTCGTACAGCGAGTGTGACAAGATGCTTAGTGCTGGCGGTTACAATTCCAGCGCGGCCGAATTATATACACTAAAAATACAAAACGGGATAGCTGGACTCCTCATGATGGGGGCAAGCACTGATGACTATGCCTCTCACAGAATGATGGCGTATGATGTTCAAAAAGATGCTTTCAACACTGTTGCCTATTCGTTGGAAGGCAACCATGGTTATGGCAACTTTATTTATGTTTCAGGCTCCGAACATTGGAGCAAGTTGCCTTTGGAGAAAACATATATAATGGCTTCCACCCAAAAAGCCCAAGGGTACCGTCAAGAAGTCATTTATGATGATGAACAACACCAAGCACAATTCTCCCGACCTCCTTTCGTAGGCGAAAAATGGATTGTCCTGAACATCGAACATCGCTCCAATAATACTTTGGAGGTTAAGTATGCAAAAATGGACGAATGGATATGGCATGACCTTAATCGACAAAAGGTTTATGAGGGAAGCGTCGCAGGGGATCACCTGACCTTTATCGACACCTATCTAAACATCTATGTATGTGACCTTACCAAACTCCCGTACAACCCCGAAACCGATTGCTTGCGTATTGACCGCGACGGGGAATCAGTGAATGATCCGCGCCTCAACGAAGAGAATCCGAACGAATTGGTATACCACGATCTTAACAAGATGGTCATGATTCATGTGGATATTTCCAGTGGCATCCCTGTGTATTCGGAACTGTCCTACACGATGACCGAAACTATCAGTTACGGAGCCTACCCCGATCAGTTCAAGGGGAATATTGTGCTGTATAGTGAGATATTCTACAACGAGACGGCTGGAAAAGATATAAAGGCCTGCTTCTACCGGCTCGATACTAAGAAGCAATATTGTCCAACGAAAGTGACGGACCCGCGAGTAGGAAGATATTATATGGTTTACAATTCTTTTGATGATAAATATCTTCTATGGAAAACACCTTTAGCGCCTCTGGCCTATATTCGCGATCTTGCCTGTTACTGCGAAAAGGAAGGTATCTGCCCGTTTGAGTGACCCTTCGTGATGTGCGGAAAATCAGGAGAAATGGTGGAGCTGGCCAGGATCGAACTGGCGGCCTCTAGAGTGCGATTCTAGCGCGCTCCCAACTGCGCTACAGCCCCACGCAGGCCCCTTTTATAGCGATAAACGCCGCTTTGTCAAACATTCTTTTCACCGACCCTTCAAAGAGCCGCGCCGTATTGTTAAAAATTTTGACATCATCTTCTCTTTTATATATGGTGGTGCGCGCGTTAGGCTTAATGATTCACTTTTTTGATAAGGGGGCTACCTTGAAGAACACGATCCGGACGGCCGCGATGCTGTGTGCGCTTTTTATGGCCGGTACGCTGTGCGCGAAATCGCTCGCGGTGTTCCCCACCGCATGGAACAAGGGTGCGGAAAAGGAATTCGCCGAGGGGCTCGACGAGAACCTGCCGCTCCTCTACGACAAGGTGAAAGAGGCCGAGACCTCCGGCCCCGACGCCCTTTCGGGCAAGATAAAGGCGCAGGTCAAGAAGTGCGCCGGCAAGATCGCCTGCGTCGAACGGGCCGCCAAGGATCAGACCGATTTCGATCTGGCGCTCATCCTTTCCTACGGCAAAGGGAAGATCGAACTGACGATATTCAATAAAAAAGGCCGCAAGGTCGCCGAAGGGAGCATCGATGTCGAAGAGGACGACGACCCGGAGGATATCGCGGGCGAAGTGCTCGGATCGGTCAACAAACTGCTTTCCAAAGTGAAGGACGAACCCGAAGAGGAAACCTCGTCCTCTTCGTCCTCCTCCGATGACGAGATGAGTTCCTCCGCCGATCAGCCGGCGAAGAAGCTCTCCTCCAGCGAAAAGAAAGAGGTGATGCGCAAAGGCTTTAAGGCCTATCAGACGGCCAATTACAAAGAGGCGGTGAGTTCGTTCCGCGCCGCCGACGAGACCGATCTGGCCGATACCGCCGACGATATCCGCAAAATGATGGAAAAGGCGAAGGATGCCCTGAAGTCGGAAGACTGGGCCGCCGCGCTGGACAACCTCGATCGCGCCTCCGAGAAGGACGACAAGGTGCGCGCCGCAGGCTACAAGGCGATCGTCTTCACCAAAGAGAGCAATGAACGCTGGAAATATGCCGATACTGCCGACGACGGTTCTGACTTCCGCAAACTCTTCAAGGGTTTCAAGAATGAGATAGGGGATCACAAGAAGTGGAAGGACGACCAGTTGCGCAAACTCGAGGATGACCTCGGCGCGACGGCGAAACTCAAAGATACCATCACCCGCAAGTTCGAATCGGACGAAAAGGACTTCCGCCGCAAGGAGAAGGAGTACGAGGAGAAGAACGCGGCCGATATCAAATCGGCGCAGACCGATCTCGAGGGCGGTCTCGACGAGAAATACGAGAAGAAGATCAAGGTGCTCGACAACAGGATCAACAAAAAGGCCGAGGAGTACGGCAACGACAAGGGGTACGAGGATTCATACCGCGAGGCGATAGAGCAGGAGCTCAAGGCGCTCGACAAGAAATATGAAAATATGCGCAAGGCGGCCGAGAAAGAGAAGTCCGATACCCTGAAGAATCAGGAGAAAGAGGCGCGCAAACTCGAGAAGGATACCGAGAAGCAGATCGCGGAACTCGAGGGTAAATCCAAGGATATCGAAAAGCAGATCGAAGCGGCCAACAAGGCGATAGAAAAGGAGAACGAGAAGTTCGACAAGGCCGAGCAGAAACTCCAGCAGGATCGCGAAAAGAACATCGGCAAGGACGAGAAGAAGGATCGCGAGGATATGGATGCGGCCGAGAAGGATTCCCAGAAAAAGAGCGAGGATCTCAATAATCAGGTGGCCGAGTTCGACAAGAAGGACGAGGCGGAGACCAAGGCGCTCGAGAAGGTCCAGCAGGAGATAGATCAATTCCTCGAGAAGCAGGAACAGCGTCTCTCGAAAGTGCAGGAGAAGGTCGACAAGGAGCGCGAGAAGATAGATCAGGAGGCCGATGCCAAGCGCCGCAAGGCGGAAGAGGGGGCCGACAAGGAGTTCGAGGCGCAGGCGCAGAAACTCCAGAAGGCGGTCGAAACGGTCGAGGCCGACATCCGTAAGTTCGAGGAGAAGTACAACAACTACGACAAGAAGCCCGACTACAAGGATCTGCAGAAGAAACTGGCTGCCGCCAACAAGGCGCTTCAGAATTTCGAGAAAGGGCGCGAAGGGTTCATCAAGGGCAAGACCGATCCGGTCGACAAGGAGATCGCCACCCTGAACAAGGATCTCGAAAAGTCGTTCAAGGAGACCAAGGGGAAGATAGAGGGGGAGACGGCGGCCTTCAAATCGAAGAAAGAGGGCGAGAAGAAGGATATTGAGAAGCGACTTTCGGCGATCCAGAAGCAGAAAAAGGATTTCCAGAAAAAATTCGATTCGATGCTGAAGGGAATAGAGGCGGAGCGGAACCGCAAGGTCAAGGAGATCGAGGGACGCCAGAAGACGCGCGAGGATCAGTGGACCGCCGAATCGAAGAAGCGGCGCGCCGCGTTCGAGACCGAACTGGAGAAGAAGCGCAAGGCGCTTTCGGCTCTCGAGAAGCAGATGGGCGACTCGGCCAAACAGGGCGACAAACTCCGCGAAGGTTTGGCCAAGAAACTGGAACAGCTCAAGATCGACGCCGATAAGAAGGTCCAGAAGATCGAGGAGGATTCGGTCAAGAAGGCACAGAGCATGGAGGTTCAGCAGGAAAAGGACCGTAAGGCGATCTACGCCAAATATGAAGGACTCTACAAGCAGGACCGCGCAAAACTCGAAAAGGAGATGAAGGACCTCGAAGGGCAGATGAAGGGTCTGGTCAAGGAGCGCGACAGCGAACAGGCGCGGCTTAAGATGCTCATAGAGAAACTTGAAAAGGGGATCGTGGCGAAACGCGACGAATGGGAGAAGAACGCCAAGGCCCGTCAGGGCGCCTTTGAGTCGGAGCTCGCCAAGGCGGGGGCGAAAGAGGCGGCGGCCAAGAAGGAATACGAGAAGCGCAAGGCGCAGATAGAGCGCGATTTCCTGACCCGGCTGGACGGCACCGCGAAGAAGATGATAGATCAATCGAATACCAGCGCGAAGAAGGAATACACCGTCGAGCGGAGCCGCGATGTCGAGGCGACCGGCGTGACCAAGGAGATAAACGCCACCCGCATTCAGGTCTATGTGAACCGCGCGCTGGGTAAACTCAAGGACGGCGACTTCAAAGAGGCGCGCAAACTCCTCTACAAGGCCGCCTTCTTCGACAAGGACAACAAACAGGTGAAGGATGCCTTCGCCGAAGTGACAAAAAGCGCCGCGTCGATGTTCGCCGAGGCGAGCCGCCTGATGACCGAGGACCCCGAGCAGGCCAAGAGCGTCCTGCGCAAGATGACCGCGAACCTTCCTTCGACCGATGAATACTATATCAAGGCGAAGTTCCTGCTCCTTGATGAGGAGTGACGCCGTCTTGAGAAAACTTCCGGTGATCCGCATAGCGACCTCGTTCTGCCTGCTGTTCATGGCGGGCTGTATCGCGCTTACCAAGGATGTGGACCTTGCCAAGGCCCAGTGCCTCGCCGAAGGGGCGGCCAAACGAAGAGTGCTGGAGGAGACCCTGCGCGGCGATCTTGCCGCGATAGCCGAGCGCCTCGCGAAGATAGAGGAGCGATTGAAGCTCCAGAAGACGGCGCAGGAGAACAAGATGAGCCTTTCGTTCTCCACTCTCGACGAGCTCAAGGATACTATCCGGGATCTCAACAGCCGTATCGACGCGATCGATGTGGGGGCGAACAAGGCGGCCGCCGAACTGACGCCGACGGTGAACCGTATCGTGGAGCGGTCCGATGCGCTGGCGATGGAAGTGGCCGCGCTGCGCGCGGAACTTGAGGGTCAGCGGCCGGTCGAGAACGTGACGATCGACAAGGGCGGTGCGGTCCGTCTGCCCGACGATCCGGAGAAGTCCTTCACGCAACTCCAGAAGATGAGCGAGGACGCCGCCATCGCGCCGCAGGTGCGGGAGGGATGGGCCCGGTATCTGCGCAAATTCCCCGGCAGACACGACTGCGAGGCGGTCTTCTATGTCGGCGAGACCTACTCGGCCGAGAAAGCCTGGAACACCGCGATAGAGCAGTACCGCCGCATCGACGCCGAATACAAAGGGTGCGTCAAGCACGAGATCAGTTATCTGCGGATCGCCGAGGCGCTCATTGCGCTGGGCAAGAAGGATTATGCGAAAAAGGTGGTGCTCGGCATGCGCGACATCTTTCCGACGACCGAGTATCCCAAGATGACCGCAACGATCGAGAAAAAACTCGGTCTGCCGCCGCGTGAGAAAAACAAAGAGAAGCAGGATAAAAAGAAATGATGCGATCGCGGAGCCCTCTTTTCCTCCTCTGCGCACTGCTGTTGCTTATCGCGGCGGGCTGCGCCGAGTCGATAGACCGTGAGGTGCCGCCCGAGGGGGCGATCTTCTCGGTCACCGACCTGCTGCTGACGGCCGACGGCAAATACCTGCTGTTGCTGTCCAGCAACTTCGAACGGGCCTACGATCACGGCCGCGTATCGCTGCTCGATCTTTCCTCCGGAGAGGTTATCTCTACGGTGCTCGTCGATTCGCTCGGCGGCCGGATGATCTTCGCGGACGACGAGAAGACCGTCTATGTCACCACCCGCGAGACCCATTCCCTGCACCGCGTGGATGCTTTGCGTGACCTGTCCGGCGCGCCGTGGCTTGTCTACCACCACAACGGTACGATCAGCGAGGCGACGCAGACGGTGCGCCGCGAACCCTACGCGATGGCGCTGGGGGATAACGACCGGCTGCTGCTGGTATCGCACCTGCTCAACGGCGAGGTGTCGATCTTCCAGCGCGACGATACCGGCGATACGCTGGCCGGCACCTTCAAGATGGAGGCGGGGATAACGGAACTGATCGCCGATGAACCGCACGGCCTCTACCTGACGGCCCACAAGAACGCAGATTTCCTCGGGGTGCTGCGCATCACCGCCGATATCCCGAAGAGCGAAAAGACCGAAGGATCCGTTTCGGCGGTCGTTTCCCGTCTGGAACTGCCCCTGCCCCTGCCGGGGAGCGATGTGCGCGATATCGTCCCTTCGGGGGAACGGCCTTCGACCTACTACCTTTCCTATCGCAACAGCGATCAGGAGGGGTACGAAGCGCCGGCGCTCCTGAAGATGGAGGTCGTGGAGACGGCCGGTATGCTTGCCGCGGAACTGCGCTGGGTGACCGCCGTGACCGGCGACCTCGGCGAGGCTGCGGTCGTCCCCTGCGGCGCCGAAGCGGGGATGGAACTGATCTTCGTCGCCTCCCCGTCGGAACATACCGTCACCGCCTACGAATCGTTCGGCGGCACGCAACTGGCGCGGGTCGAGATAAAAGGCTGTTCTCCCTATCAACTGCACAGTCGCGCCGACGATCCGGAACGGCGTCTGTTCGTCGACTGCTTCAAGGAGGACCGCATACTGCTCCTGCGCGCCGATTGCCAGGACCGCGACCGGTTCCTGTCGGTCGAGGAGGTGGCGAAATGAGAAGGAACGCCTTTTTCACGACCTCTCTGCTGGCCGGTATGATCCTCCTGTTGGCAGCCTGCGACGAGGCCGCCACCAAATACTACCTGAAACTGCCGGTCGAGGCGCGGGTGCTCGGGCGGACCATCACCTGCGCCGACGGAACGGCCGGGTATGCCGCCTTCGTCACCGACAACACCGCGTACGGCGGCGTAATAAAACTGCTCGACGGTTGCACCGGCGCGGTCAACGAGGATTTCACCGACGGCACGAAGGGTACCGGCCGGGGACTGCTCGCCGGCACGGTGGTGGCGGGTTTCGATCTGATGACCCTCGATGACGGCCTTCTTTTGGCCGCCGCGGTGCCCGAAGAGTGGTCGCTGGCGTTCAAGCGGCTCGACAAGGCGCTCACCGAGACCGATCCGGTCCGGGAACCGGTCGCGCTCGACATGATGCCGCGCGCCGTCGATGTGCTGGGCGGTCATTTTCTGGTGCGCGGCGACGATTTCGCCGGTGAGCGCGCGGCGCTGGTCGCGGCCGACGGCACGGTATATCCGCAGACGGCGGGGCATCGGTTCTCCGCCATCGCCTGCGACGGGACGCGCTGTGTGGCGGTGGAGGAGGGGAGCGGACTGCCGTTCCTGCTCACGGTGACCGGTCCCGCGAACCTGCCTCTGCTGATCGTCGACGGCGCTTCACTACCGGAGGAACTGATCGCGGCGGCGCCGCTTACCGGTGTGGCGGCGCTTTCGGACGGACGGTTCGTCTGCTGGAACGGCGATGCCGCTCTGGTGATGACCGGTCCGGGAGAGGGAACCCCCGTCATTGAGACGGCCATACCGCTGCCCCTTGACACCTTCGTGACGACGGCGGTGTCGGTCGATTATATCGCCGCGCGCGTTTACGCCAGACTCGCGGACGCGGAATATTTTGAAAAGGCGACGGTCTATACCGCCTCGAACGACGGCGACGATCTGTTCGCGAGCGACAGCGACCAAGAAGTGGAAGATGCCTTGACCGACGATAGCGATGCGGTTCTGCGGCTGGCGCTGACGGCGACCGACGAGCAGACGGCGCCCGATGCCGACGTATTGGTCCTGCCGGCGGGGCAGTACGATGCCCGCGAGGCCGATGCGATATGGTTCGCCACCGATTCGGGGCGGATATTCTCCTACGATATGACCACCCGTGGCTGGATGGTCGACCCCGCCGAAGAGGGCGCCTCCGATCTGCCGCAACTTACCTATGCCGGCGCGACTTTGCCCGAAGAGGGCGATTCGACCGAGGCCAACATGCCGCATATCGAACGGATAGCGGCCCTGCGCGGTCTGCCGTTCGCCATATCCTATCAGATCACCTACGAAGCGCTTTTCTCGGGGTCGCTTTCCGACAACGGGGCATGGAACGAACTGGACGGACTTTTCTTCGACGACCGGGCCGATTTCACTAAATTCATCGTCGGCGAACCCGCCGCTTACGCCGTGCTTCTGACCGGCCTGCGGCAGACCGAGGAATGTCTGATACCGGCGCGCACCGGGGTCTCTCTGACGGTGCGCCGCGTGGTGAACGGACAGGCGCTGGAACTGGATCCCGGGGTCTGGGGCGACGATATCGCCGCCTGTTACGGCGACCACCTTTCCTACGGTATCTATCCGCGGGAACGGTATCTGGTCCGCGCGGAGATGCCGGGCGGCGCGGTGGTCGAAGGGACCGCCCGCGAAATGCCGGCCGGCTGGAACGACCGCGCTTCGCGCGAGGTTTCCTACAGTGACCGCTACATCGACATGCTGATACGCCGCCGTACCGACGAAGTGACCACTTCGCGCGGCCTGACCTACTCCTTCACCGTTATTCCGTCGCGCACCTTCCTCGGCCCCGATTCGGTCGATCTGTTCGAACGGCTGCTGCCGCTTCCCAACAGCCACCTCCTCCTCTTCTCGCCGCAGCGGTCGCGGCTGTTCGAATACAGTCCGGTCTACGAAGAGACGGTCGTCACTTACCGATAACCCATGGAGAACCATACGATGAGAACCCTCATGCTGTTCGCGGCGCTTCTGACAGCGGGCCTGTTGCAGGCGCAGGCGGCCCCGGCGCAAAGCGATGAACTGCTGCTCAATTACGAGTCGCTCAAGAGTTTCAAGGCCGACTTCACGCAGGTGTTCTACAACAAATTGACCAAAAAGAGCGCCGCGCCCGAAACGGGGACCATTCAGTATAAAGCGCCCTCCTTCATGCGTTTCGACTATCTTCAGACGGCGAAACTGGTCAAACAGATATTCATAAACGACGCCGGGGTCGCCATCATCGATCACGAAAAGAAAGCGGTTTCGCGCATGAAGGGACAGAGTGAGTCGAGCGACTATCTGGTCTTCCTCAAAGGGGTTGCCGAGATCAAAAAGAAGTTCACCGTCAAGAAGGCCGATGTGGCGTTGGTCCGCAAGGGAGGCATCAAGGTCGAGGAGGGGCAATCGGTCTTCAAACTTTCCCCGATAGCCAAGATACCCCGTCTGCGGTACCTGTTCCTCGTTATGCAGGGGAAGGATGTCCGGTCGGTCGCGGTGATAGACGAGATCGGCAACATCAACCAGTATTTCTTCACCACGGTGCAATATGATCCGAAGATGGAGCCCTCGGTGTTCTCCTACACCGTTCCCGTCGGCTTCGAGGTCTCCGATCTCTGAAACATGCCCGTCGCCCTGCGTATTTCCGAAATAGTCGCATCGCCATCTTTTCTCGAGGGCAGTTCGCTGTACGCGGCTAAACGGGTCGTCATCACCGCACTGACCGAAAACAACGGCGCGGCGATGGTCGAGGCGGCGGTCACGGCCGACCGGCGGCGTAGTGTCGGCTTCGCCGTAGACGCGGAAGGGGGACTGAGCGATCACCACTGTTCTCAGCACGGCGATGAGCTCTGCGAGGATATCGTCGCCGCGGCGCTCAAATACAACGAACTGATCATCGAGGACCGCTCGCCGGTGACCCAGTTGGCCGATGTGGTGGGGCGGAATCTGCCTTCCCCGGCGGCCGACGAACCGGTGCCGCTGCGCGTCACGAAAGAGGGGGGGCTCGAATTTGTCACCCGCGATATCGGTACGGCGGCCCATCTGGCGCGTCTGCTGGAGAAGCTGGCCCACCGCGAACGGATGCTTCTGCTGGCGGTGTCGCCGCACAGTTTCATCTTTGGCGGCATGTGGGTGAAGAAGGGTGACCTGCCGATCGATATCCATTACCGGCGCGACGGCGGCGCGGTCCGCTTTTCGCTGCCGGCGTCGATATTGTTCGATCCCGAAAGCGGGGTGGTGTTCGACCGTGAACAGGCGTCGGTCGTCGCCCTGCAGGCCGAACATGCCGATGTCCTGCGGCGGCTTTTGCAGTTCCGGGCGCCGTTGGGTAGCGAGGAGGAGCTCTTCACCGCGGTGCGCGAGCTTTCGGGGCGGGTATCGGCCCTCTTCCGGCTGACCGGGGAACTCGACGACGCATGGGACAGCATCGACGCCGCCGATACCCTTTTCGCACTCGATTTCGACGAAGGACGCATCTACCTCGAGGTCTTCTTCCTCGTCGGCGGGAAACGGATACAGATGCGGCTGTCGCGCAAGGATTCGGAACACGCCTATGCCGCCGACGGACGGCTGCTCACCTTCAGCGCCCCCTTCATGAAACAGGTGCGGCAGGCGATCCGCGACGCCGGGTTCCGTTCGGTCAAGAACCGTTGGTCGGTCCCGCTGAAAGAATTGGCCGCGCTCCTTGCCGACGATTCGCCGCTCCGGGCGGTCGGCGAGATAGAAACGGTAAAGAAGATAGCGCGCATCGAGATAGCGGAAGAGGAGATAACGCGGACCGGTATCGGCATAGAACTCCATCCCGAGGACGGCTGGTTCTCCTTCTCGGTCCACCTGCCCGAGACGGTGACGCCGCTCCCGCCCGCCAGTCTCATCGACGCGATACGCCAGCTCAAAAAGGGTAACGAGGCGCCGGTGGTGGTTGACAGCGCGGGCGATCCGGTCATCATCGAGCGGAGCGTCGGGTTCCTGAACCGGCTGAACGAACTGTTCGCCTATGGCAGTGCCCTGCCCGCCGACCGGGTGAGTCCGGTATTTCTGCCCCATTTTCTCAAGCGAGGCGGCAAGAAATTCCTTGAACGGTTCGACGGCACCGCCGCGGCGCGCGCCGACTACGAGGAGATCATCCGCAGTTTCTCCGAAGGGACGCTGCCCGAACTCATCGACCGGCCCGAATTCGCCATCCTGCGCCCCTACCAGCGCGACGGGGTGCGGTGGATCGGCCTTCTGCGCCGCATGAAACTGGGCGGGATACTCGCCGACGAGATGGGTCTGGGCAAGACGTTGCAGTCGCTGGCCGCGCTCATCGCCGACCCGACGCCGGGGGCGACGCTCGTAGTGACCCCCAAGACGCTCGTCTGGTCGTGGGACCGCGAGATACAGAAGTTCTTCCCTGAACTCGAACGGACCGTCATCGACGCGATGCTTCCGGAGGAACGGACCCGACGCTGGCGCTCTACCGACAACGGCATCATCATCACCTCGTACGCCATACTCGTCAACGACCTCGACCGCCTGAAAGGGAAACGGTTCCGTACCCTCATCGTCGACGAGGCGCAGCATATCAAGAATCAGACCACCAAACGGTTCCGCGCCCTGCAGAAGGTCGAATGCGATTTCCGGCTGGCGCTCACCGGCACGCCGATGGAGAACCATCTGGCCGACCTGTGGAGCATCTTCCAGTTCCTGATGCCGGGGCTTCTCGGCCGCCGTCAGGAGGTCGAGAAGATCGAACGGACCGGCGACACCGCCGAATTCGAGAAGCTGGCGCTCATCACCGCCCCCTTCATCCTGCGGCGCGAGAAAAAGGACCTCCTTCCCGAACTGCCGCCGGTCATCATAAAGGAATATCCGGTCGAGATGACCCCCAAGCAGAAGGAGATATACCTCTCCTACCTCCTGCGGGGCCGCGCCGAATTCTTGGAGCTGGGCGGCGACATGAACAAGATAGAGGTGCTCGCGCTCCTCACCAAACTGCGGCTTGCGGCCAATCACCCGATGATGGTCTCCGACAAGGTGACCGACATCGAAGAGTCGGGGAAGATCGCCCTCATCACCGAACTCATTGACGAGATCCGCGACGCCGGCGGCCGTGTCCTTATATTCAGCCAGTTCGTCAAGATGCTCGCCATCATCGAGAAGGCGCTCAAGAAGCGCGGTATCGCCTATTTCTATATGGATGGCGATACGCAGGACCGGCGCGACCCGGTCGAGCGGTTCAACCGCGGCGAACGCGATGTCTTCCTTCTGTCGCTCAAGGTCGGCGGCTTCGGCCTCAACCTGACCGGCGCCGACAATGTCATCATCGTCGACCCGTGGTGGAACCCGGCGGTCGAGGAGCAGGCGTGGAGCCGCGCCCACCGCATCGGGCAGGACCGGCAGGTGGTCGTATCGAAACTCTTCGCGCGCGAAACCATAGAAGAGAAGATACTCGACCTCCAGCAGAGCAAAAAGGGACTCACCGGCTTCTTCATGAAACGGACCCTCGCCGAACCGTCGAAGGACTTCATCCGGATGCTTGCCGAGATGGAATTGAAAGGCGGCAATTAAGATTTTCTTTGACATTGGCATCTGATTTTGTTAGGTACTAGACTGAAGTGTCATTTTTATATGGTGTACACGGAGGAATGATGAGTAAAATCGTTGTCTTGGCAAAGCAAGTACCGGATACGGCCAATATCCGGGGCAACGCGATGAAGGAGGACGGCACGGTCAACCGCGCCGCGCTCCCGACGGTCTTCAATCCCGAAGACCTCAACGCGCTCGAAACGGCACTGCAGATCAAGGACCGGACCGGCCGCGAGGTGATCCTCCTCACGATGGGACCCTACAAGGCGGTCGATATCATCAAGCAGGCGCTCTACATGGGCGCCGACGCCGGGTATCTGTTGACCGACAAAAAGTTCGCCGGGTCCGATACCTGGGCGACGAGCTATATCCTCGCCGAGGCGATCAAGAAGATCGGCGGCGTCGATCTGGTCATCGCCGGGCGGCAGGCCATCGACGGCGACACGGCGCAGGTCGGCCCGCAGGTGGCCGAGAAACTGAATTTCAATCAGGTGACCTATGTCACGGCATTGAACGAAGTGACCGACAAAGCCATCACCGTCGAACGGGACGGCGAATTCCAGACCGAGGTCATTAAGGCGTCGTTGCCGCTGCTTCTTACCGTTACCTCGGCCGCCAACACCCCGCGCTATCCTTCGGCGCGCAACATGCTCCGCTATTTCAAGGCCGATATCATTGAGAACATCCCGGCCGAGAAGCGGGCCGAATATGAACGGAACGGCTGGATCATCCCGACGCTCACCTTCGCCGACCTCAAAGATATCAACGAGGCGCAGATCGGCCTCAAGGGGAGCCCGACCAAGGTCAACGCGATACGCGATATCGCGGTGCAGGGCGGAGACCTCAAGATGTACGACCCGCAACTGGACGGCATCAAACTGCTGGTCCGCGATCTGATGAAGCAGTATGTCGAGGTGCAGTCATGAAAACGGCGGTATTCATAGAAAAACGGGCCGGGACCGAGCGGCTCCGCAATGTGACGCTCGAACTCACCGGCAAGGCGGCCTCGCTCATGAAGCCCTTCCACGGCGAAGTGGTCGGCATCTATGTCGGCGACCGGCTTCCCGAGGACACCGACGACCTGTTCAAGTACGGCATGCATCGGCTGGTGTTCTACAACAACGCGAAACTCAAGCATCTCCATTCTATCGCCATCAAGAATATCGTCGCGCAGTTCGTAAAGAGCGAGAAGCCCGATATCGTACTTTTCGGCGCCACCCACACCGGCCGCGACATCGCGCCGCTGGTCGCCGCGCAGATATACACCGGGCTCACCGCCGACTGCACGCAACTGGTGATAGACGACTACCGCGACAAAGGGAAGATACTTTACCAGATCCGTCCGGCGTTCGGCGGCAACATACTCGCCACCATCGTGACCCCCGATCATCGCCCGATGATGGCGACGGTCCGCGAAGGGGTCATGCCGCTGCCGGAGCACAAAAGCAACAACACCGTCAAGTTCGAGGAGCTCACGGTCGATTTCAAGGATGAGTGGGTGAAAAGCGAGTTCCTGCGCATCATCCCGAAGGTCTCCAAGGTCGATCTGAGCGCCGCCAATGTCATCGTTTCGGGCGGCGCCGGTGTCGGCAACAAGGATAGCTTCAAGCTCATCTTCCAGCTCGCCGAGGCGCTGGGCGCCGAGGTGGGGGCGAGCCGCGCGGCGGTCGATTTCGGTTTCGTCGAGAAGGACCGGCAGGTCGGTCAGACCGGGTCGGTGGTCCGGCCGAAGCTCTACATCGCCTGCGGCATCAGCGGCTCGATCCAGCACCGCGCCGGGATGGAGGAGTCGCAGAAGATACTCGCGATCAACAAGGACCCCGACGCGCCGATATTCGGCATCGCCCACATGGGCATCGTCGGCGATCTCAAGGAGATCATCCCGCTGATGATCAGATATCTGAGGGAGGAAGGCTAATGTCGGGAGCAGCGAGCAATAAGAACAACTTCTATACCGATAACCGGAAGTTCTATCTTTCGCAGATAGATCTCGCCGATATCGTCAAGGACCTCGAGAACAACTACACGGACAGCGGCAGCACCGCCATCCATTCCTACGAAGAGGCCCAGCAGTGGTACGATATGTCGCTCAAGAACGCGGGCGACATCTGCGCCAACTTCATCTGGCCGCGCGCCGAGGCGGTCGACGCCAAGGGCGCCACCTTCAAGGACGGCGTGGTCGAGTGGGCCTCCGAAACCAAGGAGAACATGAAGGCGCTCGGCGCCGCCGGCTACATGGGGGGTACCCTGCCGCGCAAATACGGCGGGCTCAACATGCCGGTCACCGTCAATGTCGTCATCATCGAGATGGTGTCGCAGGGCGACGCGAGCCTGATGAACCTCTTCGGCTTGCAGGACATCGCCGTTACCGTCTATAAATTCGGGAACGAGGAGCAGAAGGACCGCGTCCTGCCCAAGTTCTGCTCGGGCGAGGTGTCGGGTTCGATGGCGCTGACCGAACCGGAGGCGGGGAGCGATCTGCAGGCGGTCACGCTCAAAGCGATAGAGAAGGACGGCCAGTGGTACCTCGACGGCGTCAAACGGTTCATCACCAACGGCTCGGGCGATGTATCGCTGGTGCTTGCCCGTTCCGAAGAAGGATCGAAGGGAGGTCGCGGCCTGTCGATGTTCCTCTACGAACGCTACCGCGACAGCAACATGATCGTCCGCCGCATCGAACATAAACTCGGCATCAACGGCTCGCCCACCTGCGAACTGCAGTTCAACATGGGGAAGGCGGAACTGGTCGGCCAGCGCAAGGTGGGACTCATCAAGTATGTCATGAGCCTGATGAACGGCGCCCGGCTCACCGTTTCGGCGCAGGCGCTCGGCATCGCGCAGGCATCCTTTGACGAGGCGGTCAAGTATGCCAACGAACGGGAACAGTTCGGCAGGAAGATCATCCACTTCCCGGCGGTCTACCAGATGCTCAAGAAGATGCAGGCCGAGATAGAGACCTCGCGGTTACTGCTCTACCATACCAGCCTCGCGGTCGACTATCAGGATATGTATGAGCGCAAGGAGCACAACGGCGAGAATGTCAAGGCGCAGCTCAAAGAGGCGAAGGTGCTGGCCGATTTCCTGACGCCGCTTTCCAAGTTCACCATCGCGGAGCTCGCCAATAAGGCCTCCTACGACGCGATACAGATACACGGCGGCACCGGCTACATGAAGGATTTCCCGGTCGAGCGGCTCTACCGCGACGCCCGCATCACCAATATCTACGAAGGGACCACGCAGTTGCAGGTCGTGGCGGCCATCGGTACGCTGACCTCGGGGCTCTTCTTCAAATGGATGGAGAAGGCGAAGGAGCTGCCGGTCGCCGAACTTGCCGACGCGAAGAGGGAACTGCTCGCCCATATCACGCATCTCGACGAGGTGTTGGAGCGGGTGAAAAAGGTGCAGAATAAGGATTTCCTCGACTATGTCGCCGGGTATCTGGTCGAGATGGCATCGATCATCTACCGTCAGTACCTCTTCCTGCCGGTCGCCGAGAAGCATCCCGAGAAGCGCGACCTGTTCAAGTTCTTCCGCACCGAGAGCGACGCGCGGCTCGACTATCTCATCCGCCAGTGCGACCTCGCCATCCACACCTACGGCGAAAATATCTCCGACCTCAAGAACGATCTGCTGAAGAAGCACGAATAGAACCTTCTTCCCAGAATTTGCTCGATATCTGCGCGCGTTTCAGTATAATGACACCGTCTTTGCACGGGAGGTGCGGCCATGAGGAGTTCCGTCTATGTGACGGCGGCGGTGATCGTTGTTGCGATCATGACGGCCTGCCGGGAAGAGGCGCAAGTATATGACAACGATTTCGCCTTTCCTGATCTGGACGCCGTTGTCGAACCTGACGATGAGACGGCCGACGAGAGCCCCGACAGCGACAATGCCGCGCTGAAGGAGGGGATCGCCGTGCTTCTCAAGGAACATCTCATTTTCACCAACGGCGCCGGGATAGCGGCCGCTATTGAGGACTCCCGCAGCAGGGCGGTTGTGACCGTCGCCGCCGGTACGGCCGATGTCGAAGAGGCGTCGACGCTGACCCCCGATATGCTTTTCCGTGTCGCGAGCATCACCAAGATGTTCGTGGCCACGGCGATACTGCGGCTTACCGAGAAGCAGAAAATAACGCTCGGCGACAAACTGGAGAAGTGGTACCCCGACTATCCCGAGTCCGATCGCATCACCGTGCGGATGCTGCTCAATCACACCTCCGGCATCAGCGATTATGCCGTGTCGGGGTCTCCCGAGGAGATCATCGCCGTCTCGGCCGGTATGCCCCGCTATTTCGAACCGGGCGCGGGGTGGGCCTATTCAAACACCAACTACATCTTCCTCGGTCGCATCATCGAACAGGTCGCGGAAGAGACGCTGGCCGACTTTCTGCGCCGCGAGATCTTCGAGGAGGCGGAGTTGCCGGTCACGAGTCTCGAAACGGACGAGGGACTGCTCGGCATGCTCGCGGGCGGTCATCTGTATGAGGGCGATGCGCCCTATTCCTATACGGCCGACAACCCGGCGTGGTCCGACGGCGGCATCGTATCGAGCGTGGCCGATCTTGCCCATTTCGCTACGCGCCTTTTCGGCGGCTGGCTGCTGTCGACCGCCATGCTTGACGAGATGCTCACCTTCGTCTCGACCGGTGACGAGGAGATATACGGGCTCGGCGTTCTTCATTATGACAATGCGGCCCTCGGCGAGGGCTACGGACATAACGGTTCGCTCGTCAATTTCAACGGCGAACTGGTCTATTTCCCCTCGATAAAGACCGCCTTCGTATTGCAGGCAAACTACCCGGTTTCCGGCGACAACGGCTATCTCCGGGATCTGATAGTGGCTATTTTTCTCAAGTCGACGCCGTTCCCGGTGGCCGATGACTGTGCTTACATGGACCTGCGCCCCGATCCGGCGGCGGACCGCTACGAGACGATACGTTTCAAAGGTCCCATCAACGACATCAGCGCCGCCGATCCGGTGACCGGTGCCGGGTACTATTATTACTCGGCGGGGACCGGCAGCGAGAACCTTTTCTGCAAAGAATATGCCTTCCGGTACGACGACGGGGAGAAGAGGAATCTTTATCTGATGGAGGAATGCCCCGAAGTGGAGCGCTACTACACCGGCGAGGTGAGGGTGCGGCGCGTTGAACTGTCGGTACCGATAGCCGAACTGGAGGCGGCGAAGAACGGGGCTGGCGGCCCGGTCGAATTGAGCGGACTCACCTATGCCCGCCTCGACTACTGGTACGATACCGTCAATAATCGAACGACAAAACGCTGCACGCTGGGAATGCCCGCCGACGAGACGGCCCGTTTCCTGTTCTGCACACAGCGCAATGAAGATTTTTCGGTCGGCGAAGAAGTGCGTCTTTTCGCCTATCTGCCCCTTTCGGAGGATATCTTGGAACAGCAACAGTGTCAGTGCTTCGACGATCAGGGGGGCGTCACGGCGTGCCGGACGATAGCCGATGATTTCGGCTGTGCGGTGCCGGAGAATTATTTCGCCGCCGCGGGCGATTCTTTTGCGCACTACCGTTTCGTCGGTCCGATCAACGACCCCGCCGCGCAGATACCGGAGGAGGGGGAGACAGACCATCAGTTCATGGCCGGCGGTGCCTTTTTCGAGGCCTCCTCCTACAACAACTTCGCGATGCGGAGCGACAACGGACTGGGGACCGAGGTGTTGATCGTCCAGAGTTTCGGCGATCTCGAGGCGCTGGGCGACAATACCTACCGTTTCAAGGCGAGCGAACTTGTCGTGCCGGCGCAGGCGCTGGTCACCGCGAAGACCGACAGCGCCGCGACGCTGACCGAAGCGGGCGAATTCTACTTCGGTCTGTACGATTATGAGCAGAAGATACGGGGGAGCGACATATCCTACAAGAAGTGTTTCGTCGCGGCGCGTGACGCGAACGATGCCGATGCGTCGCTTTTGCCGTGCTACGCCGACAACACCGATTTCGCGGTAGGGGAGACGCTGAAGATATTCGGCAACATGCAACTGGTCGACGACCCCGCATCGCTCGGCATCTACTGGCCGACGACCGACGACTGTCTCTGCTTCACCGCCGGCAATACGCTGCTCGATTGCGCCGATTTCGACGAATTGTGACCGGGCGCTGATTCTCAAAAACTTTTTTGACTTGCCCCCGCGACGGTGGTAGCATGCCTCGGTCCTGAACCGGAGGGGAGAGACATGGCACAGAACACGGGCGGCGGCAAACGCATCAGGATATCCTTCCAGCAGGCCATCGGCCTCATTCTACCGTATATAAAAAGCCGCGTGATGGAGCAGGTCCGCTCCGTCTGGCTCATCATCCTCTATCTCGTCCTGTTCCAGATACTTGTTCTCGGCATACCCATCCTCGACGCATCCATCATCACCTTCGGCATGGCGATGGTCATCATCGGTCTCACCTTCTTCATGGAAGGGCTGCTCCTCGGCCTGATGCCGCTGGGCGAACTCATCGGTATCAAACTGCCTCAGCGGGCGGGGCTGGCGGTGATACTGGCCTTCTCGCTCATACTCGGATTCGGCGTGACGTTTGCCGAGCCGGCCATCGGGGCGCTCAAGATACTCGGCAGCGCCGTGAAGGCGTGGGATGCTCCGCTCCTGTTCCTGCTCCTTAACAGCCACGCGAACTATCTGGTCTTCGCGGTGGGCGCGGGGGTCGGAGTGGCGGTCGTGTTCGGCATGCTGCGGTTCCTCTACAACTGGTCCTTGAAACCGTTCCTGTATATCATGGTGCCGCTCCTGACGGTGCTTTCGATCTGGGCCGCGTTCGATCCGAATCTGCTCTATCTCACCGGACTGGCGTGGGATTGCGGCGCGGTGACGACCGGTCCGGTGACGGTGCCGCTGGTCCTTGCGCTCGGCATCGGCATCACCCGCATCGTCGGTTCGAGCGACACCGGCGGAGCATCGGGCTTCGGCGTAGTGACGCTTGCGTCGCTCTTCCCGATACTCACCGTCCTTCTGCTGGGGGTCTTTTTTCTCAAAAGCGTGCCGCAACCGATGGAGGAGACGCGCTTTCTGTCGCCCGACAACCGCGATACCGCCCTTGCCCTTTTCGAAAGCGACGACGAACTTCTGCGCTATGCGTTCGTGCATGGCAGCAGGGAGGGGATCACCAGCTATTTCGACAGCGATGCATCACGTCGCGCCTTCGTCGCCGAGATGGCGGGGAACGGTTCGGAGCGGTCGCGCATCTTCGGACCCGAAGAGACCCGCTTCATGAGTTGGGTCGCCCGCAACGGCGCGGTGGAGGAGAAGATATCGCTCTTCGGATCGGTCAAGGCGGCGCGCGAATATCTCAACGCCCCCGATAAGCCGGCGCTCATAGACGCGGCGGCGCTCTTCCTGCGCAACTTCCAGACGGCGGCGCAGGCGATCATTCCCCTGACCCTCTTCATGCTGCTGGTCTTCTTCCTTATCCTGCGGGAGAAACTGCCGCGCACCGACGAGATAGCCTTCGGCATCATCGTGGCGGTCATCGGCATGGGACTCTTCAATATCGGCATGGAGACGGGGCTGTCGAAGATCGGCGATCAGGTGGGGGGAAAACTGCCCTCATCGTTCACCACCCTGCCGCTCAACGAAAAGCGGGAGACCATCCGCAATTTCACCCCCGATGTGGTCGAGAAGGCGGTCTCCGGCGACGGCGGCATAGAGACCTTCTTCTACCGCAAGAACGGGCGACAGGTCGAAACGATACCGTACAACGAAAAGAACTATGACGATATGACCGCTACCTACACCTACATCCCTCAGGTGGGACCGCTGTTCGGCGGCGAACGGAGTTTCTGGGGCATCTTCGTGGTGCTCCTGTTCGGCTTCCTGATGGGGTACGGCGCGACGCTCGCCGAACCGGCCCTCAACGCGCTTGGTCTCAAGGTCGAGGAACTCACGGTCGGCACCTTCAAGAAATCGTTCCTCATGCAGGCGGTCGCGGTGGGGGTTGGCGTCGGCATCGCCTTCGGCGTGGCGAAGATCATCTGGGACATTCCGCTCATCTGGCTGCTGGCGCCGCCCTACCTGACGCTTATGGTGGTCACGAAACTCTCGAGCGAAGAGTATGTGAACATCGGCTGGGACAGCGCCGGGGTCACCACCGGTCCGGTGACGGTGCCGCTCGTGCTCGCGATGGGGTTGGGCATCAGTACCCGGATAGGTGCGGTCGAGGGGTTCGGCATACTTGCGATGGCATCGGCCTATCCGGTACTCTCGGTCCTGCTCACCGGCCTTTACGCGGCGCGTAAACGGAAGAAGGTCATCAGCGATACCGAAGGATCGGACGCGGCTACGCAGGAAGCGGTGGAGGTGACGCCATGAAACGGACGATCTGCGCCAAGATAACCTGTGAGGTCTATCAGGAGATATCCAAGACGGTCGCCGCCACGCTTGCCGGCATGGGTATCCCGCGGCCCTATGTCCAGTCGGGCCGTTCCATCATGATCGGCGAGAAACGCGGGCTGTTCTTCCGGGGCGGCCAGACGCTGGTCGACGACATGATAGACATCTATCGTTTCACCGTGCCGTTGGAGCAGGAACTGCCGGTCATGGACCGTCTCATCCATGCGGCGATGCTCGATCAGGAGGGGCGCGGTTCCATCTACAGCGAACATATCGAACTTCTTCACGACGAAGGTCGCTCCGCCGAAGAGGAACCGGCTGTGACGCCCGGTGATCCGGCGCGTCATTCGATGATACAGCATCTGACCGGCATATCGACCATCGTCCAGCGTGGTCAGGGCGATGTCATCGTACGCGCCGCCCTCGAGATGGGCATCTGCGTGCCGAGCGTCACCTACGGCATCGGCGCCGGATTGCGCGATAAGCTGGGGCTTATCCGCATCACCATCCCGGCCGAGAAGGAGATCGTCAACATCATCACCACGCACCATGATGCGCAGGGGGCGTTGGTGCGGCTTATCGAAGCGGGCAAACTCGATCAGCCGGGCAAAGGGTTCATCTTCACCTATCCGGTGGCGCGCGGCCTCCTCAATACCCGGCTCTATGTCGGCAGGCACCTGTCGGCGGCGAGCATCGGGCAGATCGTCGCGGCGCTCGACGAACTCAAAGGGTCGACCGGCTGGCGGCGTAAATTCACCGGCACGAGCGATCACACCCGTTCGAAAAAACGGAAATACCTGCGCGACCTGACCGATGTCACGGTCCTCTGTCCCGAAGGCCGCGCGACCGATCTGGCGAAAGTGGCGATGGATGCCGGCGCGAGCGGCGCCACCGTCAGCCGCCTGCGTCAGGCACCGCCGCCCGCCACACCGCAGGGCAAACTCTCCCCGGCGCGCGAAAAACTCACCATGATCCTCCCTTCCTCGCTTGCCGAACCGGTGGCCGGTGCCTTGACGAACGCCGGACTTTTCGATGAAAAGACCAACGGCGAGATCTTTATCCGGCCCTGTCCCGAGGCCTACACCTACACCGGCGGAAAGTAGGAAAAATGTTGATTTTGTCGTTGATGTCATTAGAATCGGTCAAATCCTGCGGGTCTTGCGCCAGGGGGCGCCGGGCGGCGCAGGCGGTGTTTTACGGTCTTTTTGTTTTGAGGGTTTCGTTATGACCACGCAGCTGTATGTCGGTAATGTGAATTACCGTATGACCGAGGACGGCCTGAAACAGATGTTCTCTGAATTCGGCGAAGTGACCTCGGCCAAGATCGTGACCGATCGTGAGACCGGCCGGTCCAAGGGTTTCGGTTTCGTCGAAATGGCGGATGAAGATTCGGCGGAACGCGCCATCCGGAGCCTGAACGATCAGGAACTGGACGGTCGCCGGATCAAGGTCAACATCGCTCGTCCGAAGAAGTTCTGAGACGATATCAGACGGGATGTTCCGAAGGCCGGGCTCTGTGTCCGGCCTTTTTTTTAGGGGTTTGATCATGACCGACACGATGCGGATATTTCTCGGCCTGTTTGCGGCGTTCATTTTTTCTGCCTGCGTCGCGGAGCCCGGCGCCAAGAGCGGCGGCACCCTCTGGGATCAGTATGCCGACGAACTGAACCCTCCCGATAAGGACACCTTCACCGATACGGCGCTACCCGCCGGTGACGAGGATACTCTGGAAACGCCGGACGATGATGCTTTCGTCTGTATGTATGATGCCTGCGCGATCCACGCCGATTGCAAGCAACCCGACTGTGTCGCAACCTTCTGCACGACGGTCTTCGGCACGCTGATAGCCGATAACCCGAACGCCTGCGCCATGCGGTGCGACCCCGCCAACAGCGGCGCCGAATGTCCCGACGGGATGATCTGCAACGATCAAATACAGGCGGCGGCCGGTCTCGGGATAGATATCGACGGCGCCTTGGGTATCTGCGCGCCGCCGACCTTACGGTAAATGCGGTACCTTCTCGCCGCGATACTTTTCTTGTTCTGTTCGCCGTTTCTTGCCGCCGCGGCGCCGCATTGCGCCGCTTCGGCCGTACTGCCCGCGGGATTTCATATCATCGAAGCGGCCGAATGTTTTTCGGCCGAGGTGGCGGAAGCACTCGTGTCGGACGCCGGCGCATTAGGCGATTATCTCGACCGTTTCCCCGATACCCCGGCAAGCGCCGCCTACCGTTACTGGTACTACCTGCGCGCCGAACAGTTCCTGCCGGCCCTCCTGACGCTCGTCGAACTGGTCAACGGCGCCCCTTCGAGCGCTCCGGCGGAGCAGTTCCGCGACGAGATAGCATTTCTTGTCATCAACGGCATCAAACGGGTACCGCAGGAGGTCGATCTGTTCGCCCGTTCCGGAACGCTCTCGACCGGGGAGCTCTCGGAGCGCTTCTTCTTCATCCTCGATCAGGTGGTTTCGCTGTACGCCGAAGGACGGAGCGGTTCGCGCCGCGATTCGTGGCTGGTTTACCGGTCGCTCGCGCTGTTCTTCTCCAGCAGCAGCGGACCGGCCGCCGCAGCGGATCCTTTTTTCAGGGCCCAGTACGAGCGGTACCATGCGTTATGGAAGGAGGGGATACTGCTGCCCTATCTGGCCTTTTTCGCCTTTTTTACCGCCGGCGACCGGACCTTCCTGCCGGCCGAACCGGCCTACTCCGATAAACTGGCGCCGCTGGTGCCGCTTCCCAAAAAAGCGCAGGATCGTCACCGGGAACGCGACGCGGTAGGAAATATCGTTCGTCTCATGGGCCGTTTCTCTCTGGATAATATCGCGCGGCTTCCCGATATGGAATTCATCGCGACCGACGATGCGGACGGGTGGCGGCGTATGAACGGCGCATTATCGGACGATGATAATAACCAACGGTGCGCGCTTTTCGACGAACGGCAGGCGATGTTCGCGCCGCACCGCGACGATCTTTTCGAACCGTTCGTGCACAATCGCGCCCTTTCGCTGATGGAAGGGTGCGATCCGCGCCACAATATACCGTTCCGCATCAAAGGGGAGAAGATATATCTCGTCGAACAGGATCGCTGGCTGCGCGATGTTGCCGTGGTGTACTATCTTATCGCGCGGGGCGACTATTCCTACCGCGAGGCGAGCGGTCTATTGTCGGGAGCGATGATCGCGGCGGTCTCACGGTATGAGCAGGAAGCGGGGAGCTCTTCGCCGTTCGGCCGCGCCCTTCGTTATGCCCTCCACACCGATCGTCTCGCCAATTTCCGCGACGCCTTGTTCCTTTACCGTCGATACGGCGATGAAACTTCCGTATTCACTAGAGAAAAAACGGCCGAAACGGTCGAATTCGTCACCTCCTTCTTTTTCGGTCTCCGGGAAGAGGAAAAATAGCGTCTGGAATACCCCTAGAAAAACAGAAAGTTAGACGTGATAATGCCCGTTTTTTATATTTTTTTTATTCGATGAGGCAACATCCTGTAATCACAGGTAGATTTAATCAGTTTTTTGCGGCGAAAAGTTGATTTTTCGGCAACGCGTTCTATAATCATTCGACAACCGTTTTTTAGAGGTTCCCATGAGTGACGAAAAAGTAAAAAAAGGTACCGAGGCGATGCGGAACGGCGAAGAGTACGGCGCCGGCAGCATACAGGTTCTCAAAGGGCTCGAAGCGGTCCGGAAACGGCCCGGCATGTACATCGGAGACACCGACGACGGCAGCGGCCTTCACCACATGATCTTCGAGGTGGTGGACAATTCGGTCGATGAGACGATGGCGGGATACTGCGACAAGATATCGGTCTATCTGCATGTCGACGGGTCGGTCACCATCAAGGACAACGGCCGCGGCATACCGGTCGATATGCATCCGGAGGAGAAGCGGAGCGCCGCCGAGGTGGCGATGACGATCCTCCACGCAGGCGGCAAGTTCGACCAGAATTCCTACAAGGTATCAGGCGGTCTGCACGGCGTTGGCGTATCGGTCGTGAACGCCCTTTCGGAATGGCTGCGGCTCGAGATCCGGCGACAGGGGTATGTCTGGGTGCAGGAGTACCGCTGCGGCGACCCGGTCGCTCCGCTCAAGAAAATGGAGCCGTCCGACGAGACCGGCACGAAGATAACCTTCAAGCCCGATCCCAAGGTCTTCACCCATACGGAATTCTCGCTGGCGCGGGTCACCAATCGTCTGCGCGAGATGGCGTTCCTCAACAGCGGTGCGCGGATAAAACTGCTCGATGAACGGACCGGCGAAGAGCGGCTGTTCCACTATGAGGGCGGCATCGTCGAGTTCATCGCTTTCCTGAATCAGAACCGTAACCCGCTGCATAAGGATGTCATCCGCATCGCGCGCACCGAGGGCCTGCATGCGGTGGAGATCGCCCTGCAGTGGACCGACGCCTATGTCGAGAATGTCCTCTGCTATACCAATAACATAAATAACCGCGACGGCGGCACCCATCTTTCGGGCTTCAAACTGGGGATCACGAAGGTGTTCCAGAAATATGTCGCCGAGAACCGCAAGAACGCGAAGATACAGATAAACGGCGACGATATCCGCGAAGGGCTCACGGCGGTCCTGTCGGTCAAGATGCCCGATCCTAAATTCAGTTCCCAGACCAAGGATAAACTGGTATCCAGCGAGATACAGACCATCGTTTCCAATGTCGTTTCCGAATATCTTTCGCTCTATCTGGGCGAAAATCCCGACATCGCCGGCGCCATCATCGACAAGATACTCGAGGCGGCCATCGCCCGCGAGGCGGCCCGCAAGGCGCGGGAGATGACGCGGCGGAAGGGGGCGCTCGAGAACACCACGCTTCCCGGCAAACTGGCCGACTGTCAGGAGCGCGATCCCGCCAAGTCGGAGATATTCATCGTCGAGGGCGACTCGGCCGGCGGTTCGGCCAAACAGGGACGCGATCGCTCCAATCAGGCCATTCTGCCACTTCGCGGCAAGATACTGAATGTAGAGAAAGCGCGTCTGGACAAACTGCTCAAGAGCGATTCGGTGCTCACCATCGTCGCGGCGCTCGGCACCGGTATCGGCAAGGACGAGTTCAACATCGAGAAGCTCCGCTATCATAAGATAATAGTGATGACCGATGCCGATGTCGACGGCGCCCACATACTGACGCTCCTCCTGACGCTCTTCTACCGCTACATGCCCGACATCATCTCGCGCGGCTATCTCTATGTCGCCCAGCCGCCGCTCTACGGCATCACCCGCGGCAAAAAGGTGACCTATGTCCGCGACGAACGGGAGTTTCAGGAACATCTCATCAATACCGGCACCGAAGGCCTCGCCGTGTCGTTCGGCAAGAAAAAGGAGAATCGGCTGGAGGAGGGCAAACTCCGCGCCTTCATCAAGAAACTGGTGGTGCTCAACGACAACCTTGTCCGCACCGAGTTCATCTACGACTCGGCGGTGGTCGAGGCGGTCGCCTCCATCGGCGGGATAGACGAGGCCGATTTCAAGACCGAGAAGGCGCTCACCGACAAATTCGAGAAGATCCGCGAATTCATCGAACACGATCATCCCGACCGTCTGCCGGTCCGCATGGAACTCGAGGAGAACGAACGGTACAACGAGTTCAAACTGAAGATATTCACCACCCACAGCGGCACCGAGAAACTGACCCTGATCGACTACCGCTATATCAAGAACTCCGAGATACTTCTCATCGGCCGTCTTCGCGGCGAGATAGCGACCTTCGGCGCCCTGCCGTACACCGAAACGGTCATCGACAAGGAAAAGGAGAAGGAGGAGGTGAAGGGGGTGTACGAACGGTGGCGCGATCTCCTGCGGGCGACGCTGGAACATGCCCGCGAAGGCCAGAAGATCCAGCGCTACAAAGGTCTCGGCGAGATGAACCCGGAACAGCTCTGGTCGACGACGATGAACCCGGCGGACCGTACGCTGGTCAAGGTGTCGGCCGACGATGCGGCCGAGGCCGACCGGATATTCGACATCCTGATGGGCGAGAACGTCGAACCGCGGCGCCGGTTCATCGAAGAGAACGCCCTCAATGCGAATCTTGACGTGTAAGATGGAGAGACATACATGGTAGAACAGACCAACATCAACAACATCAACGAGAAGATAAAGCCGGTCAGCATCGAACAGCAGATGAAGACCTCCTATATCGATTACGCGATGAGCGTCATCGTCGGCCGGTCCCTGCCCGATGTGCGCGACGGTCTCAAGCCGGTCCACCGCCGCCTGCTGTTCGCGATGAAGGAACTCGGCTCGACCTACACCGCGCCCTACAAGAAATCGGCGCGCATCGTCGGCGATGTCATGGGTAAATATCATCCGCACGGCGACGCGGCGATCTACCAGACGCTGGTCCGTATGGCGCAGGATTTCTCGATGCGCTACCCGCTGGTCGACGGGCAGGGGAACTTCGGTTCGATAGACGGCGACGAAGCGGCCGCGATGCGGTATACCGAGGCGCGCATGGCCCGTATCGCCGGCGAACTGCTGGCCGATATCGACAAGGATACGGTCCGGATGCTCGACAACTACGACGGCTCTCTCCGCGAACCCGAGGTCCTGCCGGCGCGCATCCCGCAACTGCTCATCAACGGCTCCTCCGGTATCGCGGTCGGCATGGCGTCGAATATCCCGCCGCACAATCTGACCGAAGTTATCAAGGCGCTTCTCTATTTCATCGACCATCCCGAAGCGGGCATCACCGACCTGATGAACTTCATCAAAGGTCCCGATTTCCCGACCGCGGGTCTCATACTCGGCCGCGGCGGCATCCGACAGGCCTATGAAACGGGCCGCGGCATCGTCCGGATGCGTTCGCGCGTGACCATAGAGGAGAGCGAAAAGGCGGGCGATCGTCCCAAGATCATCGTCCACGAACTGCCCTATCAGGTCAACAAGGCGCAGACCATCATCCAGATAGCGGAACTGGTCAAGGACAAGAAGATAGAGGGGATACACGACATCCGCGATGAATCGGACCGTCGCGGCATTCGCATGGTCATCGAACTTAAAAAGGACGCCATCGCCGAGATCATACTCAACCAGTTGTATAAGATGACCAATCTCCAGACCAGTTTCGGCATCAACATGCTCGCCATCTGCAACGGCGTGCCGCGAACGCTCAACCTGCGCGATGTGCTCAACTACTTCCTGATGCACCGGCGCGATGTGGTGACCCGCCGCACCAAGTTCGAACTGGAGGAGGCCGAGAAGCGCGCTCATATCCTCGAGGGCCTCAAAAAGGCGCTCGACGTCATCGACAAGGTGATCGAGGTCATCCGCAAGTCGCCTTCGACCGACGAGGCGCGGGAAGCGCTCATGAAGAAGTTCGCCTTCTCGAAGATACAGGCGTCGGCCATCCTCGACATGAAACTGTCGCGGCTCACCGGGCTCGAACGCGAGAAGATACAGGCCGAACTTGATGAGCTGCACAAGAAGATCAAGTGGTATAACGAGATCCTCGCCAACGAAAAGACGCTCCTTTCGGTCATCAAAAGCGAACTCAAGGAGATCATGGAGCGCTACGGCGACGAGCGGCGGACCGAGATCGTCGACGAGGCCGGTGATATCGACATAGAAGATCTCATCCCCGACGAGGAGATGGTGGTGACGCTTACCACCGAGAATTATATCAAGCGGACGCCGCTGACCCAGTACCGCAAACAGAAACGGGGCGGGAAGGGGATAAACGCGATAAACCCGAAGGAGAACGACTTCGTCCGCGACATCTTCATCACGAGCAATCACACGCTCCTGATGATCTTCACCAGTTACGGCAAGGTCTACTGGGTGAAGGTCTATCAGTTGCCCGAGGCGGGACGCGGCAGTCGCGGCAAACCGATCATCAACATGGTGCAGGTCGAAAAGGACGAGCATGTCATGGAGATACTGCCGATCCGCGAGTTCATGCCCGACCATTTCGTTTTCATGGCCACAAAGCGCGGCACGGTGAAGAAGACCGATCTCATGGAGTTCGCCATCCAGCGCTCGAACGGCAAGAAGGCGATCAACATGAACGAGGGCGACGAACTGATCGGCGTGGCCATAACCAACGGTTCCAACGAGATCATTCTCGCCTCGCGCAACGGTCTTTCGATCCGCTTCCCCGAAACGCAGGTCCGCTCCATGGGCCGGGCGGCGACCGGAGTACGCGGTATGCTGCTCGAGAAAAAGGACGAAGTGATGACCATGGAGGTGGTCGAACTCGACAAGACGCTCCTATCGGTCACCGATCGCGGTATCGGCAAACGGACCCCGGTCGAGGATTACCGTGTCCAGTCGCGCGGCGGCAAGGGGATCATCACGATAAAGACCTCCGCGGAGAACGGTTTCGTGGTGGGCGTCCTCAAGGTGAACGACACCGACGAGGCGATGCTTATCACCACCAACGGGCAGGCGATACGCATCCCGGTGTCGGGCATCAGCGTCATCGGCCGCAATACCAAGGGGGTGCGGCTCTTCCGCGTCGCCGAAGGGGAAAAGGTCGTGAGCGTGACCAAGATCGTCGAGCCGGCGGACGGAAGCAGGTCCGACGACGAGGCCGAGGACGACGCGGCCGAAGACAACGGCGGCGAAGGCCAGTAAAAAAAGCGACCGAAAGGATTGATTTCGGTGCCGGTTTCGATACAATGGCTTTTCGAAAAGAGTTGCAACAGGAGCCGCCCGTGAGAACACTTCCGCTGTGTGCCTTTTCTTTTGTCCTTCTATTGTCGTTCCTTTGTTCTTCCTCTCTCATCGCCGCTTCGGCGCCCGCAAGCGACCTGCCGTCACTTTTCGGCGTCGTGTATGACGATGCGGAAGAGGAGGAGGACGAAGAGGATTCCGGCGGACGCGACGAGGAGGATGAGGAGGCGACGGAGGAAGGGGACGGGGAGGACGAAGAACCCGTACGCAAGGATGAGTTCGTCGAAAAACCCAAGGATGAGTTCGCGCTCGAAAAGCGCGGTGAAGAGGTCTACGAATACGAAGATCCCGACATCGTCAATGTGAAGCGGCCGACCTATCTCTACGCCGAGAATTCGCTCGATGCGCGCAAGATGTTCGAACTGTTCAAGGGTGACGAACTGGTGGTGCTTGACGAACAGGGCGACTGGATAAAGGTGGAGTTCCTGACCAAGGAAGGGTGGGTGGAGCGCGATGCCGTTTCCTTCACCGACTATGTGCTTTACCGTATATTCCTCGATCTTTCGGTCGGTCTTTCCTATTCGCCGGAACTCAAGAACTATTCGGTGCTCGGCAATTACAGCCTCGGTGCCTTTTACGGCGTGCATGAGTACTTCATCCCCGGCGTCGAATTCAAGGCGATCTCGGTCGACGCCGATGTCCTGTACGCCGGTGTCGGCGGCGTGATCCGCGCCCATATCCCGTATCTGGAAAGCAAGCGGTCGCGTACGGTCGCGTCGGTGTCGGGCGGCTACTTCCGCATGCCCGAGATACCGCTTTACAAGGGTACCGGTACGCGGCCCGACACCATCGTCTTCAACGGCGGTTATTTCTCGGGAGCGCTTGAGCATGTGGTGCGTGTCTCCGACCCGGTCTATATCGGCGGCGGTTTCGAATTCCTCTATGCGGCCGGTGCCGGCAAGACGGCGAGCGGCGAGAAGATAGAACGCGACTTCTGGTCGTTCGGCGGCCGGATAAAAGTGATGTTCAATATTTGGGAATAAGCCATGCGCAACGGGCTACTGCTTCTTTTCGGCGCGCTTGCGGTGATGATCGCCGCGACCTTTTTCGTCGGCTCCTGTCAGCCGAAGGAGTCGCATTTCGGCATCACCTGCGCCACTTTCGAGGACTGCGATCTGGGCCAGCGGTGCTTTGAGGGTCGCTGTATCCAGAACCTGCGGGAACCGAAAAACCCGCTGGAGGAGCAGGAGGAGTTCGCCGGCCTGACCTACACCACCACCAAGATGTTCTACAACGGCCGGGTGAGTCTGCCGGACGATTTCATCCTGCCGTACAAGAACCTGCGGGTGCTCTACGGGAAAGACAACTTCCGCCAGAGCGTCGATCCGGTCAACGGCACCTTCTGGCTGCGGCTCAACGCGGTCGGCACATCTCTGCTGGTCCTCGAGACCAACTATGAGGAGGAGAACCGGAATACGCCGATCTTCCTGACCATCTTTCCGACCAACGGCGAAGGCTACTTCCGGCGCACCAACATCGAGTTCTCGGTGCGTGAAACGGCGGTGGCGCTCGTTTTCCTCCAGCCGGCGCTCCTCGCGACGGTCGACCCGTTCTTCAACGCCGCACTCCTTGAGCGGATACGGAATCTGACGACGATCGATTACCTGACCCGTATGCTCGAAGATAAGATGACCATCATGTCGCCCGCCATCATCGTTTCGGGCGACATCGACATCCAGAACGTCGTCGCCGCCGCGGTCAATGAACTGTTCAATGAACTCGGCAAGGAGCAGAACCCCGCGACCGCTCTGGCCCCCAACGGCATGGTCAACGAGGACGACCTCACCGAGACCTTCTACCATGTCGTCTACAAGGAGATACTCCAGCCGCAAGAGGAGGAGGTCGACAATGTCTACATCAAATACTACAACGAGAACGGTCCCGAGGTGAAGGCCTACAACAATATGCCGCGCTGGGTCTTCTACTTCGTCGATGCCATGCCGATCGAGGCGTCGCTTCCGGGCGAGATATCGGACCCGGGGATCGACAAGGAGGCCGACCCGGCGCTCATCGTGCCGCCGCGCAACTATGTGTCCCCCAAACTGCGTTATCTGGTCCAGCGCTACGTCAACGAACAGGATGAACTGTTCCGGGAGAACGTACTGGCCGACGATCAGTCGAACACCCTGAATGCCGAGATCAACACCTACTACGATTTCGAGCCGGTCACCGAAAAGACCCCCCTCAAATATAAGAAGGAGGATATCGATCAGGGCTTTCTTGTCGGCTATCTGCCCGGTCCCGATCTGGCCGAACTCGAGCCGCGCGCCTTCGACGCGCTCTGGGCGACCTATTTCACCCAAGTGGTCCTGCCGATGGTGCAGTTGTCGGGCGATATCAGCGATAATTTCAAAACGGTACTGCTCAACTACGACCAGATATCGGGGAAACCGCTGGCTCAGCATCCGGCTTACGTGATCGCGCGCAGTATCCGGGCTCACGGACTCGGCCTGCGGGTCAACGACTTCATGAAGGAGCGGCGCTCTTCGTTCGAGGCGCTCCAGTACAAGCGCGATCTGTTCGAGAAGATCATGGAGGTCTTCCAGAACGCGTTTATCGGCCGCACGGTCTCGAGCTCCTCATTCCTGTCCGATATCCAGCAGAAGACCGGGAGCGCCAGTTTCATCACCCAGTTGCAAAAGGTCTCGAATCTCGTCTACGGCCAGTTGGCGCCGATGGATATCGTTCGTCGTTTCAAAGGGATGGATGCGCCGGTCTTCGAATTCACCGATGCGGTGTTCAATCATGACACCGCGCAGGACATCTACTATTTCAACGAAGAGGACGAGGAACTCGGCAACGACGACGATACCATTCTCTATCCGACCGAGGTCCCGGTCTGCACGACGGGGAACTGTCTGTGCACCAACGCCGGCGGCGACATTCCCGGCTGTATGGTGATGATCTCCGCGACCGGCCTGAATTTCTCGGTGGGCTCCGACGGCGACGACGGTTGGTTCGGTTCGCAGGCCTACGAATCGGAGAAGCCGCGTCACCGGGTAACGATGCAGAACAGTTTTTATCTGGACAAATACGAAGTCTCGGTCGCGCAGTACAAGCACTTCCTCAACGACCCCGAGAACAAGGAGTGGCTGCGTCAATACGCCTCGCGCGGCATAGAGAAATGTTTCGGCGACGATCACTATCTCGATGTCTGGGACCAGCCGGTCTACGCGAAGGGGGACAAGGACAACTATCCGCTCACCGGCGTCTGCTGGTACGCCGCCAACGCCTACTGCAAATGGGCGGGCCGTCGCCTGCCGACCGAGGAGGAGTGGGAGTTCGCCGCGCGCGCCACCGGCGACTGCGTCTGCAACGCCGCCGACGCGGGGTGTATCGCCAACAACGCCGAATGCAACGAGTTCCCGTGGGGCGACGAGGAGGTCTTCAACGCCGCCTCGACACAATTCCGCGCCAATTTCCGCAACAGCGGCGACCCGTACGAACCGAGCAAACTGGAGAAAGAGAAGATAGATCCGGCGATACTCGAACTCATGTACCCGGCGCCCAATCTGACGCCGGTAGGCTACTTCAACGGCGCGGTCTACCCCAATTTCACCTCGAAACCGGGCATGTCGCCGTACGGCATCCACGATATGTCGGGCAATGTCGAAGAGTGGGTGGCCACCCGTTTCTATTATTATTCCGATCTCACCGAAGGCGGCGTTCCCACGCCGGTCGGGGATCAGCGGACCGTGCGCGGCGGGAGTTGGGCGAGCACCCGTCACCTTATCCGGCCCAGTTACCGGCGCGGCGTCAACCCGCAGAACAATTCGCTCATGATCGGGTTCCGGTGCGCGATGGATGCCAATTAATGAGGTATGAGGCCATGAAAAAGATCATCCTGACCGTGGGTCTTCTGACGCCGCTCCTGCTCGGTGCGGTCATCGTCGAGGATGGCGACGGCTTCAAGGTCTACGACGAGCAGAAATCGGAAGAGATAACCTTCTTCCACGAAGATGTCCTGCTCGAAGAATTCAATGTCGGCACCGGCGACTGGGTCCCCGGCGGGAGCCCTTTCCAGATAAAGATAAACCTCTGGGGCGGCGCGAAATCGGAGATGGAACTGAAGGGCAAAGGCGTTGCACAGTGGCCCGAATCGGTGAAACTTTCCTACGAAGGGACCGAGGACGGCGGCCACGCGCTGATGAACTACGGTATCGAGATGGAGGCGCTCTACAAACTGGAATGGCCGCTGGGCGACGGGACGCCGCAGGAGATCAGCGAATATCTCAACTTCGACCTGCGCTTCTTCGACGAAAAGAATTTCACCCCGTTCCTGCTCGACGGCAACGACGAGAATCCGGTGTCGCTCGAGGACAGCATCCAGAGTTTCCATCTCTGGGACGGCACCCTGCAGGACATCATCGGCGTTCCCATCAGCATCCCGATCATCGGCAACATCGCCTCGATGATACACCTCAGTTTCGATCTCGACGGCATCATGTACATCGAGATGTTCGGTTCGCGCATCGCTCTGGATGAGAAGGCGCAGCGGTCGATATTCTCCGACAATCAGTATCTGGTCATCGAGCCGCCGCTGGTCGGCACGACCCTCATCATAGAGGCGCACTACGAGTCGCTGGTCTACTATGAAACCGATCTGATCCTGACCGTTACCCTGACCATCAAGATACCGCTGTTCGAACTGGAATTCCCGATACCGATACCGATACCGCTGGTGAGAGAGGACGAAACGTGGATATTCAACTCGCAGACGGTGCAGTTCGAATTCCCCGCGATCTTCATCGAACGGCGGGCGCACCAGTTCCTCGACACCGTGCCGGGCGACGAGGACTACTGGGAATTCAACGTCGAGAACATCGGCACCCGTCTGCTTGAAGGCCGCATCGTATCGGATGACCCGAATTTCATCGTGCTCCCCGAAGAGTTCCTGCTCGAACCGGGCCAGATATCGGCGGTCACCGTGTTCTTCAAACCCTACGAGGAAGGCGCCAAGAAGGGTATCGTCAAGTTCTACTCCAACGATCCGGTCGAACCCTTCACCACCGTCGCGCTCTTCGGCTACTCAAGCGAGTCGGGCACCTTCTACAGCAAGGTGAAGGAGGGCGACGAGCCGCGCTACGAAGTACGCGAATCGGGCGGCTGTTCCCTGTCGGTCATGGACGAGTAGGGGGGGGGATACGACATGAGAACCACCGGCAGTCTCCTCGCGATCCTGCTTCTCTCCCTCCTTTCGGCCGCCTGCATGGAGACCGAATCGATCTATGAAGTGCGCGGCAAGGACATCGGCCCGGAGGGGGGCAAGTACGAAGGGGTCCACGGCGTCACCATCATCATCCCGAAAAAGGCGCTCGCCCAGACCATCACCTTCACCATCTACGCGATGGACACCGATCCGTTCACCAACCTTTCGGCGACCCTGACCAACATCTACAGCGTCGCTCCGATGGCCTACAAGTTCAACATACCGGCGACCCTGATAATCCCGTACAACGAGGAGGATATTCAGGGGCTGCTCGACGAGGTCGATCTCAAACCCTATTTCGCGATCGACCGCAAGACCTTCGAAGAGATACCGGCCGACCAGTACGAACAGGACCTCGAACGGAACATGTTCAAGATATCGACGCAGTTCCTCGGCTATTTCCATGTCGGTTTCCCCAAGGAACTGGTCAAGAAGGAGAACGCCGAGACCACCGGCATATCGGAAATGGTGCTTATTCCCGGCGGGACCTTCGAGTACGGCGCGCCATCGGGAACGCCGACCGGCGCGATCGACGCGACCGAAGGGGTGCTTGCGGGCGAGGGGTTCAACACCGTCGAGATGTCCGAATACTACATCGACAAGTACGAAGTGACCAATGCCCAGTACCGCGCCTGCCAGACCGCGGAGGTCTGCACGGAGCCCTATTCCATAAACTCTTCGCGCTACCCCAATTACTACTACGATCCCGCCTACCGGAATTTCCCGGTCCTCTGGGTCAGTTGGAATCAGGCGAACACCTTCTGCCAGTGGGCCGGCAAGAGACTCCCCACCGAGGCGCAGTGGGAAAAGGCGGCCCGCGGCGACACCTACCGCAAATATCCGTGGGGCGACACCGATCCGCAGGACAACGCCGAGAACTCCATCGTGAACTACTCGGCGCTCTTTGAGGATGTCACCGATGTCACCTCCTTCGAAAGCGCCGTTTCTCCGTACGGCATCTACAACATGGCGGGCAACGCCGCCGAATGGACCGACACGTGGTACGACATAGATTCCTATTATAAGAAGAGCGCCGAGCCCGACCCGGCGGTCGATCCAACCGGCCCGGCCGACGGCGGCACTCTGCAGAAAAAACTTATTCGCGGCGGCAGCTGGGTCTCTCTCGAGAACGAGATAACGACCTACGCCCGCGACAAGGCTTTTCCCCACTACCGCTACTACAATCTCGGTTTCCGTTGTGTGAAAGAGGGAGGAGAGTGACCATGAAGAACTTCACCGCGACCCTCTTCGCGCTGCTGGCGCTCCTGTCGGTCATCGTCGCCTGCAAGGAGGACGATCCGGTCGACACCGACACCGACATCGGCGATATCGACGAAAAGACCGACATCGACAAGATCACCTGCAACTATTCGAGCACCGACAACAAGATCCGGCCGAGCGCCGAGGAACTCGAATTCACCGGCTACTACAAGACCTTCGCCGGCACCCGCTACCTCACCGTTACCAACCGCTGTCTGACCTGCGACGGGAACGGCCTGCAGATAACGAGCGCCGAACTGATACAGGGCGACGGGAGCATCACCGGCTTCACCCTGTCGCCCGATCCGGTGGCGACCTCGCCGATCTTCCTTAAAAAGGACGAGAAGATCACCTTCGGCGTCAGTTACGAGGTGGTGACGTGGGAGCTGTTCGAAGGTGTCCTGCGCATTCACAGCGACGACAAATGCTCCCCGGCGCTCGACATCAAACTCTCGGGACGCGCTAAAGGTTCGCCGATGATAGAGGTCAAGACGCCCGATGACGCCGTCGCGGACGACAATAAAATGGAGTTCGGCGAGGGCTTCGAAGAAAAGATACAGAACCTGCAGATCAACAATATCGGCAGCGCGAACCTCACCATCACCGCGATGAGCATCACCATCGGCGCTTCGGCCAAAGCGGGCGACCCGGGGTTTTTCATCAAGAAAAGCATCCCCTCCGATGAGGAGATCGCGCCGGCCGCATCGGGGATCGCCGAGATCGGCTGCCGCAACGATCCGAACTTCCCGCTGGGGCTCGTGGGCGAACTCGAGATACTCAACAACGATGTTACCGACTACAGCAAGAATCAGCGCTTCAAGGTCGATCTGGTCTGCGGCCCCGAGCGGACCGATATCCCGACCGCCAAACTGACCTGCACCCCCCAGCAGGTGCCGATACTGACCTGGCCGACCCTCGACGGCTCGGCGAGCGTCGATGTGGACGGCATCACGACCACCGGCCTTTCCTATTACTGGACCTTCGCGTCGGTCCCCGGCGGCGGAAGCGGCGGCGGCGCCTCCATCGTCGACCTCAACGACAAGACCAAACCGGTCGCCAACATTTGGTCGGACTCCTCCAAATCGACCTTTCAGGCGATGCTCAAGGGGACCTACAGCGTGCGGCTGATGGTCAAGAACGCCGAGAATGTGACGAGCAACTGGGCCGACTGCGAGATAGAGGCGCTTCCCAACGATGAACTCATCATCAAGATGATCTGGGACAACAAGGACAGCGACATCGATCTCCATCTGGTCGCCCCGGACGGGACCTACGGCGATCCGTCGACCGACTGCTACTTCTACAACTGTTCGCCGCAGTATGCCGGCGCCCGGCCCGACTGGGGCGTGGTGGGGGAGCCGAAGGACGACCCGGCGCTCGATATCGACAACACCACCGGCCGCGGGCCGGAGACCATCTATGTCAACCAGCCGGCCAACGGCGTCTATAAAGTGGTGGTCCACGCCTACGATACGAGCCGCGGCCCGAGCAAGGCGATCGTCAAGGCCTACACCCACGCGGTGCAAGCCGCCAGCGCCGAGGCGCTTTTCACGACCACCGACACCTGCTGGGACGTTTTCTCGCTGACCGTCACCGACGGCACCGGCGGCAAAAAGAACATTCAGGTGTCGCCGCTGGGCGCCACCGTTTACCCCTGTGAACCGCCCGATATCACGCCGTGATGGCCGCCGCACGCTTATCGTCCATTATTCTTGACTCGCGCGCGCTCTTTCCATATACTGCTACAACCCTTTTTCCGGAGGCTTTCGCATGAGGAGGCTGGCCTTACTTTTCTTTGCGGCGCTTCTCGCCGGCGCCCTTTCCGCCGCCGAGGTCACCGATGTCGCCGATTCGTTCGACGAGAATAATCCGTTCGACTTCAACCTCAACGTCTACTACAAGAACACCCACGAATTCGCCGACATCAAGCGCGAGTACAACACCATCCCGCAGACCTACGACGCCGGCACCGGCAACGGCGGGGTCTACTACACCACCGAAAGCCGCCGCGTCGAGACGCTCGAATACAGCGGCAACCCCGAGGTGCGCTACCTGCGCGAACTGATGATCTCTTCCGAAATAGGGCTCTATCACGATCTTTCGCTTTCGGTCGACGTGCCGATAGTTCTCAAGGACGCCTACAAACTGCTCCTCGAGAACTATTGCATCGATGGGAGCACCGGGGCAGTAGTGCCTTCGTGTGGACAAGGGTTCAGTCTGATAGAACAGAATCTCTTCCCCGATGCCGGCGATCTCTACTACAACCACATGGGCGTGGGCGATATCGGCATCGGCGTGCAGTGGGCCCCCTTCAATCAGGAACGGGGCAAGGATGCCTTCTCGTGGCTGGTCGGTTTCAAGACGACCTTCCCGACCGCCGCGATAGCGACCCCCAAGAACATGAACCGGCGCGTCCGCTTCGACGTGAACGGCGACCCCGTCCCTGCCACCGGCATCGCCGACACCATCGAACAGACCGGGAAGACCGGCGGCGTCGGCAAGGGGCTCTACACCTTCGATATCCGCACCGCCGTGGCCAAGCGTTACGATGTAGCCGAACCGTACTTTCAGGTGCTGGCTTCGCTTTCCACCCCCTCGGCCAACTCCATCGTGGAGAAGGCGCGCCATGAATTCACCCTCAACCTCGGCGCCGATCTTTACGCGTTCGAACAGATCGAGAAGGGGCACAAGATATTCTTCCGGCTCGATCTCGGGATGCAGTACACGACCCGCGGCAACGCCTACAACTACATCACCGACGCCCGCTGGGTCTACGAGGGGATCGATCCCGACAGCGCGGCCAGTTACGGCTGGATACTGCCCGCCGGCGTCGACAAGAACTATCACCTCCTGCCGCTGGAAGATCCCTATTTCACGACCACCGGCCTGTTCAAAATGAATTTCAAGATATTCCACTATGTCCAGTTCGGCGGCTATGTCTCGGTCGGCTATCGCCACAAGCATTATCTCAGCGCCGCGCTTGAAGACACCACCGGCGCCGGCGATCACGAACCGGGCTTCGTCCCCGGCATCGATTCCGAGAGCACCCCGTGGATCGGTGCGGGCGATGTCGATTCGAAATCGGGCGGCCGCCTGTTGACCGAAGCCAACATCATCGTCGGATGGGGCGCCTATCTCTCGCTCATGTTCTAAAATGTCTTCCGTTAATACAAGTAGGGTAACGACATGCTGAAAGGTAAAACCGTTCTGTTCGTCCGCATCTGCGGCACCGGCGTCAGTTCCGCGGCGCTCTTCGCCCAGCGGATGGGGGCCCGCGTCATCGGGACCGATTCGGCCTACTATCCGCCCATCAGCGATTCGCTCAAAGGTGCCGGCATCGCCGAGAATCCGCTGACCGATACCGTTGCGATGATCGAACGGGAAAAACCGGACATCATCGTCGTCGGGAACGCGCTGTGGGGGAAAAGCCCCGAAGCGGCCTATATCCTTTCCTGCGGCATCCCGTACTATTCGATGCCTTCGTTCCTCGAAGAATTCCTGATACCGGGTCACCGCTCGGTCGTCGTCGCCGGTACCCACGGCAAGACCACCACCACCACCCTCATCGCCGAATTCCTCGCGGCGGTCGGCAAAAAACCTTCCTACATGATCGGCGGCATCCCGCTTTTCTCGATGACCAACGCCGCCTTCGAGCCGTCGGGCCATTTCGTGATAGAGGGGGACGAATACGACACCGCCTTTTTCGACAAGGGGCCCAAGTTCCTCCATTACCGTCCCGACATAGGCATTATCACCTCCATCGAATTCGACCACGCCGACATCTACGCGTCGCTCGACGCCATCTTCGAGAGCTTCCGGAAATTCACCGCCATCATAGCGAAACGGTGCATCCTCAATATCGACTTCCCGAACAATAAAAAACTGCTGACCCTCTTCCCGCGCGAACTTTTCTTCACCTACTCGGTGACCGACCCGTCGGCCGACCTGTTCGCCCGTCGCACCGGTTCCGACGGCCGCATGATGAAATTCCGCGTGACGGTCAACGGTAAAGAAGGGGAGGAGTTCAAGAGTCCGTTCTTCGGCGACCAGAACCTCATGAACCTCGCGGCGCTCATGGCCTTCATCCACCTCGACCTCCCCGAACTCGGTCACGCCGCCATTGCGCAGGCGATCGCCGGGATGAAAGGGGTCAAGCGGCGGCAGGAATTCCTCGGGCATCTCAACGGCGCGCCGGTCTACAGCGATTTCGCCCACCATCCGACGGCGGTCCGCTACACCTTCGACTCGTTCCGCAGTCTGTTCGGGGCGAAGCGCTACATCGTGGTGTTCGATCCGGCGACCAATTCCAATGCGCGGGATATATTCGAAAAAGAGTACGCGACGATATTCTCCGACGCAGATCTCTTCATCATCGGCAAACCGGCGAAGGCCGACTCGCTCAAGCCCGAGGAGAAGTTCAATCCCGAACGGCTCTGCGAGAATATCAACCGGGTGAAGGGTTACCCGGCGGCGCGGCATCTTACCGAGGCGGACCAGATCATCGAAGTGCTCCGCGCCGAGGCCGACAAGGAGAGCGTCGTCATCGTCATGTCGAATGGCGGCTTCGGCGGCTTCTTCGGAAAGTTGGCGCCGTATCTGTCATAACACTTGACTTTCTCCAGTAAGTTTATAAAATACAAACATACTGGAGGTTGAAATGGCCACCGACATCCGTTCACTCACGCCGGGCGAAGAGCTCGATTATCCCTATCTCATGCATCTTCTTTCGGACTATCGACAGCCGCGCCTCAAGGTGCATGCCCTTCTGCGGAGCGGCGACCTCGTCCGCGTCAAGAAGGGTCTGTACGCCTTTGGCCCCCGGCTGGCGCGCGGGCCGCTGTCGCGCGAGATACTCGCCAATCTCATCTACGGCCCCTCCTGTCTGTCGCTTGAATACGCGCTCGCCCTCCACGGGCTCATCCCGGAACGGGTCGAGTCGGTGACCAGTGTCACCGCCGGACGCGCCAAGCGCTTCGACACGCCGGTCGGCACCTTTCTGTATGAGCCGTTGCCGCCGCGCTGTTATCCGCACGGTATCATCTCCCGTTCGACCGTCGACGGCCGGACCTATCTGGTCGCGTCGCCCGAAAAGGCCCTGTGCGATATCGTTCTGCGCCGCTTCGACGGAAAGACGCCGGAGGAACTGACGCTCTTCCTTTTCGATGACCGCCGCATCGACCTTGCCGCGTTCCGGCATCTCGATCCGGTCCTCACCGAAGAACTCGCCGCGTACTATGGCGGCGCGACGATACATCTGGCGCCGCTCATGCGGGGGAGGGGATAGTGAACGAAGCGGTAAAGAGCATGCTGGGGCGCTATGAACTGCGCCAAGCGACCGACTACGAGAACGCGTTCAAGGAGATAATTCAGGAGATCGCCCTGCTCGGGCTGTGGCGTACCAAGTTCTTCGAACGGGCCGCGTTCTACGGCGGTTCGGCGCTCCGCATCCTGCACGGGCTCGACCGTTTCTCCGAAGACCTCGATTTCTCGCTTCTCGCGCCGGAGGAACGCTTCCCGCTGGAACGTTATCTCAAGGCGGTCGAGAGCGAATTGACCGCGTTCGGTTTCTCGGTGACGGTCGAGAAGAAGACGAAGTCGGCCAAGAGCGCCATCGAATCGGCCTTCATCAAGGGGAACACGGCACACAATCTGCTCGTGGTCGAGGCGGCGCCGGCCGTCGTCGGAACGTCGCATCCCGGCAAGCAACTGAAGATAAAGGTAGAGGTCGACACCGATCCGCCGGGGGCGTTCACGACCGAGGCGAAGTATCTCTTCACGCCGGTGCCGTTCTCGGTGGTGGTCTATGCGCCGCCGTCGCTCTTCGCCGGGAAGATGCACGCGATCCTGTGCCGGAACTGGGGGACGCGGGTCAAGGGGCGCGACTGGTACGACCTGCTGTGGTATGTCGGCCGCAAGACGCCGCTCGATCTGGCTCATCTGGAGGCGCGGATGCGGCAGACGGGGCATTATGACGGCAAGGGGGCGCTCACCGAAAAGCGGTTCCGCGAATTGCTCGCCGACCGGATCGCGACGCTCGATATCGGTCAGGCGCGGCGAGATGTCATGCCGCTTCTGCGCGATGCGCGGAGCGCCGATGCGTGGTCGAAGGAACTCTTCACCGCGGCCGCAAGTTCGGTCATTTGTGGGTGATGCTGATTCCGGGCGCAGGCCCTGCGCCCCTACTGTTTGTGGTTCTGCGTAGGGGCGGACGGCGTCCGCCCGGTTCCATTGTTTTCTTGACATCTCATCTCGCTAATGCTATGGTCAAACTCATTAAGATTGATTGGGATATTCTTATGCAAGACATTTTGATGTTTTTCGCAGAGGCAACCAGAAGGAAAAGAAATAATCCAATGGAAACAGATTGGAAACAGAAATGTTGAAAAAGATTTTTTTTCTAAAGGTGCCGTCGTCTCTTGGATTACGAAAAGCGAGCCGGTTG
>CALMRE010000213.1 GCA_937871295.1 uncultured bacterium | reverse complement strand
TATCGAGGAAGTCCTTGGGCGTGAAGACATACCCCCTGCCCGTGCCATATATCCGTGCAAGTATCTTACTCGAAAGGTCATTCGCCATACTACGGGCCTCCTATCTGTCACGAATAATATATAGAATATGTGACAAGTCAAGAGAATCTTTTGTCAGAAACTTTTAGCCAAAAAACACTGTAACCATCCAGATTCACAGGAATCGGCAAAAAGTAATGATATTTCCAGATAAACGCACAATTGTAAGTGTTTTTCTTGATTTGTGCCATTTTGTAATCAAAAATAAAAAGAAGTTGAGCCTTGTAATTGTTTTTCACGGACATCTCTAGCACGGACAGACTTCAAGCCGAAAAAAATGTTGACATAACGCGCTTCTTGGATACAAATGCTTCCCGCGTGGGGCTGTGGCGCAATTGGGAGCGCACTTGAATGGCATTCAAGGGGTCGACAGTTCGAGCCTGTTCAGCTCCACCATTTTTTTTGATCTGAAGGTCGTTGAATAGACCCTTGACGGAGGATCCTATGGGAAGAGGCGATAAACGGTCCAAGAAAGGCAAGATCTGGCGCGCGTCGCACGGCAAGACCCGTCCCAGCAGCCAGAAGATCCGCTCCAACAAGAAGAAAGCGGAAGAGAAGTAGTTCTCAGCCCCGGTAAAGGGCTTCTGTGTACGATATCACCTAAAAACCAAGCGCGGCGCCGGTCGCGAATGAAGCGAGCCAGTGTTCTCCGCCGTATCCCGATTCGTTCATGTCGGCGAAGCCTTTCTCGCAGTGCATTCCGGCAAGCCGTTCATAGGCCGCCTTGCGTGGGTCGCCGACCGGAAGGGCCTGCGCGATGCCGCTGAAACTCCACGCCCGCTGGAGCGATAGGCCGATGAGGTGGCCGATGGCGTAATCTTTCTTGTCGAGCACCACCGGCGGCGATGCGAGGTTGCGGAAGCGGCGCGAATCGGCGGGCGGGAGGAAGGCGCCCAGCCACGCGTTGAATTCGTGCGGCGGCAGGACGCGGCGCAGGAGATCGGCCTCGGCGAGGCAGGGCGATATGAAATCGACACCCGACGGTTCGTAGTCCACCGGGCAGGCGGCGTCGCCCAGATAGAAATCGCGCGACCGGCTGACGATGAGTTTTTCGAGTTCGGTATCTTTGACCGCCCGGGCGTAGTCGAGCATGTGGATGAGCGAGAAGGCGAGGTTCCCGTGGACGCCGGTCCGCACCGGGAACGAGAGCCGCGGCAGATAGTCGCGCGTCTTCTGCGCGATGTGCTCTGCAAGCGGCCGGAGGGCGGCGCGCCATTTCAGGGCGTCGGGATCGTCCCACCCTTCCAGTTCGGCGGCGAGCCGCAGGAGCCACGCCCAGCCGTAGGTCCGCTCGAAAGTCTTGCCGGGGCTCGACTTGAGATATTCGATCTCTGTGGCGATCTTCTCGGGCGTCAGGTGTTCCGAGAGTTTCTGCCGGACGGCGGCGGCGTTGGGCATGGCGGGAAAAGTCTTCAGCAGTTTCACCATCGTCCAGTGGCCGTGGACCGATGAATGCCAGTCGAAACAGCCGTAAAAGGCGGGATTGTTGAGCCGCGTCGGCTTCAGGTCTTCTTCTTTTTCATAGAGATAGCACTGCTTGTTCGGATACTCGTTGTCGCTGCAGGCGAGCGTGAGTGCCGCTAGTTCGGCTGCTTTGGCCGCGTCGATGACGGGACACGAGCCGCTCGGCGTCGACGATGTTTCGGCGCGTGATCTATCGGTCGGGTTGCAGGCGCACAGGGGGCACAGAAAAAGAAAGACAAGAAGCTGTTTCATGGGACATCCTCCCTCGGTTCGATGGGGCATCATAGCGCGTGGCGGGAAAAGATGCAATATAAGGCGGCGGCCCGGAAAAGATTATTGAATAAAACCGTTACGATCCCGTCCTTCCGCTCGCTTATGGTTGACAAGAGTTATGCAATGGGTATAGTGAGTCGTTCGTTTTTTCACTCTTTTAAGGAGGTGTTTCATGAAAAAGTTTCAGGTATTGATCCTCGCTCTCATCACCGCGTCGTTCTTTGTGATCGCGTGCGACGATAACAAGAAAGAAGAGATCGACGAATCGGGCACCGATATCGATGAAGTGACCGACACCGCTACCGACACCAGGATACGGCGACCGATACGACCGATACGGCCACCGGCGACGAAGATACTGTCGTTCCCGACAACGACGAGATCTGCCCGGCTACCGCAACGGTCGAACACAACGGCGAAGAACTGACCGCCGCTGCGGCGTGGACCGGTTCCCATCTCATCAAGGGGACGCTGTATGTCAAGGCAACTCTGACGCTCGACCAGTGCGCCAAGATGACCTTTGATGAGAACGGCAGGATCGCCGTTCAGGATGGCGGTTCGATCGTGGTTACCGGTACGGCCGAGCATATCGTCACCTTCGCCTCGGCCAAGGCGGCTCCGGCGGCGGGCGATTGGAAGGGTATCGAGATTTACGATACCGCGTCGACCGGCAACAGCTTCCAGTATGTCTCCTTCGCTCACGGCGGCGGGGACGACTACGGCGTGATCTGGGTCGCGGGCGGTGCGTCGGTCGCCATCGACAACTGCCTGTTCACCGATATCCAGAAGTACGGCGTTATGTTCGAGAACGCCGCAGAGATCGAAAGCTTCACCGGCAACCAGTTCGCCGGGGTCGATGCCTACCCGATCTGGGTCGGCGCGAACGCCGTGGCGAACCTCTCCCCGATCGTCACCGACGATGTCACCGACCGTGTCCTTATACGGGCCGAAGATGTCGATGATGCGGGTACTTGGAAGAATCTCTCGATCGGCTATGAAGTGGATTATCTCTACATCCACCAGCCGATCACGCTGGAGGCGGGAACCGCCTTCTACCTGAACCAGAATTCCCACATCACCCTTGCCGACGGCGGCTCGCTCATCGCGGTCGGCACGGAACTCGCCCCGATAGTTTTCACCTCGGCGAAAGCGGTCCCGGGCGCGGGCGACTGGAAAGGCATCCTGATCTATGAGACCGCCTCGAATGACAGCGTTTTTGAGAATGTCATGTTCCAATACGGCGGCGGTGACGACTATGGCGTGATCTGGGTGGATGGCGGCGCGTCGGTTTCCATCGACGACTGCAAGTTCCACGAGATACAGAGTTACGGTGTCACCTTCGAGAACGGCGCCGAGATCGGCGGTTTTACCGGCAATGAGTTCACCGTGATCGACACCTACCCTGTTTGGATCGGCGCGAACAGTGTGCCGGCGCTCGATCCGATCGTTACCGATGGTTTGAGCGACGCCCTTGTGAAGGTCCGCGCCGAGGATATCGACGACACCGGTACTTGGCAGAACCTTTCGATCGGTTACGATATCGACTATCTCTATGTCAACGCGCCGATCACCATCGCGGCCGGAACGACCCTCTACATGCACGACAACTCCCATATCACCATTCGCGACGGCGGCGCGCTCGCCCTTGCGGGAACCGATACCGACCATGTCACCATCACCAGTTACAAGGATGTTCCGGCGGCGGGCGATTGGAAGACCATTCTGCTCTACAGTACCGGCAGCAACGGCGCCAACATCTTCACCTACGCCGACATCATGTACGGCGGCGCCGACGATGACGGCCAGTTGTGGGTTCAGGACGGCGCGTCGGTGGTCCTCGATCATGTCGTGTTCTCGAACGGTCAGACCTGCGATGTCTACAATGATAACGGCGGCGCCACCATCACGGTGACCGATAGCACCGTCATCGATTGCGTCATCTAAGTTAAGAGAACTTCCTGAAGATCACGGGGCGGCCCGTTGCGGCCGCCCTTTTTTTGTATGAGCGCTTAGAGCGTCACGAGCGAACAGCCGCCGTCGGAGGAGGCCGGTTTTTTCGTGTCGGTGTCGGGGGCGACCACGGCGTCATCGTCGCTGGTCGGTTCGTCATCGGTCGGCAGGATGTCGTCAGGCGTCTCGCCGCATTCTTCGGGGCTGGTACGCGACGCGATGGCCGAAAGGTAGGTCACGAGCCCTTCGCCGCCGAGATTGACGAAGTGGAGGTAGTAGCGGCTCCCCGGTTCGAGTTTTTTCACGACATACTCGTCATTGACCGGTTCGATCATGCCATCCATCGCGACCGGCACCGGATAGTTCTCGATGTCGTAGGTGACCGGCTTGTCCTTGCGGACGAGCAGCCAGTAGTACGGGTCGCTCCCGCCGGTCTGCGACATCGCGTAGCCGGTCCCGGTGACGGTGAGGGTGTCCATGCATTCGGGCATGTCGTAGTAGAACTGGACGTAGGCGGGGGCGATATCCATCTCATCGCCGTCCAGATCGGCGGTGAAGTAGGTCTTGGGCATGCCGTAGGAATCGTCGGTGCCGCCCGAGAAGATGTAGTCGACCGGCCTCGACAGATCGCGGGCGCGGACCTGCTCGTAGAAGAGTTTGTCCTCGAATATCTTGGCGATATCGGCGTTCAGCGGGGCGAAGGCGTCGTCGGCCGCCGCCTCGGAGAGCATCGTTTCGGCGTAATCCTTCGCGTCGGCTTCGGGATCGGCCAGAGCGACGAGCGTCTTGAGCAGCAGCCGGGAGAAATCGTCGCGCGTCAGTCCCTTGTCCAGCGCCAGTTGGAAGATGTCCCAGTTCGCGCCGACCAGCGGCAGGCCGTCGTGATGCGATTCGCCGGTGTAGTCCTCATTGACGAGATTGTCGTTGTCGGCGTCGCGCATGCAGTAGAAACCCTCCTCGCCCCGTTCATAGCCCGCCATGGAGGCGAGTCCTTCGGAGGCATATTCGCCGAGGCACGGGTCCTGCGACATGATGAAGGAGAAGGTGTCGGCGAGCCCCTCGTTCATCCCGATGGGGACGTTGGAGAAGCCGTACTGGTCGGCGAAGGCCATCGGGCTCAACTGGGAGGTGCCGTTCTCGACGGCGTGGCCGAACTCATGATAGATGACATCGCCGTCGCAGGCGAAGTCGGTGCCGCTCCCCTGCCCGAAGACGAGGATGTCGCCCTGATAGGGGAAATCGGCGAAGAATATCTCGTTGAACCCCGGCTGATTGGGCGAGAAGAAGGCGTTGTCCATGGGCGAGAGACCGCCCCCCTGCGAGGGGAACTGGAAGTTGGCCACGACGATCAGCGGACTCGGATTGGCGCTGTCCGCGTTGTGCCCCTTGAGGTATTCGAACCCTTCGACCCCCAGTTCGCGCAGGTACTTGTATATCTTCGAGGCGTGATAGTACATCGATACCTCGGGATAGACATCCTCGACGCTGAATTCGAAGCCGACCGCCGCCTGCCAGTCCTCGTAAACGAAATCGCCGTTCGTGTTCTTGTCGGCGATCTGTTTGGGGGTGCAAATGGCCAGTTCGCCGTAGCCCTGCACGACGGTGGTCTTCCCCTCGTCGGGGCAGTTGGCGGCGACGATGGCGCGGACCCCCTTGTCGTCCTCCACGGCGGTCAGTTTGCCGTCGGCCGGGTCTATCCACGGCAGGGTAACCTCAATGGCCTCTTTGTTGCGGACCGGGTTGGTCTCGAAGACCTTGGCGATGTCGGTCGGTTCGGCATGGCGGGTATCGTTGCCGCCGCCGAGGAACGACCCGTCGCGGGCGTCGATGTAGGCGAAACGGCCGTCGGCGAGACTCGTCGGGACCAGCCGCACCTTCCACGCGAGGCGCCATGAGTTCTCATAACGGACGATGATCTTTTCGGCCCAGTGCTTCGGCGCGGCCGTCGGCAGCACCCCTTCACGCAGGGAAAAGGCGATGCGCGCGGCGTCGGCCGCCGGCACCAGCGCCGCGGTGTCGACCGAGAAGGGGGAGAGCGCGTTGGCTACCCGGTAGATGCGTCCGTTCCGGACCGCCACGGTGGTGCGGGCCCCCTCGACCGCTATCCCCTTGTAGGTGTAGGTGTAGCGGTAAATGTCAGTGCCGCCCGCCGCCACATGGCGTTCGAACCGCGGTTGAACGGCGATCCCGGCAAGGTGGCGCGGCAGGAAATCGCGGGTCAGATACCCCCGGACCGCCGCCTCTCCCGTCCCGACGGTGATGTCGAGGCCGGTCATGAGCGACGGGGCGCCGTTCTTGAAGGTGACCTGCGCCGTCGGGGCGTCGGCCGCGCAGAGCGCAAAGGCAAAAAGGATGGCGAAAAGAGCCAGTGTTTTTTTCATCGGGATGCTCCCTATGGTTAGGATGTCAGTATACCACCTCATGGCGGGAAGGGGAGCAAAGAATATTCCGAGGTTATTATCCGAATAATGTCGGGAGGATGGATTGTTGCCTCTTTATTTGCACATGAGGACGGTGTGTGTTATGGTGCCCCGTCACTTTTGTGAGGTATCTAATGAGCGAAAAACAGATCTCGGTCGTGCCGCTGGGCGGTCTGCGCGAGGTGGGCAAGAACAGTTTGCTGGTCATCTACGGCAACGATGCCCTGATGATCGACTGCGGGATGGGTTTCCCGGGCAACGACGATTTCATGGACGACGATTTTTTCATCCCCGATTTCGACGCGATAAAGACGCTCAAGGTGAAACTGGCGGGGGTCGTGGTGACTCACGGGCACGAGGATCACATCGGGGCGATACCCTACCTCCTGCGCGATCACGATGTTCCGGTCTATCTGACCGAACTGCCGGCGGGCCTGCTCAAGGAACGGATGGGGAAGGTGGCGCGCTACAACAACCTCGTCCCGCTGTCGGCGAAGCGCAAGACCGCCTTCGACGTCGGTCCCTTCAGCGTCAAGATGATCCCGGTCCTGCACAGCGTCCCCGAGGCGAAGGCGCTCCTGATCACCGCCGGTCCCTTCACCCTCCTGCACACCGGCGACTTCAAATGCGACGGTTCGGGCCATTCGCCGTTCTATAAAAAGGTCCCCGAGGATGTCGACATGATGTTCATCGACTCGACCAATATCGAGCGGGAAGGCTTCTCGGAACAGGAATCGGAACTGATCCCGAACATCCGCAAACTCGTCGCGGCGGCGAAGGGACGGGTCATCGTCACCGCCTTCTCGTCGAATGTCGAGCGGATCAAGAACATCATCGAGGTGGCGCGGGAAACGGGCCGCACGGTGGGGCTCATGGGGCGCAGCGTCCACAACTACACGCGGCTCGCTCAGCAACTCGGCTACATCAAACTGCCCGGCAATGTCCTCTCCGACGAATCGAAATTCTCCACGATACCGGACCACAAACTGCTCATGATCGTGACCGGGTCGCAGGCCGAACCGCGCTCCATCATGAAACGGCTCTCGCTCGATATGCTCAAGGCGGTGCCGATCAAGTACGGCGACACGATACTGTTCTCCTCGAAGATCATCCCGGGCAACGAGACCGCCATCGGCCGGATGATGGACACGCTGGTCGAAAAGGGGGTGAACCTCTTCTACGAGTCCACCGTCGATATCCACGCATCGGGCCACGGACGGCAGGGGGAACTGCTCCTTGCGGCGCGCGAGGTCAATCCGCGCCTCATCGTCCCGGTCCACGGCCATCTCCGTTTCATCGACTATCACTGCCGCGTGCTGGAGGCCGAAGGGTTCTCGACCCGCCTGATCTCCGACGGCGATGTGCTGGTCTACACCAAGCGCGACTCCGAACTGCGCCAGCGGATCGATCTGCAGAAACGGATCGTCAGCAACTACGACACCGAACTGGTCGACATCGAAACGATCCGGGAGCGTAAACGGATCGGCCGCGGCGGCGTCATGACGATCCTGCTCGCGGTCAATCTCGTCGAGGGGCGGCTTATCACCCCGCCGCGCTTCGTGACCGCCGGTATCGCCGCGGCGGGCGCGATGAAGAAGATACAGCACGAACTGCGCGACATGATCTATGAATATTTCGCCGACCGCAAGAGCGTCGACCGCGACGACGACGAGATAGAAGAGAATATCCGTCTCATGGCCCGCCGTTATCTCATGGAACTCACCGACAAGAAACCGGTCGTCAATGTCATGGTCGTGAAAGGCTGACCGTTAATTTCCCATCAATACGATAGCGATGAGCACCACCGCGATGGCGCCGTATTCGCGCCGTGTGGGGCTCTCGCCGAAGAGCGCCACGCCGCCGATGGTGATCAGCGCGATGCTCCCGGCGCTGTAGAACGGGAAGACCACCGATGCGTTCAGCGTCGCGAAGGCCTGTATCAGGAAATAACTCGAGAACAGATTCGGTATCCCAACGGCGATACCGGCTAGGAACTCCCGTGCAAAAATGCCGTTCCTTCCTTCCGGCCCCTTGTCAAAGGGGCCTTGACGGGATTTGAAAAGCGCCGCCGTCGCGATAAGAAAGGCGATGAAAAAGACCGTAAACAGAAAAAGTTCCTTGTACTGCGGCAGGGCGTACTGCTGAAAGACCTTGTTCGACAGTTCGGCCGATCCCACCGCGAGGAACATGAAGATGAGGCTCAGTCCGACCTTCGCCCGCCCGCTCCCTTTGCCGCTCTGTGACAGGGCGATGGCGATGAAGGTGAGGATGATGCCGCCCCACTGCCACGCCGTCGGCCGTTCGTGCCACAGGATGACCGACACGAGGATGGGGATGAGTATGGCCGACTTCGAAAAGGCGCCGGTGATGCCGACGCCGCTTTCGCGGATACTGCGCTGGATGCTGATGAGGCCGAGGAAATAAAGCAGTCCCGACGGGATGCCCCAGAAGATGGCCCACGCGCCGCTGGCATCGGCCGAGAAGAGGCCGCCGCCCGAAAAGACCGATGCCGCCTCGGCGAAGAAACTTCCGAAGATATCGCCCGCAGTTCCGCCGGGGACGAGCGTTCCCCCCGCAAGAATGACCGACAGCACCGACGCGGCGAGATAGTTGGCGGCGACCACCGGCAGGCGGCGGTACCCGCGTGATTCGGTATATTTCAGGAGGAGCGCCACCGCGCTGCTCGACAGTATCGCGCAGAAGAGGAATAGCATGGCGGCAGGATAGCGAATGGCGGCTGGAAGCGCAACTTTTCGCTCTTTTTGACCGGCGGCCGCTTTTCTGCTATGATACCCCGCACGGTTTGTGGAGGAAGTTCATGACGCTCGTGAAGTCGCGCAACAAGGTCATCTTCGGCTGTCTGGGCGGCGTCGCCGAGTATTTCGGCTGGGACCCGACCATCGTCCGGATATTCTATGTCCTGCTCTCGATACTCAGCGCCGGCTTCCCCGGCCTGCTCATCTATTTCATACTCTTCATCCTGATGCCGTCGGCCGAAAAGGGGATCTGAGGGGGTGCGCTATCAGGAGGAACTGAGGCATAACTTCTTTTCGGCCATCCAATACGCCGTCGCCGATAAGGATGGGCTCGTCGGCGAAAAGGCCGAGGGGCTGACCGCCTTCGACAACGGCGCGCCGGTGACCGAATGGACGATGTTCGACCTCGCGTCGCTGACCAAGGCGCTCTTCACCGCGCCCGCCTTCTATCTCCTCTTCGACAAAAGCCTCCTGCGCCCCGAAGACACGCTCGACCGGTTCCTGCGCGGCCAGCGGCCGGTGCCGATCCAGCGGCTCCTCAACCACACCTCCGGCTATCCCGCCTATATCGAATTCTTTCACGACGACCGGTCGGAAAGCTACGAGCAGCGGCGCGCCTCGGTACTCGAGCGGATAGCGGCGCTACGCGGCATAGAACCGCCGGTCTACAGCGATCTCAACTTCATACTGCTGGGGTTCGTGCTGGAAAAGATATTCGGCGCACGGCTCGAGACCGTCTGGTCGCGCCTGCTGGACGAGTTGAAGTTCCCGCAGGGGCCGATGCTTTTCGCGACCCGGCCGCTCCTCAAACAGCATGTCGCCGCGACGATGTTCTCGCCCTTCCGCCGGCGGCTGTGCCACGGCGAGGTCGAGGATGAGAACTGCCGGTACCTCGATTCGGCGGCGGGACACGCGGGGCTTTTCGGTACCGCCGGCACGGTGGCCGTCTACCTGATGAAACTGCTCGAACAGCCGTGGTTCCGGTTCCATCTCGGCAATCTCGGCGGCGCCGGCTTCGACAAGCCGCAGGGGAGCGATTCGCAGTACGGCCGCAACGCCCACGCCCGGATGGTGGGGCATCTCGGCTTCACCGGAACGGCTTTCCTTCTCGACCCGGAAAAGGTGAAGGCGGCCGTGATACTGACCAACCGCACCCATCCCGACCCGAACAAAGAGAACTGGCGCGATCGTATCAAGGCGGTGCGTCAGGAACTCTTCGACACCCTCCTGCCGGTCTAGCGGTAGAAAGCATAAATTCCCGATTGACAATAGTATTCCGGAGGTGTAGTATCACCGAAGAAGTCGAGCCAAAGAAGGGAGAGAAGCCATGATTAAGAATTTGCTCTTTGCGGTGGGTGCCGCATTGCTGCTCTTCGTTGCTTGCGACGATTTAACCAGTTGCGTCTCTGACGGGGGATCGGCGCCGACTGCTAAACTTAAAATGACATCGACACCGTTTTACTGCGAACAACTCGAGGATTATTTTGATGTCGATGCCCAAGCGTTGGTTACGGCATTGGGCTCCATGAAATTCGTCTTCACCAGCGCGACCGACGAGAATGGGGCGACGATGGCAAAACCGGAAGGGATGCCCGATACCATCGAATTTGATGGGCTTCAATCCTGTAGTTTTGGTTTTTCAAATAATGATGGAGAGGTCAAAAATAATTGTGCTCAATCAACATCTTTTATGTTCAAGGTAAAAAATAACAACTATGTTGGCTCATTGGTTCTTTTTGTGTCTGGAGAGCCTTCTGATAAAATGAGCTTCGATGATTTTGTGATGGCTGAATGGATTTTGGGAGAAGGTTTGTCTGGTGGTGCCGAAAAACTTGCCGATGATTTCTCGTCAATTGCTTTGTTCCGAGTTTCAGGCGAGAAAATCGTCTACACTAAGGAATAAGGGATGATCTCCGAGTATTCGCTCTTTGCGGCGTGTGCCGCATTGTTGCTCTTCGTTGCTTGCGACGATTTAACCAGTTGCGTCTCTGACGGGGGATCGGCGCCGACTGCTAAACTTAAAATGACGTCGACGCCGTTTTACTGCGAACAGCTCGAAGATCATTTTAGTGTCGATGCTCAAGCACTGGTGACGGCATTGGGCTCCATGAAATTCGTCTTCACCAGTGCGACCGACGAAAACGGCGTGGCAATGGCGAAGCCGGGAGGAATGCCCGAAACGATTGAACTGGATGGATTGAAGTCGTGCAACATTTGGATCGCGCCGCCGCACACGGACTGTGAGAGCGGAGTGAATTTTTGGTTTGCACCGAAAGGAGATTTCTTTTCCGAGGCCGATTTTACTTTTGGTATTTCAAAAGGGTCTGATGGTATGAAGGCAAATGATTTTTCTATCTTCGGTTGGATGTTTACAGCAACTCTGTTCGGCGGTGGTACCAAAACGGATGCTTCTTTTTCTTCCATCATTCTGTACAGAGACGGCAGGCCCGACGAGAAGATCGTCTACGAAAAACTATAGATCGGCGATCGATCGCTAGGCTCTTTTCTCCTGCATCCAGCGGACCAGTTTGACGATGAGGCGGCGCGGGATGAAGCGCCCGATGGTGGCGAGGAGTTTGTTGTTGAAGCCGGGGACCGCGAGAATCTTTCCCTCCCTCAGCGCCCGGTAGCCGTAGTCGGCGACCTCCGACGCGGTGGCGACGTGGGTCTTCTGGAATACCCGCGAATGGTTGAACTCGGCGCGCGCGGCGAAATTGGTGTGGACCGGGCCGGGACAGAGGCAGGTCATCGTGACGCCGGTGCCGGTCAGTTCCTCGGCGACCGCCTCGGAGAACGACAGGACAAAGGCCTTGGTGGCATAGTAGACCGCCATGAGCGGGCCGGGCTGGAACGCGGCGACCGAGGCGAGTTGGAGAATGCGGCCGCTTTTCCGCGCCGCCATGCCGGGAAGGAAGAGGCGCGTGAGCGTCGTCAGCGCCGCGACATTGACCTGCACCATGTCGTCCATCTTCTGCGCGTCGGACTCATGGAAGACACCGTAGTTGCCGAAACCGGCGTTGTTGACGAGATATTCAACGGTAATGCCGCGCTTCTCTATCTCGGCAAAGAGGCGGTGCGCCTCGCCCGGTTTGGCGAGGTCGGCCGGGATGACGGTGACGGCGACACCGTATTTCGCGGTCAGTTCTTCGGCCGCCTTTTTCAGCGCCGCCTCGTCGCGCGCCGTGATGACGAGGTCTATCTTGTCGGCGGCGAAGCGGTCGAGCAGTTCGCGACCGATGCCGCTGGAAGCGCCGGTGACGAGCGCGACTTTGTTCATGGAGGCCTCCGCAGAATAAGGTTCGTTCAAGCATAGAGGAACGGCGCGAAAAAGCAACAGTCGCTCCGATGTTGCTTTCGGCCGCGAGATGCGCTAGGATCGGCCGGTACGGAGGAGACTTATGGGCGCCATTTTGCTCAAGGGCCATACGCTGGAACTTTTCTCGTTCGATCTCTGGGAGACGCTCATCTCGGAGGACGAGGAGCCGCTGCGCTACGAGGCGCGGGCCCGCATCATCGCCGCGAAAAGCGGCGCGGCGGTCGAAGAGGTGCGTGCGGCGGTCCGGGAGGTCACGCGGATATTTACCGAAGTCTATTACCGCGAAGGGCGGACGATGCTGACGCTCGAACGGCTCGATCTGGTGCTGGCGCGGATCGGCCTGACACTATCGGTCGCAGAGCGCGAGGAGACGGCGCAACTCCTCAGCGAAGCGTCGCTCACCATCGAGCCGCCGATCATCGACGGGGCGGCCGAGTTCCTCGAACTTCTCAAAAAGAAGGGTGTCACGATCACCCTGATATCGGACACCGGCTACAGCCGCGGCCGCGAGATGCGGACGGTGCTCGAACGGCACGGCATCCTGCGCTATTTCGATCTGTGCCTTTTCTCCGACGAGGAGGGGATGGCCAAGCCGCGCCGCGAACTGTTCGCCAAGATCGAACAGTCCTTCCCCCGCATCGCCCCGTCGCGGATGCTCCACATGGGCGACAATCCGCTGACCGACATCGCCGGGGCGGAACGGTCGGGCTGGCGCACGATACTCTTTCAGCGCAGCGACGATATCAGACGCCGTCACCACAGCGACCGCGATGATCTTCGCCGGGTCTCCTCATACGCCGAACTCACGGCGCTTGTCGGGCGCTGAAAACCTTCTTGACTTGTTTTTTCAGGGAGATACAATCGCTCCATACGTTGGTGTATCGGATCACAATTTCAGGGGGCGTGCCATGACGCGTTGGATATTGTTGGGGGCGCTATTCGCTTTTGTACAACTTCATGCGGCCGATGCCTGCTACTACGGCGCCGGAAAGAAGTTCTGCATGACCCGCACGGGCGACACCGTTTCCTACCGGGGCGGTACGCCGATGAAACTCACCGGAGAACTGGGGGTCCGGTTCATCGACGGCACCACCGAGGCGGCGCGGCAGAAACTGCTGTCGCTGTATGCGCTTGCCCCGATCGGCGGCCTCACCGGTCTGCCGCAGTATGTAAAAGTGCGGCTCACGCCCGGCGCCGATGCCTTCGCGATCTCGCAACGGCTGGTGGAAAGCGGCAAGGTCAAGTGGGCTCAGCCGGTGTGGTACGAGAAGGCCGAACCGCTATCGACCACCCCGAACGACACCTACTACGGCGATGCGTGGCACCACCCGATGATCCACAGTCCCGAGGCGTGGGATACGACCACCGGCGACCCGCGATCGGTCGTCGCGATCGTCGATTGCGGCACCGATACGCAGCACCCCGACCTGTTCACCCACCTGCTGATGGGGAACAGTTTCGCCGCCGATGAGCCCTATGTCGATCCCGATCCGAGCGGCACGAACCTCAACGGCTATTCGCGTGCCCACGGCACGGCGGTCGCCGGTGTAGCGGTGGCGACCGGGAACAACGGTTTCGGCGTCGCCGGTGTCTGCTGGAACTGCGGCCTCCTGCCGGTCAAGTATTTCGGCAACGAGATATTCATCCCCAACGACCGCAAACTGGCGGCGCTCACCTGGACGGTCGACAACGGCGCGTGGGTCATCAACAACTCGTGGCTCATCAATCAGGACAAGGACGGCGACGCATGCAAATTGAACATCCCGTACGACAACTACGCCGGTGAGGCGGTCGCCTACGGGAAGGCGAACGGCCGCGGCGGCCGCGGCACGGTCATGGTGTTCGGCGCCGGCAATTCGGCCTGCGACACCGCGTGGAACGACAACTTCAAGAACCTGCACGGCGACATACTCGTGGTGTCGGCGCTCCGTTCGACCGGCGATATCACCGATTATTCCAACTACGGCATCTATATCGATATCGCCGCGCCGTCGGGCTTCGATACCGCCGACAACAAGGGGCTCGTGACCACCGACTGGACCGCCGCCGGTATGGGCTACAATCCCCACTTCATGAACGACCTGCCCGATCAGAGTTACACCAAATTCTTCAACGGCACCTCGGGCGCCGCCCCGGTGGTGACCGGCGCGATAGGGCTGATGCTCTCGGTCGCTCCCTACCTGACACACGCCGAGGTGATCGCCTGCGTGAAACAATCGGCCGGCGCCGGGACGCAGGGATGCCTCTACGGCAGCGACGAGGAATGTTACGGCGCCGGCGTGCTCAATGTGCAGGCGATGGTCGAGAATGCCCAGAACGGCCTGTGCGGCGGAACGCCCGAATGCGATGGCCCCGAAGACTGTGGTGAGGGTGACTGTTGGAACGGCATCTGCGTCGAGACGGGAACGGTCACCGACGACGATCCGATGCCTGATGACGACACCGAAGTGTCCGACCTGTCCGACGGGTCCGAATGGTCCGACGACAACGCGGATGATGACCAGACCCCTGATGATCAGCCTGACCTGAGCGAAGTCGAAGGTTCCGATCAGCCGGATACGACCGTTGTCCCGGACGAAATGGCCACTGACGATGCCATCAACCCGGTCAACGAAGACGACGACGGTTGCGGTTGTTCGCTGATCTAGAACTTATTCCCTAGACATGCTTCTTGACGAAACGGTGCATGCTCGCCGCCGCGATGAGGTAGCAGAACGCGGCGAGGGTGAATACGAAGGTGAAGCCGTAGGCCATCGCGATAAGTATGGAAAGTATCGAACTGACCACGCCCGCCACGCCGTTGACCGCCATGGCCCACGGGATGAACCCGGCGTTCTTCTCGCCGACGATGGTTAGTCCCGTCGGGAAGAAGAGGCCCATCATGAAGCCGAGCGGCGCGAGAAGCAGGAACGATATGAAGAGCCGCAGACCGAACGGCGACGAAAGGAACAGATGGGTGAACCACGGCACCAGCAGGGCGTAGCCGAGCACGAGGAGCGGCATGATTACCGCGAGTCCCTTGAGCAGTTTCCGATCGCCGAACCGTATCAGCAGCCTCTTGCTGAACAGCGCGCCGATACCGGCGCAGAACAGCAGTATCCCGATACTCGCCGCTATCGCGTCGGAGGGATTGCCGAGGAACAGGACGAACTGCTGGATGAGCGCTATCTCGATGAACATGAATCCGATGCCGAGCATGGAGAAGTAGAGTATCTGAAGATGCGGAGAAAAGACCCGTTCGCGCGTCCCCATGAAAAAGAGCGGCGCGACGATGAGCAGCAGAGAGAAGAAGAGCGACTGGGAAAGAGACAGCAACAGGATGATCAGGCCGATCGGCATCTTGTCCACCAGCGAGCCGCCGCCGCCCCAGTCGCCGGTGAAGAGGTGTTTCAGCGTGTAGTAGTGGAAAAAGAAAGGCTTGTCGTCGGTGACCGGGGTGATGTCGTACTCGTAGTTCTTCACGAAGTCCGCTTCGGCGCCGCGCGCCACCTCTTCGAAATAGCGCAGGAAGGAATTGCGGAGATGGTCTACCCCCTGCGACAGGGGGAAGGGTTGTTTACGGAAGATCGGTTCCCAGTACTCTTCGTGCGCCTCGAAACCGGGCGCGTACAGGATGCGGTTTTTCGGCGTCTCGGCGGTCCGCTCCTCTATCTGCGCGATCTCGGCCCACGTGAAGGGGCGTTTTTTGACGAGCACCGCC
>CALMRE010000212.1 GCA_937871295.1 uncultured bacterium | reverse complement strand
TATCTACCCGACCACGCAGATAAGACCTTTGAGATATTCGGTCTCCGGGACCGATACCCGCACCGGGTGATCGTCCGCCTGATGGAGATGGTGCAGTATCCGCACCTCGCGCCCGGCATCCTTCGCGGCATAGGCGATCTGCTGGCGGAAATGATCCATCCCGACGGCGCCCGAACAGGAGAAGGTCGCCAGTATCCCGCCGGGATTCAGCAGTTTCATGGCGTTGAGGTTGATATCCTTGTAGCCGCGCAGGCCTTTATCGATATCTTTGGCCGATGATACGAACTTGGGCGGATCAAGGACGATGAGATCGTACCGTTCCTTTCCCTTCTGAAGGTCGCGGAGCAACTGAAGTCCGTCGGCGCACAGAAAGCGGCTCTTCGACTCGGGGACATTGTTGAGGCGCAGATGGCGCTTCGCCCCTTCGACGGCATCCTCCGAGATGTCGCACAGCGTCACCGACGATGCCCCCGCCCCCATCGCGTAAACCGAAAAGGCGCCGGTATAGCAGCAGACATCGAGCACCTTCTTCCCGACGGCATAACTTGCGGTGACCAGACGGTTCCGGCGCTGATCGGTATAGAACCCGGTCTTCTGGCCCGCCGGCGATACATGGAACAGATGCCCGTTCTCATGGATGACCAGTTTTTCGGGCGGTTCCTTCCCCGCCAGCGCGCCGTAGCGCACCGGAAGACCTTCCATCTTGCGACCGTCGCCGTCGCTTTTTTCATAGACCCCTTTGAGTCCGCACTCTTCCATCAGCATCTTCGCGATATCGCCCTTCACCGCGTCGAAGCCGGCCGACAGGGACTGGAGCACCGCGAAATCGCCGTAGCGGTCGACGATGAGCCCCGGCAGGAAATCGGATTCGCTGTAGACGAGGCGGCAGGCGTCGGTCACCCCTTCGGCCAGTACCGGCGTGCGCAGAGCGGCGGCCCGCTTGATCTTCTCGCGGTACCACGCCCCGTTGACGGTCTGCTTCTCGTCCCATTCGAGGAGCCGCACCTGTATCTTGGAGTCCTTGTTGAAATGGCCGTAGGCGACGAAACGGCCGTCGGCGCCGTGGAGCGCGACGACCTCGCCGCTCTTCGGCGTCCCTTCGATATCCTTGACCGCGCCCGAGAAGACCCACGGATGGTGGTTGCGCGGCAATTTGTCCTTGTCGGGGTGAAGAATGATCCTGTTCATGGGGAATTACCTCGGAAAAGAAAGAAAAATGGTGGAGACGGCGGGAATCGAACCCGCGTCCGAAAAGGGAGCCGCACCGGCATACTACAATGCGTATCCGGTTGATTTAATCTCGGCCTTTGCGCTCCCCATGCCGGCATGGATCGCATCGGCCCAGTCACTTTTGTGTCAGCCGCGACCTTGTGACCCGGTCACGGCACTATCCCGCTGTTTTGCGCCCTGATCTCACCGCGGGAGAGATCCTTCAGGACGGCGGCGTTAAGCCGCTAGTGCGAGTTCGTTGTTCGCAGTTCTTGTGTTGCCGCTTTTTTACGAGGCCAGCGGCACCTCGGCATGCAGCCTGTACTTCTCCGTCTTCCCGTCGAAGCCGTTCGTCCCCACTTGTCAAAAAGCCATGCGACGGGAGGGAGTATACCCTCTCCCGCCCCGAAGTCAACCGGCCCGACAGATTTATTCCCTTTTTCGAAAGATATGCTAGGCTGTTCCGTTCGCGGGGGATGATCATTAGCATGATGAGGATAGCGATGATGAAACAAGTTCTGTTCCTCCTTCTTTTCTGTGCCGCCGCCCTTTTGCGGGCACAGGAGACATCCGCCGTTGAAATACCGGCCGAAACGATACGGGACAACAACCCGCGCACCCTGTCCGAGGCGCTGAACACCGTACCGGGCCTTTACTTCCGGGAAGAAGGTGCCGCGCTGGCCTACCCGATACTGCGCGGGATGCCCTCCGAAGCGGTTCCGGTCATCTTCGACGGCATCGCGCTGTCCGGCACCGTCTTCACCGGCGGCACCGGCGCGTGGCTGTCGCTCCTCGACCGGCGTCTGGCCCAGAGCGTCACGGTGAGCGCGGGACCCGACACCGTCTCCGCCGGCTCGGCGGCGGCGGGCGGCTCGATAACGCTGCATCCCTTCACCACCGCGCCGGTGCGCGGCAAGGAGGAATTCACGGCGACGGGTCGTTTCAACACCCGCTTCTCGAGCGCCGACACCGGACGCGACGCCCATGCGCGGCTGGCAGGCGGCTACGGCGATTTCGGCGCCATCGCCGCCGGATCGGTCGCCTTCAACGACATGCGCACCAACGGCGCGGGCGACGAAGAGCCCTTCTCGGCCTTCGAGAACTACGGCGCCTTTTTTACCGGCGATTGGGCCTTCACCCGCGCATCGGGCAGCAGTTGGCGAATGAGTCTCGGCTATCTCTTCGGCGGACTGGACCATGCGGTCGATACGAATACCGTTTTCTCCGACGACTCCCCCGCTGCCCTCGAACGCTATGAACGCGCCGCCCATGTTGCGTGGGGACGGCTCGCGATGGACCTTCCCGCCGCCGAACTCAAGGGAATTTTCACCCTCTCCTACCAGAACACCTTTGAAGCGGTGGAAAACTCCTTCTCCGGCCTTGGCGGCGATCGCCTGCTGTGGGGCGCGCGCGAACGCACCGAGACCACCGGGCATACCGCCGGCATCGATGTAGACTTCACCGCAGACATCACGCCGCGACTGTTCACCCTGCGGTACGGCGGCGAATACTATCACGACTTCATCGGCATGGCCCATTTCGAACGGACCGATGTTGCCTCCGAACTTATCGGCAGAGGCACGGCGCCCCTTCCGGACGATTCGTCCGCCGACCGCTTTGCGGGCTATCTGACCGGCTTGTTCGACCTTCTCCCCTCCGACTCGCCCCACCACCTTGCCGCCACCGCCGGCTACCGTTTCGAAGGGGCAACCATCCGGGCGCCGGAGCGACCCGGCCTTCCGGCGATCAATATCACCGAACCGGGACATGCGGTCGAGGCACGCATCGCCTACGACTGGCGCGGCAATCTCGGCGGAACGCTCACCTATGCCCACGGCACCCGTGCGGCGACACTCCGCGAAGCGGCCTTCTACGGCATTCACGACGGTCTGTTCCTCGTCCCCAACGGCGGCATCGAAGCCGAAACGACCGACACGATCGATCTGACCCTGCGCGGAGGGAACAAACGACTCGCGGCGACCTTCGGCGGTTTTGCGACCTATATCAACGAACGGATCGGACGGGTCCTCGCCTCGTGGAACGGCGCCGAAAAGATGTCGGGCTTCCCCGTCGCCGGGTATGCCAACACCGGCCGCGCCCTTATCTGGGGGCTCACGGCGACCGGCAAGGCTGTTCTGCCCGCCGGTCTTTCGCTGAACGGCGGCATCACCTACCTCTGGGGAGAGGAAGAACTGAAGGACAAAATGCTCCGCCCGCTCGATCACATTGCGCCGCTTCTCTGGAATGCGGCCTTCCGCTGGGACTCCTTTCAACCGGGGCAGTATCAGGGTTTCGCCGAAATTGCGGTACGCGGCTCGACCGGGCCGCGCCCGGAGAAAACGGTACAGATAGGCGACACGGCCGCTCTTTCCGTCGACCGCGAGGCTTGGCAGATGCTCACGGTCCGCGGCGGTTTCGTGTTCGACGAGTATATCCGCGTCACGCTGGCGTTGGAGAATCTGCTTGATCGCGACTACCGCCCCTATCTGGCCGGTATGAACGCCCCCGGGATAAACGCTGTGCTGTCGGTGGATGCCGAGTTCTAGGGAATCAGCGGGAGACCGAAACGGTCGAAACGACCTTTCCCAGTATCTTGAAATCTTCACGCAGGGTCACATCGATGGGCGTGTAGCGTTCGTTCTCGGGAATGAGCAGGACGCCGCTACGGTCTATCCGCAAACGCTTGACCGTCGCTTCGTCGCCCAAAAGCGCCGCCACTATCTCGCCCGACGCCGCGACCGGCTGACGCCTGACAATAACCAGGTCGCCGTCGTTGATCGAGGCATTCACCATCGAATCGCCCGCGATGCGCAGGGCGAAGAATTTACCGGTGCCGATGGAGCTCGCGTCGACCAGGATCTCTTCTTCGCAGTTCTCCACGGCGAGGAGCGGTTCGCCCGCCGCAATGCGTCCAAGGAGCGGAACGCGGATAAAATTGATCCCGGCGGGGTTAAGGAGCTTTTTCATGCCTCTTATCAGTTCGAGTGAGCGCGCCGCCCGTTTTCTCCGCCGGATATAGCCTTTTTTCTCCAGCCGGGCGAGCTGTTCATGGACGCTCGCGGCGGTGATATCGAGCTGTTCGGCGAGCTCCCGCGTGGTGGGCGGGATCCCCTGCTTGGCGATGAAGTCCTCGATGGCGGCAAGCAAACGCTCCTGCGATCCGGTGAGCCCTTCGCGGTTCTCTTCCATGGCATACCTCCTGCCTAACGGAATAGCACATCTTTCATTATCATATACCTTACAAATGAAAGGTCAAGAAAAATTTATCGGGTGATGAGCGCCGCTATTTTTTCAAGTCCGGCGGCATCGTCGGCGTCGAACGAATTGAGTTCATCCGAATCGACATCGAGCACCGCCCAGATACGGCCGTCGCGGTCGCACAGCGGCACCACCACCTCGGACTTCGATCGGCTGTCGCAGGCGATGTGGCCGGGGAATGCCTCGACATCGGGGACCAGCACCGTTCCGGCGCGGTCGATGGCGGCCCAGCAGACGCCGGTGTGCCTTTTGAGCACCTGACAGGCGAGCGCCCCCTGATACGGTCCGACCGTCAGTTCACCGTCGACCAGCCGGTAGAAACCGACCCAGAAGAAATACTTAAACTTCCCCTTGAGCAGTGCCGCCGCCGTCGCCATCCGTGCGATCGGATCGGGCGTCTTACGGTACAACTCCTCAAGCTGGGCGACGATACGCCCATACTTTTCCTGTTTCGCCGTTGCGGTCATGTGTTCCTCCTGCGATTCTCGGTGCGGACGCGGTACAGCCGCTCGGTGAAACCGCCCTCTTCCTCAAATGCTTTCGCCTGCGCCGCCACCTGTCGATCCAAAAGGGCGCAGGCGACCGACAGTAATGTCAGTACCGCGTTCGCGGCGATCCCGGGAATGGTGGACTGAATGGACGGGGTGGACCGAGTGGACGATGTGGACAAATTTGATTTTTCCTTCACCCACAGCGCGACCTCGTCGGCGCTCTTCGGGCGCCGTCCGATGAGTTCGGCGCGACGCGGATCAGCCAAATCCCACAGCGTTAGGCCGCGTTGACGCAGGAAGTCTTCATAATCCAACTTCAGTTCTTCGAGACTCGCCCGCGCCACATTGGTGAGTTTCAGTTCGGTCTTCTTGGAAGTCCCGGATGCCTGACTCCCCTCGGCGATGTTCTGAACGCCGGAGCGAGCCGCCTGCACCATCTGGTCGTGGGTGCGGCTTTTCTTGTCGATGTAGCGGTCGCAGAAGCGCACCGTCACATCGTAGACCAGTTGCGCCAACTGAAAACTCTTCAGCCGGCGGTAACCGCCGTGTTTCGGTATCAGATCACTCATTTCCGGCATTCGTCAGCCCCGTCCATGTAGTCCATTCTTGTCCATTTCGTCAGGCCACAACGCTACACCCGCAACCTTCGTTGCGTGCGGGCTTGGCATCAGGGACGACCACCCCTTCTTGATCCAACTGAACATCATCTTCTGTTGTCTCATCGTCGGCTGTGTTATCCTCATCTGAGTCTATGTTCTCGTCAACTTCTTTATCCGGTTTTGCATCTACTTCCTGCTCTGTCTTTTCATCGGGTATTTCGTCTATATCATCCGTGCTTTCGATTTCGTCCATATTGTCCACCATGTCCACTTCGTCCATCATGTCCATGTCATCAACCAGGTCCACATCCTCCAACAATTCATCATCATCGGGCGTTTCCAATACATATTTCGCGACATACGGGCTTATCTTGTCTCCGGCATACATGAAAAGACCGGCAGCATACAGATTGTTCGACTCGTCAATAAGGATGTCCACAACCATTGGCTCAGCGCAACCGCTATAATCCGCAGAAATGAAATCACAGCCCGCCATGCTTGAACCTACCGGAGTCAATGTTGCACCGTCCCATTTCGCCAGTCCACCACGGATCGGAAACGCATTAGTGTAAAAACGCCCAGCTATATAGATGTCTCCCTTGGGCCCAACGATTATATCAGCCACTTCAGAACCATTTTCAGTTATCCCCGCATTAATCGAAGTCCATGTTGTGCCGTTCCACTTAGCTATTCTCCGCGTCTCGACTCCGCCTGCCATAGTAAAACTGCCGCCGACATAGAGGTCGCCGGAAGTATCGAAAGCAAGCGCGCGCACGATCCCATTAACGCCATCGCCCAAAGGACTCCACGAAATTCCGTTCCAGATTGCAATGTTATTGGCACTGACGCCACCAGTGGAGTCAAAATATCCACCCACATAGAGATTTCCGCTCTTATCAACTGCCAAAGCGTTCACAGAAGGAACGCCCGACGCCCCTTCCGCGACCCCGCCTCCCAATGCGCTCCATTCGGTACCGTTCCATTTAGCCACATGGTTCACGACCACGCCACCGGCATTGATGAAATGACCTCCGGCATATAGGTTCTCTCCATCGAAGAGCAAGGAAGAAACGGCACACGATGAAGCGCCATCTGCCACACCATCGACGCCGGAACCCAATGGATACCAAGAAACCCCATCCCAACGGGCTATACGATTTATCGCCTGTTCACCTGTGGCGGTAAAAGACCCTGCAGAATACAGATTCCCATTTTTGCCAATCGCCAAATCTAAAACCACATCATTGAATCCATCCCCCAACGGACTCCATGTTGCGCCATCCCATTTGACGATCCTATTGGCCGGCTCACCTCCGGCGATCGTGAAATCGCCGCCGAAATAGATGTTGCCGCTCTCATCTTCTGCCAGTGCGTAGGCAAAATGGTTCATCCCCCTCGTTATCGGGCTCCAAGAAACACCATCCCATTGAGCGATATTGCTCGCATAGTGACCACCGGCCATTATAAAAGAGCCTCCGGCATAAAGCATACCTTGAGAATCAAAAGTCATTGAGTATATCTCACCATAGGCTCCCTTCACCTCATCAAAGCGTTCCCATGAAACGCCATTCCATTTTGCGACGGCGTGCATTCCCTCATTGAAAAAGTAGGCGCTGATATAGAGTTCATCATTCCCGTCTATGCTCATAGAATAAACCGCATCATTTGTGTCTAACGGTATCTTGCTCCAACTCGCGCCATCCCATTTGGCAACCTGTTTCCCCGTATTTCCTCCTGCGGAAGTAAAATCGCCAGCGGCATAGAGATATCCGGAAGAATCAACCGCAAGTCCACTTACCACGCCATTCATTCCGGCGCCTAAAGCGCTCCATGCCGTCCCCTCCCACATGGCTATCCGATTCACGGTCACACCACCCGCCGTCACGAACTCGCCGCCTGCGTAAAGATGGCCATCCCCGTCAATGGTAAGATCGTTGACCGCTCCAGACATCCCTTCGTTCAACGCGGTCCAAGACATGCCATCCCATTTCGCAATATAATTAGCCGCAACACCGTCCACTGCGGTAAAATTACCGCCGATATATATATTGTCGGCGCTGTCAGCAACAATAGCCCGAAAAACATTACCCGGCCCTTCTCCGATTTTGATCCATGTGATACCATCCCATTTTGCGATATAATATGTTCCGTTGAGATAAACCGCAGCATAAATATTTCCCACCGAATCGAGAGTGAAGGAATAAACCTCATAAAATCCTTCTCCCACTGCATCCCATGTGCCGGAGGGCATATGAAAACGAGCGATACCGTTCGCAGGAACATCTCCCGCTGTGACGAAACGGCCCCCGAGATACAGATGGTCTCCTTGTGTTGCAAGATGGTATATCATCGACTCTTCTGGAACAAGAGAGGCGGCTTCATAATAGACACCCGGCACTTCGTTCATCGAGAGCCATCGGTCGTCTGAAGAGTTTAAAAACCATCGAGTCGCTGGCGCCTTCTCATCTTGAGAAAGATAGGCGCCATTCTTTGTGTCACAGGCAAAAGCCATAAAAAGAACAAAAACGACCACTATGAATCGTGTTAGATTGATCACCTTCGCTTTTTCTCCGCCCCGTCCATGCGGTCCATTCTTGTCCATTTCGTCCATGAAGTCCAATTTTTCGGGGCGGGTGGGATGTGATGACTTACTTCTTCAGTTTCCAGTCGAGGGCACCGACGGGGCACTCGCCGATGCACTTACCGCAGTCGCGGCAGAGCTGCGACGGGAGCGGCTGAGAGAATGCCGTGTCGACATGGGTGCCGAAACCGCGGAACTTGAAACCGATGATGTTCTGGTTGACCACTTCGGAACAGACCTTGACGCAGACGCCGCACTTGATGCACTTGCCGCGGTCGAGTATGATCTCGGGGTGGCGCACATCGTAGCCAAAGTTCGGTTTCTCGCCGATCATCGCGTCGGGCTTGGCAGTGTAGGTCTCGCTGTGCTTTTTGAGCGAGCAGTCGCCCTTGGCGGTGCAGGAACATTCGATGCACCGTTCCCCTTCCTTGGTTATCTCGCCCTGCGTATAGGTCAGGGATACCTCTTTGAAGGTCGCGGTCCGGTCGTGCTCCGGGATAAGCCGCTGCGGGGTCCGTTTGCGCTCGATGGCCTCCTTGAGGTAGACCAGATCGGTCGGTTTGAGGCTCTGCCATTTGCCGCGCGAGACATTGAGCAGATACGGTTCCTTGAATTCCGTGCTCTCGATCTGCGCGAGTATGGCCAGCGCCGTCCGGCGCGCCCCGGCGACCGCCTCGACGACGGTTGCGGGACCGCTGACGCAGTCGCCCGCCGCGTAGATACTGCCCTCCATGCGGCAGTTCTCCTTGCTCACCTCGACATCGCCCCACTTGGTAGCCTTTATCCCCTGCGGCGCGATGGTCTTCTGGCCGATGGCGCCGATGACGGTGTCGGCGACGGTATCGAAATCGCTGTTGGGTACCGGGACCGGCTTGCGGCGGCCCGATGCGTCGGGTTCACCGAGCGTCATCCGCTGGCTGGTAAGGACGAGCCGCCCGTTCTCTTTGCGCAGTTTCACCGGCGCGACGAGGAATTCGAACTTGACCCCCTCCTCCTTCGCCTCGTGGATCTCTATCTTTTCGGCCGGCATCTCGGCCTCGGTCCGGCGGTAGAAGCAGGTAACCTCCTTGGAGCCGAGCCGCACCGAGGTACGCAGGCAATCCATCGCGGTATTGCCGCCGCCGATGACTATCGTTTTGCCCGGGTTGGCCCCTTTCCAGCCGGCGAGCGCTATCTTTTCGAGGTACTGGATGCCGCCGACGGCGAGCTCTTCCCCTTCAACACCCGCCGCGCTCGACTTCCACGAGCCGACCGTTATCGCGACGGCGTCATACTTCTTCTGCAGGTCGGCCAGTGCGATATCCTTCCCCAGTTCCTTGTTGCAGTGGATGGCGATGCCGCCCATCTTGGTGAAATGCGCTATCTCGCGGTCGAGTATCGCCTTAGGGAGACGGTATTCGGGGATGCCGTAGCGCAGCATGCCGCCCGGTTCGGGCTGTTTGTCGTAGAGATCGCTGGCGACGCCGTTCAGCCGCAGGTAGTAGGCGACCGACAGCCCGGCGGGACCGGCGCCGATGATGGCAACCTTCTTGCCGGTGAGCGGTTTCCGCTCTTCCATATAAGAATCATAATGCATGTCGGCGGCAAGCCGCTTGAAGTCGTTGATGGCGACCGGTTCCTTGTCGACCACATTGCGGCGGCAGTCCTTTTCACAGAACCGCGGACAGACGCGGCCGATGGACATCGGGAGCGGTATCCGTTCCTTGATGAGTTTGAGCGCTTCGAGCAGGTTCCCCTTCTTCCCTTCGCGGACATACTCTTCGACCTGCGCATGGGCCGGACAGGCGATGGTGCAGGGCGCTTCGCAGTCGCCGCTGTGTTCCGAAAGCATCAGGTTGAGCGCCGTTTTGCGCATATCCCACACTTCCGGGGTGTCCGATTCGAGCAGCATCCCGTCGGCGACCTCCATCGCGCAGGACGGCACGAACCGCCCCGTCTTCGCGTCCTTCACGAGACACACGAAGCAGGAGGTGGTCTTGGTGATCTTCTGATTGAAACAGAGCGTCGGGATCGAGATACCGTTGCGTTCGGCGACCTGCAGGATCGTTTCGCCCTTTTCGGCCGCGAACGGTTTTTTATCTATCGTGATGGTGATGCTCATGACTTACCTCCGCTCTTGCCGTAGTGACCGGTCCCCTTCTCGACCCGGCTGATCGTTTTCTTCGGACAGACCTCGATGCAGGAATTGCAACGCGTGCAGACGGTGTTGTCGACCACGAATTCGGGGCTGATCGCCTTGACGGCACAGGTCTTGACGCAGATGCCGCACTTGATGCATTTGTCGAGGTGTATCTTGACATCGGAAAGCTGGTTGCACTGGAGCGCCGGGCATTTGTGGTCCTTGGTGTGGGCGTCGTATTCGTGCCGGAAATAGCGCAGAGTCGACAGGACCGGGTTGGGCGCCGTCTGGCCGAGGCCGCAGAGCGATCCCTTGATGACCTTCGGGCCGAGATCGGCGAGGAAATCGACATCCTCCGCCGTTCCTTTGCCGTGCGTTATCTTCTCGAGCCGCTCAAGCATCCGTTTGGTGCCGATGCGGCAGAAGGTGCATTTGCCGCAGCTTTCGCGCGCCGTGAATTCGAGGAAATAGCGCGCCGTTTCGACCATGCAGCGGTTCTGGCCGATGACGATCAGGCCGCCGGAGCCCATGATGGCGCCGAGGCTTTTGAGCGAATCGTAGTCGACCACCGCGTCGAACTTGTCGGCCGGGATGCAGCCGCCCGACGGGCCGCCGATCTGGACCGCCTTGACCGAACCCTTCTCGGCGCCGCCCACTTCGTAGACGATATCGCCGATGGTGACCCCCATCGGGACCTCGGCGAGCCCCGGATACTTCACATCGCCGGCCAGCGCGAAGAGTTTGGTCCCCTTCGAACCCTGCGTGCCGACCGAAGCGAAGGCCTTGCCGCCCTCACGCAGGATGAGCGGCACATTGCCGAAGGTCTCGACATTGTTTATCGCCGTCGGATAGCCGTGGTAACCGCTGTCGGTCGGGTACGGCGGACGGAAGCGCGGCGTGCCGCGTTTTCCTTCCAGCGAATTGATCATCGCCGTCTCTTCGCCGCAGACGAAGGCGCCGGCGCCCTCTTTCAAGCGGAACTCGACCGTGCGCGTTACCAGTTTATTAAGGCCGTGCTCATATATCTGTTCGATGGCTATTTTGAGGTTCCGTATCGCCAGCGGATATTCGGCGCGGCAGTAGATGAAAAGTTTGGTGGCGCCGGTGGCCAGCGCCGCGATGAGCATACCTTCCAGCACCTGATGCGGCACCGATTCCATCAGCGACCGGTCCATGAACGCGCCCGGATCACCTTCGTCGGCGTTGCAGATGAGTATCTTCTCCGGCGCCGTTTTCGCCGCGAGGAAACTCCATTTCGTGCCGGTCGGGAAACCGCCGCCGCCGCGACCGCGCAGACCCGATATCTTCACCTCTTCGACGATGTCGGCCGGCTTCATCTCGAGCGCTTTTTTCAGCCCGACATAGCCGTCGTGGGCCAGATATTCGTCGATGGAGGTCATGTCGATGCGCCCGGCGAGCGCCAGCACCTTGATCTTCTCGCGCTCCGACCGCTGCGGCCGTATCACGAAACGACCCTCTTCCTTGAGCGAAAGGATGCGGTCGACATGCTCCTTTTTCGGCTGTACCTTCTCGTAGAAGATCGAGCCCTTGTCGGTCTCGACCTCGATGAGCGGTTCGGCGTAACAGTGGCCGATACAGCCCACCTCGACGACGGGGATGTTCTTTATCTCTTTTTTGAAAAAGGAAACGACCTCTGTCGCCCCCGCCGCGATGCCGCAGGAACCGGCGCCGACCTTGATACGCGTTATTTTCATGCCGCGCCTCCCTTACGGTAGTCCTTGAGTATCTTGAGCAGTCCCTTCCGGTCGAGATTGCCGAAGACCTTGCCGTTGACCGAAATGACCGGCGCGAGGCTGCAGCAACCGAGGCACGCGACCGTCTCGAGGGAGAAGAGCCCCTCCTTGTCGGTCTCGCCGTCCTTGATGCCGAGATCCTCGGCGATCCAGCCCGCCACGAGCGACGCCCCCTTGATGTGGCAGGCGGTCCCGTCGCAGACCGAGATCTTGTACTTTCCGGGCTTGACGCGCTTGAACTGGGCATAGAAACTGACGACCCCCTCGACCTCGACGGTCGAGACGGTGAAATGGGCGGCGACCGCTTCGATCGCCTCGTTCGAAATGTAGCCTTCATCCGTCTGTACGGCCTGAAGCGCCTTGATGAGATTGCTCCGATCGGTCTCGATCTTCTTGAGCAGTTCAGACAAGTGACTCATCGCTCCTCCGGGGTGCTGGTGATATACCTACACTGCGCTCATAATTCGAACAATTCAAAACGAAAGTCAAGCAGAAAGGCGACCGGACGACCGAATCTAACGGAACGCTAAAGGAAAAACGACCTCCGGGGCGCGACAAGCCTTTTTTTTCTTAGGCAATTTTTGACTTTCCCCTTCTTCCTACTATAATGCCACCGAATTTTTTTACACGGGGCACTCTCTTGACCCTTGTCGATGTGAACCGCATCATTGAAGAGCGCATCAACATCGTCGATGTGGTCCGGCGCTATGTGAAGCTCCAGTCGGCGGGCCGCCGTCAGACCGGACTCTGCCCCTTTCACAAGGAAAAAACCCCCTCATTCAGCGTCAACGAGGAACGGCAGTTCTATCACTGTTTCGGCTGCGGCGCCCACGGCAATGCGCTGACCTTCGTGATGAACCTCGAGAATCTTTCGTTCCGCGAGGCGGTCAAAAAACTCGGCACCGACTTCGGCGTCCGCGAACTCCTGCAGGAACAGTCGACCCCCGAGGCCGACCGCAGCGAAGAGGAGCGCCGCCAGATACTTTCGGTCAACCGGCTCGCCGCCCTGTTCTTCCACCGTAAACTCGGTGAAAGCCGCGAGCCGTCCGATTACCTCGCCAAACGCGACATCACTCCCGAGACGATAAAACGGTTCGGGCTAGGCTGGATCGGGAACGGCGACGAACTGATCCTCTTCCTGCGCAACAACGGCGTCCCCGCAAAACTCATGGAAAAGAGCGGTCTGGCCCGCATCGATCAGTCGGGCAACCTCCGCTCCTTCTTCCACGACCGCATCATGATACCGGTGGTCAACATGCGGCGGCAGGTCATCGGCTTCGGCGGCCGCATCATCGGCCCCGGCGAGCCGAAATACCTCAACACCTCCGAAACGCCGGTCTTCCTCAAGCGGTCCAGTCTCTTCGGCGCGAACCTCGTCCGCGACGGACTCAAGGATCATAAGTACCTCATACTCACCGAAGGCTATTTCGACGTCATGGCGCTCCACGCCCACGGCTTCACCACCGCGGTCGCGGCGCTCGGCACCGCCATCAGCGAGGAGCATCTGAAACTCATCGAACGGTTCGGCGTGCCGCTGGTGATGATACTCGACGGCGACGCGGCGGGGCGCAAGGCGATGCGGCGCGTACTCGAACTGGCGATCCCCGAGAAACTCGACCTGCGGGCCGCTTTCATAGAGAGTCCCGACGGCAAGGAGGATCCCGACTCGCTGGTGCGCCGTCCCGACGGCAAGGAACGGATGGAAACGCTTCTCAAAGGGGCGAAGAACATCACGCAGTATTATCTTGAAGAACTCGCCGAGCAGGCGCTCAAGGACCCGGTGATCCCCCAGCGCGACATGGCGAAGGAGGAGATCGCGCAGCTGCTGCGCCCGCTCGCCCTCCACCGCCGGGCGGATCATCTCAATCTCATCGAAAAATACTGCCGGAACCTTCCCGCGGTGAATGACGACGAGATAAAGGCGCTCCTGAAATACCTCCAGAAACTCCTCCGGAAGGAATCGGAAAAGGCCGGGCGCGGTCCGGCGGCCGCCAATACCGACCGCGAAGCCGCGCGGCCCCTTGCCGGGACGGCGGAACTGATGCGCGAACTGCTGGTGCTTGCCGCCACTCACCGCTCTCTCATCCCGACGCTCGACGACCCCTTCCTGCTGTCCCACGACGACGGCGAAGCGCGCCTCCGACTGCTTGCGGCCCACGACGGCGGCGAGGACGACGAGGCCTTCGAAAAGATCATCGCGGACCTCGACCGCGACGGGAAACGGACCGCTGCGGCGCTCCGGATCGACGACGCGGCCGCCGAGATGCGGTTCAGACAACTCCTTTTCAAACTGCGCATCGCCGACATCGATAAGGCGGTACGGGATCTGTCGGGCGAAGCGACGCCCGAATCGATAGCCGAGATACAGCGGCTCATGAACAGAAAAAAACAACTGTCGTCATCCCTATCCGGGACCGGCGCGGCCACCTAACAGCGGGGAATACGCATGCTCAGAAGACGAGACCTCTCCTTCCTGAAGCGACGCAAACAGATGCGGGACCGGATACGCGGCCATGTGCCCGCCGTGGAGACCGAGAAGCGGAGCGAGAACCGGCAGAAGATCATCGACGCGCTCAAACTGGCCAGCGGCAGCGACATCAGCAACGATCAACTGGTGGACGTGATCGACGATATCCTGCGCTCCAAGGGCGAGATCACCTACGAGGATCTCGACGCCTTCTTCCCCGAGAACGCCGACTTCACGGTCGACGATATGGAACTGCTCTTCAATGTCCTCGACGAATTCAAGATACCGGTCCTCACCGAAAAAAGCGACGAAGAAACGATCCTTACCGATCTGCCGGTCATCAAGAAACCGACCACCCCCGCCGACCGCGGCCGCAAAGACCCGCTCCGGATGTACATGCTCACCATCGGCGCGGTGCCGCTGCTGACCAAGGAGGGCGAGGTCGAGATAGCCCAGCGCATCGAAGTGGGCGAACAGGAGATCGTCCGGACGCTCCTTTCGGTCTTCATCACCTTCAAGGAGATACTTTCCATCCCCGAGAAGATCATGAACGAACAACTCACGGTCAAGGAGGTCATCCGCGAATCGGAGGACGAACTGGCCGATGAGGACGACGATCGCGAGGAGGAGGAGGAAGAGGTTGAAAAACCGGCCGACGATGACGACGAAATAGAGATTCTCGACGAATCCAAGGTTTCGGACGACGACGAGGAGGACGACGACGACGAGGACGAGACCGACGGCAGGAAAAAGGAGCCGGCGAAAAGCGCTTCCGAAAAGCCGGCCCCCGTCGAGCCCGAACCGGCCCCCGATCCGGCCGCCGAAAAACAGCGGCTTCTGGTCGAAAGCCTCGCCCGCAACATAGACAAACTCAAACAACTCAACCGCGAACGCGACCGGATGCTCAAGGCGGCGCGGACCCCGCGGAACGCCCGCAAAAAAGGCCAGATGGCCGACGAGACACTCGACAAGATGGTCGGCGTCGTGCTCGATATGCGCCTCAGCAAGAATTACCTCAAGACGCTCGGCGACCGCATCCGCAGTTACAAGGACAAGGCGGAACAACTCGACCACAACATCGCCGCCATAGAGCGGTCGATGAACATATCCTTCCCGCAGATGAACGAGATCGTATCCAATCCGCAGCGGTTCGCGTCGCTCGACAAGAACAAACTGCTGGTCATCCGCGAGAAATACACGCTCATCGTGCAAACCCAGCGCAGCATCAAGAAACTCGAGGCCGAAACGGGGCTGTCGCATCAGGAACTGCGCGACTGCGCGCTCCGGCTGTTCAACGCCGAAGAGACGGTCCGCACCGCGAAGAACCAGCTGATACAGGCCAACCTGCGGCTGGTCGTTTCCATCGCGAAGAAATACAACAACCGCGGGCTCGACTTCAAGGACATCATCGCCGAAGGCAATATCGGCCTGATGAAGGCGGTCGACAAGTTCGAATACCGCCGCGGCTACAAGTTCT
>CALMRE010000211.1 GCA_937871295.1 uncultured bacterium | reverse complement strand
TCATGGACTGCGAAGACATGAAGGATGAATTCGGCGTGGGCGAACTTCCCGACGAGGAAGAGACCGACAACGAAGTCACCGACGAACTGCTGACCGACAACTAAGCCGTTCGGCGGTTTTGAATTCCCTGATGGGGCCGGCAACGGCCCCGTTTTTTTTCACTAAAAGATTTTTTTTGCAATTTCTCTTCAATGGTTATACAGTATCGAAGCACCGAATGGGGTATTTTCCATGGATAAAAGAAAGAAGTTATTGAAATTATTCAAGGACATTCGCTCCTTTTGCGGCGAAACCGGTATCGCGACCGACCCCTACACATTCCTCCTCAACCGCTTTTACTTTACGGTGTCGGGGAAACGGCTCTCGCCGACCCTGCTGGCCGGCATATCGGCCGATGACTTCGTGAAGATAAACAGCCGTTTCAGCGACCGTCTGAAACGGGAAGTCGTCTCGTCGTGGTCGGTCAGTTATCTTCTGTCGCTCCCCAATCCCGCGCCGATGGAGGCGTCACCACGCAACGCCACGGACCGTCACGACATCCTGTTCCTTTCGGATGCCGTCTATCTTCCCTATCATTTGGAAAAGGGTCACGCGCTCCACTTCGCCTACCATGACGAGGGGGCGTTCCAGAGTCCTTTCCCCGCGGTCCTCTGCTACCCCCTCTCGAAGGAGAAACCGGTCGAGATATCGGTGCAGGCGACCATTTTCGACCTGCTGTCGACCGATCAGAGCAAGATAAAGCCCTACCGGTTCGACCTCATCCTCGACGAAGCGGTGGTGACGGCCCTGCCGGAGGAGGGTTTTTTCAAGAATATCGCGCTGCTGCTTCATGAGGAGGGCTCCTACCTGTTTCACCTCAAGAAGAATTTCCTCGTCTCTCCCGGGACCAAAAAAGCCAAAAAGTTCCTCTACGACCTGTTCTCCCTGCGCGAGATAACCAAGGATCGGCAGAAACTGATACTTCATCTCGGCAGGAAACGCCCCGCCGAACCGGAACGGGCCGTCACGATAACCGATACGGTGGCCGGCACCTTCTCGAGCGTCCCCGGCGACTTCATCACCTTCAACAACCTGCTCACCTTCAACGACAGCCTCGCCCACGAGGAGATACATCTGCTCCAGAAGATAGAGTCGCTGGCCGACGGCACATGCGCCGACCATTTCGATTTCTTCATCGGAATGTTCCCCGAACAGGGAATTAAGCCGCCCATCGAGACCATGCGCCGCTCCAACCGCTATAAGCCCTTCATCCGCGGCAAGGAGGTGGTCCCTTTCACCGATCCGGCGCCCGGTTCGTGGATCATCCCCGACAAGGAGTTCTTCTTCCAGTTGCCGGCGGCGGCGCAGTTCGAACGGCATAAACTCATCGCCCGCTATCTGTCGGTGCGGCCGGTGATGTGCATCGACCGGACGGGGCTCCATTTTATGAGCGACATCGCCGGGATCATCCCGAAAAGCGACGAGATATCGCTCGAGTTCGCCGAGGGTTACTTCAATTCGAACGTGATGCTGTTCTACTACACGCTGAAGTTCCCCCACCATAACAAGTTCCTCAAGAAGAACTTCAACAATCTTCCCTTTGTGCCGGCCAAGAAACATGTCCAGAAGATCGTCGCGCAGGCGGTCGAGAATCTGCGGCACCTGCTCTGTTCTCCGGAGAACGCCCAAAAGGATATATCGGCGCAGGCGGAGCGCGAACGGCGGAACCTCGACCGCGATATGTACCAGCATTTCCGGCTGACCCACGACGAGATACGGATAGTCGAGCGGGTGACGGAGAGGTACCGCTCCTAGTTACCGGCCGTCACATCGGCGATGACACCGTAATAGTACAACCCCGGATAGAGTCCCTCCAGTTCGGCCGCGACCGTTCCGTCGGCGCCGAAGACCAGCACCGTCGGCAGTATCTGCGGCGGCGTTATCCCCAGCGGCGCGGGGGCCCGCTCCAGTTGATAGACCGGGTATTCGGGCAGTCCCGGCAGGCGGTCGGGGGCGTCGCCTTTCTGAAGGACCATGAAAAAACGGATGCGCCCCGCGAATTTCTGCTGAAGGGTGTTGAGCCGTTCGGTGAGGGCAACGCAGGGCTCGCACCAACTGGCCGAAAGGTCGATGAGCGCCGGTCCGCCCGCCGCGAGTTCGGCCAGCGACGATACGGCGCCGGTCGCCGGATCGCGCAGAAGCAGTTCGTCGGCCGGGGTCGCCGGTTCATCCGCGGGGGTCGGGGGCTCGACCTTTTTTTCGACGACCGGCGTCGGCGCCGCAACGGGCGGCACGACGGCGGGACGGGGAGCGGCGCAGGAGAAAAAGAGGAGCGCCGCGGGAAGAAAAAGGAGGATGCGCGTCATCATGGCCTACTCTATGGTCTGCTCGCATTCGGGCATATCGCAGAAGCCCGCATCGCCGCAGTAGAGCGAAGAGCACTGGTAGTATTTGCCGCACGGCTCTTCGAGTTTGCTGAAGTAGGTGCAGGAATAGGTCTGGGGACTGCAGTAGAGTTGACTGCCGCACTGGAAGGTGCACGGATCCCCCTCGTTGGCCGGGAAGTAACGGCAGGCGAAGGTGTTTTCGCCGGTCTTGCCGCATTCGAGCCGCGAGAAGTAGTTGCACAGAAGCGACGCGCTGCAGTCGGCGCCGACGGCGTCGGGTATCTCGGGACCCTGACAGGTCTCCTCGATGCAGGTCAGGCCGGTCAGGCATTCGCGCGGCTCTTCGCAACTCTTGCCCACCCCTTTCTTTTCGAAGCAGATGCCGGTCGCGTCGGTCTCCGAACCCTTGCGGCAGTAAAGATAACTCGCACAGTGTTCGTCGGCCATGCAGGGCTCCCCTTTCGCCCCCGACGAGAGACGCGAACAGCCCGAGGACAGGCAGGTATAGCCCGGTTCACAGCGGTCGAGGTTCTCATTGCACGGCTCCCCCTGCTGGCGGTAGAGGACGCAGCGACCCGGACAGGCGCCGCCCGACAGGTTGCACCAGCCGTCGTCGCACTCCTCGTCCTGATAGCACTGATCGTTGATGATCTTCTCTCCCTCGAAGGCGATCGCGCACTCGGCGATGTCGAACAACTGGATGTTGAGCGGGTTGTAGGGCTGCATCTGGCCGACGGTCGAGAAGCATTTCTGCGCCTGTTCGGCGTCTATCGAAAGCCACTTCTTCGTTTCGGCCTTGCGCAGGAGATAGACCTTCTGCTTGAAAACGGTGGGCCGCCCGGCATGGAAGAAATCGTAGGCGAAGAGGCTCTCCATGATGGCCTGCGCACAGGAGGCCTTGTTGGAGGCGGTGATGATGCCGTCGCTGTACTTCGACGAACTGTCGCACAGCGTCTTGAGATAGGTCTCGAAGAACTCGTCCACCGGCATCGTCTTCTTTCCGTCGCCCGCGTCGTCGCAGGCGGTCAGCAGCAGCAGGGCGCCGCACAGCGCCGCGAGCAGGGTCCCGCGTTTCATGAGTATGCCTCCTTCAGATGTTGCCCGGTCTGACCGCGAGCGGCAGGCCGCACCCGGGACAGGAAAGAATCGTTCCGGTCAGCGCCCGGTCACAGGCGCCGCACACGAACAACCGTTCCTTCCGGCCGACCGCCGCCGCGAGTTCGCGCGCCTCCCCCGCCGGGAGATGGCGCGCCGCGAGATGATAGTATAAAACCGTTCTTTTATCAACCACCGCCAGTTCGGCGGGCGTAAGCGGCCTCTCTTCGCCGGCGAGCGCCGCGAAAACGGAGGCCCACGGCCCCGGCAGGTTCCGGGCGAGCGCCGCCCCGGCCGGCATTCCCCGCAGGAGGAACCGGAGTGTCACCTCCTCGCCGGGATGACGGTCGAGGAACTCCCGGGCCAGTTCGCCCGCCCGCGCCGTTTCTCCCTCGAAGACGGCGAGGAACACCCCGAGCAGGCGGGCCAGATCGGTATCGCCCTCGTGGCGGACGATCAGTTCCACCCAGCGCCGCACCTCGGCGGCGCGGTTCTGCGCGATGGCCGCCGCCGTCGCGTCGAGCATCACGGCCCGCAGTCCTTCGGCCCGGTCACCCCCGGCGAGCCGGTTGAGTTCCTTCTGATGGAACAGGGCGTCATCGAAGAGCCCCGCCGCAAGTTCCAGTTCGATCAGTTCGCGCAGGGTCGCCGGCAGTTTCGCCGCCGCGATGCTCTGCTTGAACGCCGCGAGCGCCTTCTGTCCCTCGCCGAGCGCCCGGTGATCGCGTCCCAGCGCGAGCAGTATCGCCGCCTTGTCGCCGTCGGTCAGTTTCTTGCGGTAGAGAAGCGTCCGGTGGAGTATGTTCGCCTTGAGCGGCCCCTCCCGGCGCAGCAGATCGCCCAGCAGGATGTAACTGCGCACCTCGTCGGGATAGCGGCGCGCGGCGCGGCGCAGCCACCGGATCAGTTCGCCGTGGTCCCCCGCGAGGCACCGGTCGAGCGCCGGCAGGATCGACAGCATGTCGTGCCGTATCCGCAGGGCGGTCCGCCGCCGCGACCAGATCATCCGCAGCAGCAGCAGCAACAGCGTGATCAGCAGCGCCGCCGCTATCAGCACCTCGCGGATGTGCGGATAGACGATATCCATCAGCGGATCGCGCCCCTATCGGCCGATTCTTTGACTGTGAGGGCCGCCAGTTCGGCGCGGGTCTTCTGCAGTTCCTTCTCGACCATCCGTTTAGCGAAATAGAGGCTGAAAAAGACCACCGCGAAGACCAGCGTCGCGAGCGTCGATCCGACGGCGCAGGCGGCGACCATCACCACCCACAGCGGCACCGCGTCGAGCCGGGTGACCACCAGATCGACCGGCACCGTCTGGCCGTTCTTGAGGGCGAACAGCAGGACGGTGATCAGCAGGGTGGTGAACAGCGCCACCAGTATTACGGTACGGAACATGGTCACCTCCCCCGAAGGTCTACAATTTTTCGATGAGAGCGCGCAGTTTCTCGTCGCGCAGTTGCGGAGAAAGAAGGCGCGCCGCATATTTCCCGAGCAGGTCGAATTCCAGATTCACCGTGTCTCCCGCCTTCACCCCCGCCGCCAGCGACGTCCGCGCCAGCGTCTCGGGAATGAGCGAAACGACCGCCGTCCCGCCGCGCAATTCGGCGATGGTGAGGCTGATGCCGTTGACCGCCAGCGAACCGCGGTCGACCACCAGATGACGGAACTCGGCCGGTATCGCTATGGTCAGCTCGATACCCGCGCCGATCTTTTTGACCGCCGCGATGCGCGACACGGTGTCGACATGACCGGTGACAATATGGCCGTCGAGCCGCCCGCCGAAAAGGAGCGCCCGTTCGAGGTTGACCACGGTTCCCGGCTTGTAGTTGGCCGCGATGCTTTTCTTCACCGTTTCGGCCGAGACGAAGAAGCTCATCTGCTTTGCGTCGAACGCGGTAACGGTGAGACACACGCCGTCCACGGCGATGCTGTCGCCGGTCTTGATGTCGCTACCGAAAGGGTTTTTCAGCGTGAGGGTCCGCTCGGGTCCCGTTGCGGTCAACCGGGCGACTTCGCCCGTCTTTTCTATGATGCCGGTGAACATCCGTTTCCTTCCGTTAGCGCACGACGCGCACTATATCCAACTAATAAGCGCTTTGCAAGTTATTCGACCCGGCCTCACCGCCGGAGCGAGCGTCGGCCCCTACCTCGTTACCACCGCCTTCCTCGAAGTGGGCCTCGGCTTCGACTACACTTTCATCGCACTCAAGATCGTGATAGGCGGCAAAGTGGAAGTATTCGACATCTACGCCCCTTTCAAAGTACAAGCCATGCTCAAACCGGAACTGGAAATGGACGGCGTAGCGGTGAACTTCTACCTGCGGAGCACCCTGATACCCGAATTCGAACTCCTCTCCGGCTATGTGTATGTAAAAGCGAACGGGCGGATAGGGAAGAAACCGATAGCGATAGAATTCAATGTGAAGAAAAAGATTTACGAATTCGACCCGCTCATCAAGATGACCTTCCCGAACCTGATACCGATCAAACCGCTGAAGTTTAATCTCATCTCGATAGGCGAAGGGGTAAAACTGCTGAACAACTAGATTGACACCGGAACACAAATCGCTATAAGATGACCCCGGACCACGGAACGGAGGGACCATGAAACGCCTCATACGACTCATGCCGCTACTTTTCCTCATAGCCGCCTGCGGCCCCGGAGAGGATCCCACCTACGACCCGTCGCAGGATGAGACCATTATTAACTTCCCAGATCCTAAAATGGAGAGTTGCATACGGACGAGAGCTTTTGTGCCTGACGGGTATCCGATACGGGTAATGGATGTGTACAATCTTTCAAGGATCGAATGCATCTCTACCGGTATCACCGACCTGACCGGCCTCGAAAAGATGCCGTGGGTAGTGGAGTTGGATTTTAATGGGAATCCTATAACGAGCCTTGAACCGTTGAGATCTCTCTCTGCCCTAGAAAAGTTAGACATAGGGGGAGGGGGGGTTTCGGATATGTCGCCTTTGGAAGATTTGCCTAATCTCGTACAACTGTATTTGCCCGCCAATATCATAGAGAATATATCTTCTGTGGGCAAGATGGGCGCCATTAGGAGGCTGAATCTATATGGAAACAAGATAAGAGATGTTGAACCGGCATCCCTTGCAACGGGGCTGGAAAATTTGTCTTTGTATAACAACTACATAGAAAATATTGAATCGTTAAAAAGTCTTTTGAATCTTGATCGTGTTGCATTAGAAGGCAACTGTATCACCGATTTTTCTCCTATCGAGTACTTAAAAAAGAATGGAAAACTAACGACAGCCACCGGTGACACCGCCGAAGAACAAGATTACGCGCGATGTCAGTAACCGGCTGACTACTTCTTTCCCTGAAGCATTGAATTGAGCCGCGCCCGGACCTCGGGATTGTGGAACGGCTTTTTCTGCATCGTTTCAAGGATGCCGCGTACATTCTGATTCGAAGCACCGTACCCCGCAAGCACTTGAATGAGACCAAGGTAGTTGTCGGCCGGTATCGTGCCGTCCGTCACATAGGTGCGTAGTTTGTCGAGCAGGGGAGGGGAGAGCCGGTATTCGGCGAGGGTGTTTATCGCGTTCATCTTGACCGTTGGGTCCTTATCGGTGATCAGGTCGAACAGCAACTCCTCCGATTCGGGGTTCTGCACATAGCGGATGGCATTGGCAACCGATGCCCGGACGACCGGATCGGCCGCCTGCCGGTACGAAGCGGCGATGGCGATATTGGCATCGAAGCCCGCATTGCCGAGCGCATCGAGAAGCCGTTCCTGCTCTTTCGGAGACTTCGCCTGAGAAAAAGCGAAAAGCCCAGTGTCTGACAGATTGCATTTTTAACTTGCAATCCGTCAAGATGCGCGTATATCCCAACAATGTTATCATGTTAACTGCTGTGCAGAAAGCTTCAAGCTGACCCCCGATCACCGCAATTTCAATAAACGGCTGATCCGGCCGCCCAAGCTCTATTTTTACGACACGGCCATCGTGAAGGCGTGATCCACAACCACTACTACGCAAAGTTGACTTGCCCGCCGCTTTCGGATAGGGTGAACCGTTGCAACGAATACGGGGTCCCGCATGAAGAATCGCGCCTTTCCCGGACTGCTGCTGACCCTCACCCGCTTTGAACCGGCGACGGCCTCAGCCCGTCCCGACCGGAACCTCCGCCACTTCCATGTCTCGCGCGCCAGCCGCGACCGCTACCGTTTCGAGGAGCGGATATTCACCCTGTCGGGCAACGTGGTCTTCCCCGACTACGCGGCGGTGCGCCGTTTCGCCCATACGATGAACGAACAGAAGGATCTCGTCAACCACCCCGAACAGGCGGTGAAGGCGGGCCATCTCAACGCCATGGCGCTCATCGACGAGGTGCTCCACCATGTCGTGCGGCTCTACCGCACGCAGGTGGTGCCGACCCTCTTTTCCGAGGCGCTCTCCTTCCTGCGCGAACGGTTCGGCGACGACACCGACGCGCTGGTCCGCCGTTTCGCCGAGGAGTTCCCGCCGCTCCCGGTCTACCGCGGCGAGATGAGTCTTTCGGACTATCTGGCCGGGAAGTGCGGCGACGATCCGGCGCCGGAAGTGGAACTGGAAGAACTGCTGATGCTCCATATCGCCAACCGCAACCCCGCCTTCAAACGCTACGAAGAACTTTTCAGCGACGCGCCGCTGCGCGAAACGACCCGGTACGGCGAGATGACCGCGGCGCTCGGCGAATTTTTCGCGCAGAAACCGGCCTTCGGCCCCGGCGGAAAGAACCTGATCGATCTTCTCATGGCGCCGGGACTCAGCAGTCCCGACTCGCTGGCCGACCAGTTGCGCTTCATCCGCGAGGCGTGGGGACTCCAGTTCGTCGGCGGCCACTTCATGAAGGTGCTGACCGGCGGCGATATGCTGCGCGAAGAGGAAAAGGCGCTCTTCCCGGTCGAGGGACACGGCGAGGTCATCACCGGCGAGAGTTTGCGCGGCGGCGGTTTTGCCCGCTCCGAATGGCGCGACCACGAATACGAGGCCTTCTCGCCCGACCGCGACTGGATGCCCAACCTCGTGATGGTCGCCAAGAACGCCTTCGTCTGGCTCGACCAGTTGTCGAAACAGTACGGGAAACACCTGACCCGGCTCGACGATATCCCCGAGGATGAACTCAAGAAACTCGCCCGCTGGGGTTTCTCCGGCCTGTGGCTCATCGGCGTGTGGGAACGGTCGAGCGCGAGCCGCACCATAAAACGGATCATGGGGAATCCCGAAGCGGCCGCGTCGGCCTATTCACTGCACGACTACACCATCGCGGCCGAACTGGGCGGCGAAACGGCGCTGGCGACGCTGAAGGATCGGGCGAAGAATTGCGGCATCCGGCTCGCCAGCGACATGGTCCCCAACCACATGGCCATCGATTCGCGCTGGATCCACCATCACCCCGACTGGTTCCTCCAGACGCCTCAGCCGCCGTTCCCGTCGTACACCTACAACGGCCCGAACCTCTCGACCGAGGAGCACCTCGGCATCTACATCGAGGACCGCTACTACGACAAGACCGATGCGGCGGTCACCTTCAAGCGGGTCGATTTCCGCTATAACGATGTCCGCTACATCTATCACGGCAACGACGGCACGAGTTACCCGTGGAACGACACCGCGCAACTCGACTACACCAAACCCGAAGTGCGCGAAGCGGTCATTCAGACCATCCTCCATGTGGCGCGGCAGTTCCCGGTCATCCGTTTCGACGCCGCGATGACGCTGGCCAAACGGCATTATCAGCGGCTCTGGTTCCCCGAGCCGGGGAGCGGCGGCGATATCCCGTCGCGCGCCGAACATGCCCTGACCCGCGACCAGTTCAACGAAAAGATCCCGAACGAATTCTGGCGCGAGGTGGTCGACCGGGTACAAGCCGAACTGCCCGACACGCTGCTGCTGGCCGAGGCCTTCTGGCTGATGGAGGGCTACTTCGTCCGCACCCTCGGGATGCACCGCGTCTACAACAGCGCCTTCATGCACTTCCTCAAGAACGAGGAGAACGATCAGTACCGTCTCTCGATACGCAACGTCCTCGAGTTCGATCCGCACATCCTCCAGCGGTTCGTCAACTTCCTCAACAACCCCGACGAAAAGACGGCGGTCGAACAGTTCGGCAGGGACGACAAGTATTTCGGCGTCTGCCTCCTTATGGCGACCATGCCGGGCCTCCCGATGTTCGGCCACGGCCAGATAGAGGGCTTCACCGAGAAATACGGGATGGAATACCATAAAGCCTACTGGAACGAGGCGATAGACCACCATCTGGTCCAGCGCCACGAACGGGAGGTCTTCCCGCTGCTGCGGAAACGGTGGCTGTTCGCCGGGGTCGACAACTTCTTCCTCTACGACTTCCAGCGGGACGACGGCACGGTCGACGAGCATGTCTACGCCTACTCCAACCGGCACGGCGAGGAGCGGGCGCTGATCCTGTTCAACAACAAGTTCCGCGAAACGACGGGACGGGTCCGCACATCGGTCGGGTTCCTCGACAAGGTAGGCGGCCGGATAATCCAGCGGACGCTCGTCGAGGGGCTCGGGCTCACCCCCGGCGCGGAGCGCTATCTGCTCCTGCGCGATCATATCACCGATCTCGAATATATCCGGCGCATCGACGACCTCAACGGACAGGGCTTCTGCGCGACGCTTGGGGCCTACAAATATCAGGTCTTCGTCGGCTTGCGCGAAGTGACCGGATCGGCCGCCGAACCGTGGGGCGCCCTCCATGACGCGCTCGACGGACGGGGCGTCCCCGACATCGGCCGCGCCCTCACGATGCTGACGCTGGCGCCGCTCCACGCCGCCTTCCGCCGCATCGCCGACCCCGACACCTTCCGCAAACTGGCCGCCGCCCGCACCGCCACGGCGACGACGGCGAAGAAAGGGGCCGGGACGCCGCGCGACCTCCTGTTCCCGCTCGCCGCCCACTACCGCTCCTTCCTCGAGGAATTGCGGCTCTACCACGGCGGCGCCGGCGACACCGATCTGCTCGCGGGACTCTTCCTCCACGACATGGCCGCCTTCCTCGAACTGCCCGCCGTCGATCTGACCCCGCTTCATCCGCCGGCGCAGGAATGGCTGACCGCGGTCATCAGCGACGACATCCACACCCTCCTGATGATGTTCGGCTGGACCCTCACCGCCCGTCTGTCGCAGATAACGCTCGACCGCAACGACGGTCCGACTTCCAACGCGATACTCAGGAAATACCTGCTCGAGGAGGTGTTCCTGCACCTGTTCCGGGCGATGGGACGCAGCGAACGGCACGCCGAGATGGAACAGCGGCACATCCGCGCCTTCGTCCACTACCAGAACTGGTGGCGCCAGTATCCCGCGGAAGATATCTGCCACGCGATGATGAGCGATATCTTCGCCGACGAGAATATGCACCGCATCCTCCAGATGAACGAATACAAGGGGATCCGCTACTTCAACAAGGAGGCGGCCGAACATTTCGTGAACGGCCTGTTCGTCATGGCGGTGCTCGACATCCTCCGCGGCGATCTGCCCGCGGCGAAGAAGAAAAAGGAACTGGCGCTCCGCACCACCCTCGCCCGACGGATACTCGACGCGCTGCCGCTGTCGGAGTACCGCGTGGATAAGTTGCTGGAGATGCTCAGCGTCCCCCTGTCAAGGGGGAATAAGGGGGTTTTGTGCCAGCCGACGCAGAGAAAACCTGCCCCTACCCCTCCCTTGACAGGGCGGGAAAAAAAGACCAAGAAGAAGACGGTCAAGAAGAAGTCACCGTCCACCCGCTAAGGACGCGCCAACAGCATGCCCGAATTCCGCCTCTTGACTTTCAATTTCCGGCGACTATAAACCGTTTGCCACTAGCAACCATCAGTCGGGAGGCTTATATGGCGAAGAAGAAAGCGGTGTTCCATGAAGCGAAGTGCGATAACAGTCCCTTCTGCCCCGTCGTGAAGACCTGCCCCGCCAAGGCGGTCGAACGGACCGGCGGGTCGGGCGGATTTTTCGGCATATTCGGCGGCGGCGGCACGGTCGTATTCGATGCGGCCAAGTGCACCGGCTGCGGACTCTGTCTCCGGTACTGCCCGCACGGCGCCTTCACGATGAAGAACGGGTGATTCAGTTGCAGTCGTTCGGATCGCTCGCGAAGCAGTAGTCGCACTCGCCGTTCATATCGGTCCAATAGAGATCGCAGTCGCAGTCGGCTTCAAAACTCCAGTCGGTGCAGACCCCGTGCGCGCCGCAGTCGAGCCAGCCGTCTATCGGATCGGTCGCGTTGACGCAGTTGTCGGCCTCGCAAATGCCGTCGCCGTTATGATCCTGCCACTCGATATCGCACTGCTGACAGGAACCTCCGGCATAGCCGGTATCGCAGAGGCATTCGACATAGCCGTTGGCCGTGGTGCAGGCGCCGTGACCCGAACAGTCCTCGCAGGTGCAGGAATTGCACGCGGCGTCGGCATCGGGGACCGCGTCGACTTCAACGATGTCGTCATCGGCGTTATCCACATCGGTGGTGTCCGTATCGACGATATCGGCATCGACCGCATCTATATCGATGGTGTCGGCGTCGATGGTATCGGTGTCGTCGGTGACGATCATGTCCTCATCGGCCACGGCGGTGTCTCCGTCAGCCTCCTCTTCCTTTATGTCGTTTATGTCCTTATCGTCCTTTTCCCCATCGTCGGTCACGATATCAACATCGACGATGTCGACCTCGGCGGTGTCGGGAAGGGTCTGGTCCTTGTCGGCGGGATAGGCGTCGCCCTCCTCGACCGGCAGACAGACGCCGGTCGCCGTATCGCAGATAAAGCCTTCGCCGCAATCCTCGTCGTAGAAACAGCCCTCCTCTTCGGTAACGCAACCGCTCAGGAAAAGCAACAGCGCGGCGCAGAGCGCGGACAGCCTCATGGGTCCCTCCCGTGATGAACGAACGGGACATTATAACCGGCTCCGGGCGGGAAGCAATTTCTCCGGCGGACGGGGACTTGACTCGCCGGCTTTCGTGTCTATCTAAAAATTCGCGACAGGTTCTTTGGAACCCCGATCAACCCTAACCTTTGGAAGGAGGAAGCCATGTCGATGATCAAGAGGTATGAACACCCCGAACGGAATCTGATGAGCCGTCAGTACGGCGGTCTGTTCGGCGATCTGTTCAGCGACCTGTTCGACAATGCGCTGGGCTACGCCGTGAGCGAGGGCTGGCCGAAGGTCGACATCGAGGAGACCGATGATGCCTACCTCATCAAGGCGGAGTTGCCGGGCATGTCGAAGGAACAGGTGAACATCGAGATCCGCAACAACGTGCTGTCGATCTCGGGCGAAAAGAAGGAGACCCGCGAGGAGAAGAGCAAGAATGTCCACCGGCGCGAATCGTATGTCGGCGGGTTCTGCCGCAATTTTTCGCTGCCCGATCAGGTGGCCACCGAAAAGGTCGATGCCGAGTTCCGGGACGGCATCCTGCGCCTGACCATCCCCAAAAGCGAGGAGAAAAAGCCGCGCAGGATAACGATCCGGTAACACCTTTCCACCCCCCCTACCCGCCCCGCCGCGCAACGACCGGCGGGGCGGACCCAGTGATCTCAGTTAGAGGAGAGACCACCGTATTGTATATGTATCGTTTTCCCCCAAATATTTATTTCAATACAGGCCCCGATATTTCTGGACATTCTCCACTATACCCGTTATACATAATTGCCCGCTGATACGGAGCCAACCCCTCCCACCCCCAGACAAAGTATCAGCGGGTCCTTGTTTCTGATACAAAAAAATCGGCTGACGGCATCGGCGGCATCGGGCGGTGTATGGCCCTTATCGGAGGAACGGCGGAGCAGGCGACCCTCAACGATCCGCTGAACTTTTTCCGACCTTCTCTCTTGACCTCCGGGCGCGAACCGGCTATAACGATACCTCTCTTTTTACGGAGGCTGACATGAAGGTATGGCTGACTCACCGGGAAGGCGTTTCTTTTGAGACGGGAAGCGACCTGCCGGTCAAAGTGCTCGTGACCGATCCGGCGGGACTGGCGGCGAACGCCGCCTGCGGCGAGACCCCCAAACATCTGTTCCTGCAGTCGGTAGCCGGCTGTACCGGCATCGATGTGATCGCCATCCTCGAGAAGATGCGGGCGCCGGTGCCGGAGCTGTTCCGCATCGAGGTCGAGGCGCCGCTGACCGACGAACATCCGAAGGTCTTCACCGCCTTCGAGATCACCTATCTGTTCGAGGGGACGGGCGATCCCGACAAACTGGTACGCGCGATCACACTGTCGCAGGAGAAGTATTGCGGCATCTCGGCGATGTTCCGGAAGATCGCTCCCCTGTCATGGCGCGCCCTTCTTAACGGCGCCGAGATCGCACGGGGCTGAGCCGACGCTTCGTAAAGTTTTTTTACATCTCCGACGGACGGCGTAAAGCGGCTTTACCTTCGCTTAAAAGATAAATCGAATAAAAGTAAGTAGTTGTGCCCGGCATGGTCTTTGCTTCTACACGCGGCCTTTTAATGTAAGGTAGGAGCGGAGACCCGTGAGCGGTAAGCGGCCGATAAAAATAGCGCTTTTCAGCGAAGTGCTCAAGGAGCATCTCGACGGCGTCACCAACACCCTCTACCAGATCATCGACCGCATCCCCAAAAAACGGTTCGAGTATCTCTTCATCACGAGTTATCCCCCCAGCGAGAATGTGAAACTCCCCTTCCCGGTGGTGGTGGTCCCCAAGGTCGCCTTCCCCACCAACCCCGACTACCCCATCTCGCTCCCCTTCTTCAACAGCCAGCTCCGTGAGGCGCTCGACGATTTCCAGCCCGACATCATCCACCTGACCACCCCCTTCACACTGGGCAACTACGCCCTCGCTTACGGTCAGGAGCAGGGGATACCGGTGCTCGCGACCTACCACACCCATTTCATCAGTTACATCGAATACTATTTCCGCTATCTGCCCTTCTTCTCGCGCCTGCTCGACCGCGGCGGCCGGCGCTACATGAACTGGTTCTACAACAAGTGCGATCTGGTCTATGTGCCGACCGAGAGCATCATGGACGAACTGCTCGACTGCGGTATCGAGCGGCGGCGGATGGTCATCTGGGGCCGCGGCATCGACACGACGCTGTTCAGCCCCGACAACCGCGACCCGGTCTTCATGGACAAACTCTGCGGCGCGGCGACGCGGCGGGTGCTGTTCGTCAGCCGGCTGGTGTGGGAAAAGGAGTTGAAGACGCTCGCGGCGGTCTACGATCTGCTGACCGAGACCCATCCCGATGTCCGGTTCGTCGTCACCGGCGACGGCCCGCGGCGGCGCGAGCTCGAACGGCTCATGCCCGACGCGGTGTTCACCGGCAAACTGGTCAAAAAGGAGTTGGCGAAGGTATATGCATCGAGCGATGTGTTCATCTTCCCGTCCATCACCGAGACCTTCGGCAATGTCGTCCTCGAGGCGATGGCCTCCGGCCTCACGCCGGTGGTCGCGGCGCAGGGGGGGCCGAAGGGTATCGTGAAGGACGGTCTCACCGGTTTCCACGCGACGCCCAAGGATCCGAACGACTTCCATCAGAAGATAGCGCGGATACTCGACGATCCGAAAAAGGCCGCCGTGATGTCGCGCCGCGCCGCCGAATACGCCCACCGTCAGCAGTGGGACACGCTCTGCGAGGATATGTTCTCCTCCTACGAGCGGATCGCCGGCCGTTTCGCCCCCGCCACCGCACCGGAGAAGGCGCATGAGATTGCTGTATAGACCCGAAATAAAGGCTATCATCGGTCGTCTGGCGAAGATATCGCTCCTCATCCTCGGCTTCTTCCTCATCTGGTGGTTCGTGAGCGCCTCCGATCTGGGCCGCATCACCCAGCAACTGGGAGGCATCGGCTACAAATTCCTCTTCATCATCCTTGTGACGCTCACGGCGCAGCTGCTGGTCACCACCGCGTGGCGCTACTGCTTCCTCGAAAAACCCCCTATCGGCATCTTCCGCCTGTTCCTGATACGGCTCATGGGGGAGAGCCTCGCCCAGATCAACCCGACGAGTTTCCTCGCCGGCGAAACGATGAAGGCGGTGGTCCTGTCGCGCCGCGGCGTCCCCTACAGCCGTTCGATCACCGCGCTGACCATCGCGCGGCTCACCGTCTGGCTCTCGAGCGGCACGCTGATCGGCTTCGGGATCCTGCTGTTCCTCGATAAACTGAACTTCGCCGGCAGTAAGGCGGTCATGGCCGTCGTCGCGACGGGACTGCTTTCGGGCGCGGCCTTTTTTCTCTACCGTCTTTCGCGCGGCCGTTCGTTTTTCGCGCTGTTCCCGGCGACCCTCCGTCTGGTCCTGCCGTGGTTCAAAGGGCTGCTGGTCATCGAACGGAAACTGCAGAAGGTCGACGGCGATCTTTCCTATTTCTTCCATCACCGGCGCAGGGATCTCGCCCGCGCCTACGGCCTGACGCTCGTTCACTGGCTGGGCGGCGCGACCGAGTTCTTCCTGATACTCACCTTCCTCGGCGTCGATGTCTCCTACTTCTCCTGCATCGCGATGGAGGTGGGCGTCATGCTCTTCAAGGCGATGGGGACCTTCGTGCCGGGACAGGTCGGTATCGAAGAATACGCCAACCGCCTCATGCTCGATCTGGTCGGCGTACCGGGGGCCGAACTGTGGATCAGCGTGTCGATACTGCGCCGCACGCGGCAGTTGTTCTGGCTCGGGATGGGGACGCTCGTGTTCTCGCTGTTCATGATGCGCCGCCGTAAGGAACTCGATCCCTCCACCGTCGTTGCCGAGAGCTATGGAAGTCCTGTTCATCACTCATAAGTACCCTCCCTCGGTCGGCGGGATGCAGAAGCAAAGCTTCGAACTGATCCGCGGCATGTCGCGCCGCGTGAAGGTCCACACCCTCATCCACGGCGGCGACTCCGGCAAATGGAAATTCTTCCTGACGCTCAAACGGCGGGTGCGCAAGATACTGGCGGAGAACCCCGGCATATCGATCATTCACCTCAACGACGGCCTCATGGGCTTCTTCTCGCTGCCGCTGCGCGCGATCACCGATCTGCCCATCGTCGTGACGCTTCACGGGCTCGATGTGGTGATGCCGGCCGGTTGGTTCCAGAAGCGGATCATACCGCGCTTCGCCGCCTACGACGGCGTCATCGCCGTAAGCACCGCCACCGCGAAGGCCTGCACCGACCGCGGCTTCGACCCGGCGAAGGTGACGGTGGTCCCCAACGGCGTCGATACGACGCTCGGCGATCTGCCGGCGGTCCCCAACTACCGCGCCGTCATCGGGCGACGGCTCGGCGTCGATCTTTCGCACAAAAAACTGCTGGTGATGCTCGGGCGTCCGGTGCCACGCAAGGGGTTCAACTGGTTCGTCCGCGAGGTGCTACCCCGGCTCGACCCCGAGGTGGTCTGCCTCCATATCGGTCCCTCGTCGGCGACGATGGGATTCAAGAATTTCCTCCTGCGGCTCCTCCCGTTCGACCTCGGGCGCCAACTCGCCCTCATCTTCGGGATGCCCACCGACGAACCGGCGCTCCGCCGCGAACTGGCCCGCCCCGAAATGGCGGGACGCGCCTACCGGCTCGGCGGTCTGCCGTTCAAAGATCTCATCCAGACGCTTCTGTGCGCCGATCTCTATGTCATGCCCAATATAAAGGTGGAAGGCGACATGGAGGGCTTCGGGCTCGCGGCGCTCGAGGCGGCCATCTGCGGCCTGCCGGTGGCGGCGGCCGAGATAGACGGCATCACCGACGCGGTGCGGGACGGGAACAACGGCGTGCTTCTGCCGCCCGGCGACGCCGATGCATGGGTGCGCCGCATCACCGGACTGCTCGCCGATCCGGCGCGGCTCAAGGAATTGGGCCGGACGGGAAAAGAGTTCACCACCGCGAACTATTCGTGGGAAAAGATGGTGGACGGCTACGAGGCGGTCTTTAAGAAATTCGTCTGAACGCTCTCAGTTATCGGGCAGCACCGCGTCGTCATCGGGTGACGGATCGGTGTCGGCCGCCGCGACGGTGTTGACCATCACCGTGATCATCTCCTCGGCGGTGAACCTGCCGGCGGTGACATTGTCCCCTTCCATGTTCTCGGAGAATTTCCGGTCGAGGATGATGTTGTTGGCGAAGGCGTTGAAGCCGGTGCCGAAGGTTATCTGCGAAACAAGTTCGACCGGGATGGTGAATTCGCCGTCGTCCGAAACGCGGCAGACCACCGACCCGCTCTCGCCGGTCAGCGTCAGGTCCATTTCGGCGCCCGGATTGGCCTGCGACCACTTGATGAGCACATCCTTGGTCGGGTCGATCTCGGCCGCCGGGAAGGGCATCGAGCCGCTGCCGGGTTTGAGTTCGGGATGGGTGAGTTCCAGCGACGGCGGCATATAGACGGTCCCCGAGAAGGCTTTCAGCCCCTCCTGCCCTTCGCCGGCAAGCGAATATTCGAGATTGAAGGCGAGCAGCGCTATGTCGATCTGGCCGTCGCCGGTCCCGTCCTTCTTGTAGACCTGATCGTTTGGCTCGTACAGGAAGGTGACCGGACCGCCGATAAAGCCGGTGACGATGATCGGCCCGCGGTCGAGCGATTCACGGCCGGGGGTCTTGCAGCTTTCGGTCCCCGCGATCGGGTTGCCGTTGTTATCGGTGTCGGCAAGACATTTCTGTTCCGGCGCGCACTCGTCGTCGGAGGTGCATTCGGGGGTGGGGGTCTCCGTTGCGCCGGTGCTGAATTCGCAGGTATCGACCGGCAGGGGCGTATCCTCGTCGTCCGGGCCGAGCTCCTCGCGCGCCGTTTTCATGATGGCGCCGAACGACATCGCCATCGGCTGGCCGAAGGTGAACATCGTCATGACCTGAAAGAATACGTTGTAGCCGAAGTCGGGCACGGTGTCGCCGTCGGTGAGCAGGTCGTCCTGCGCCAGATCGGGGGTCTCCTCGGTATCGGCGATGATCGTATCGCCGCCGCCGGCCGCGTCGTCGGCGAAGGCGAAATCCATGTCGACATCGTTGGCCGGCGCCGTTTCGTTGTCGCAGCCGGCCGTCAGGGCCAGCGCCGTCAGCGCGGCGGCAAGCAGAAGCATAAAGCGTTTCATCGGTTCCTCCGTTCCGTTGGTGTTGTGCATTGTAGCCGCGATACGCAGCAAGTCAATATGGAGCATCACAGAAAAGTTGATTAAACGGCGCGGCATGTTACAATCGCCCCGTTATCAACGGGCGCTCGCGGGGAATCCATGACCTCCTTCATACGCTGGCTGAGCAGCAGAAAGGCCATCATCGGCTTTGCCGTACTGCTGTTCGTCATGTTCCTCTCTTCGGAATGGTTCCTTGTCTCCAAAGCGGAACGGGCCGCCGACCGCGCCGTCCGTCACCTGCAGGACCTGACCGACAGCGGTGTCGATCCCGACGCGGTCCAGAGCGCGCAACTTTTCGTGAAGAAGTATCAGGACGAAGGGGCCGGACTCCTGCCCGCCTTTCTGATCACCCTGTTCTTCGAGGTGCTGCTGACCCTGCTGTTCCTTGTGTTCCTGCGCAAGGTGCTCTACATCCCGCTGATGAAACTGGCGGGGGTTTTCGAATCGCTCAAGAACGGCGATTTTTCGAAGCGCATCGAGATCCACAACGATCCCGATCTGGCGCCGCTGGTGGCCGGGTTCAACAAGACCGCCAGCAACATCGAACATATCCTGAAAACGATAAAAACCAGTTCCGAGCAGGTCCTCACCTCGGCGCAGGAGGTATCGTCGGGCAACAATCAGTTGTCGACCGCTACCCAGCAGATGGCCTCGTCGCTCCAGCAGACCGCCGCGTCGGTCGAGGAGATAACGGCCTCCATTCAGGAGGCGGCGAGCCTGTCGGCCGAGGCGGCTTCGAAGATGCGCCGCACCACCACCGACGCCGAGAACGGTTCGCGGATGCTCGCCGAGATGGCGACCGCCGTGACCACGGTGAAGGAATCGGGCGACAAGATACAGGAGATCGTGAATGTCGTCAACGACATCGCCTTCCAGACCAACCTGCTCGCCCTCAACGCCGCGGTCGAAGCGGCCCGCGCCGGCGAGGAGGGAAAGGGCTTCGCGGTGGTCGCCAGCGAGGTGCGGAGTCTTGCCGCCCGTAGCGCCGACGCCGCCACCGAAATAAAAGAACTGGTCGAGAAGAACGAAGAGAACATCCGCAACGCCACCGAACTTTCGACCAAGACCACCAAGGTACTCCTGCAACTGGTCAGCCGGATACAGGAGGCGAGCCTCTCCATTCAGGACATCGAGAAACGGGCCAAAGAGCAGGCGTCGGGCATCCACCAGATAAATTCGGCCATCATGCAGATGGACGAAGTGACCCAGCGCAACGCGTCGCTGGTCGAAGAACTCGCCAGTTCGGCCGAGGATATGGCCCACATCTCGCGTCAGTTGGCGGGCGAACTCGAAAAGTTCCGCGTCTCGGAACCGAACTCCGCCTTCCTGCGGTTCGAACCGCCCGCGCCGCTCTCTCCCGCCGCCGCTCCCGTTCCCGCTCCCGCCGCGGCCCCCGCACCGCTCCGCCCGGCGATGCCCGCGGCTCCCGCCGCGACGCCGAAACGGGCTCCCGCCGCCGCCGCAGGAGAACAGAAATCGCGCGACAACGGGTTCTTCGACGATGACCAGTTCGAAGAATTCTAGTTCTATCCCCGCCGCCGCGGGACTTTTTTTCCTCTCTCTTCTTCTTTTTGCCTGCGCCCGTCCGGCGCCCGCTCCCGCCGCCGACACCGTCCCGCCGCCGCCCGGCGAACAGGTCCGCGACTATCTCGAGATCGTCGAATCGGTATCGGGGCGGCTACTTCCCGACGGCCGGGAACTGTTCCTGTCGCGCGGCCCCGGCGAAGTGCGCCAACTGTATCTTGAACAGGACGGCACGCACCGGCCGCTGACCGACGGCGCCGATCCGGTCGACGGCTACGAGGTCAGCCCCGGCGGGACGCGCCTGCTGTTCCTCCGGGCGCCCGGCGGCAACGAACAGTACGGCATCCACCTGCTCGATCTCGCCGACGGCAAGACCACTCCGCTGCTCACCGATCCCGAGGTGCGGCACGGATCTCTGGTCTGGATCGACGAGACGCGCTTCCTCTACACCGCCAACGAGGTGAGCCGCCGTGATTTCTATATCTATCTCTACGATATCGCGACCGGCAAAAAACGGCTCCTGTCCGACAAAAAAGGGATGAATGTCATCGACGACGCGAAGAGCGCCGATCAGATACTCTTCCACACCGTCCAGAGCAGCACCGCCACCGTCCCCTACCTTCTCGAGAACGGCGCGGCGCGCAAACTCAAGGGGGCGGTCGACGACCGCTACTACCGGCCGGTCGGGTTCCTGAACGACGGACGCATACTCCTGATCACCGACGAAGGGAGCGACACGCAGTATCTCGAACTGCGCGATAAAAGGGAAGCGCGGGAAACGGTGCATACCGGCCAATGGGGCGTCGAAGAGGCGATCGTCGACCGCCGCGACCGCGCCGGGTTCGTCTTCTGCACCAACGAGGCGGGCTGGTCGGTCTGCCGCCATCGCCGCGGCGCGGCCGTCACGGTCCTGCCCACCGGCGACGGGGTGGTAAGTTTGAACGATTTCTCCGGCGGCACGCTGGTCTACACCCTGTCGCGGCCCGACGCCATACCGCGCCCCGCCGCGTTGAAGGTTGACGGGGGGACGCCCGCCGAGTTCGGCATCACCGACCCGCGCGGCATCGATGTGGCCGCTTTTTCGGCCCCGGTACTGCGCAAAGCGGTATCCTTCGACCGACTCGAGATCCCCTACTTCCTCTTCACGCCCAAAAAGGGGACCGCGCCCTACCGCACCATCGTGTACTTCCACGGCGGCCCCGAGGGACAGTTCGTTCCCGGCTTCACCGCCATCTTCCAATACTACCTTAAAAAAGGCTTCGCCGTGGCCGCCCCCAATGTCCGCGGCTCGACCGGCTACGGCCGCCGTTTCACCGAACGGGACAACTACAAACTGCGGATGGATTCGGTCAGGGACGCCGGAGCGGTGCTCGACGATCTCACCCGTTCGGGCGTGGCGCGGCCCGACCGCTTCATCGCGATGGGGGGCAGTTACGGCGGTTTCATGACGGTCGCCGCGATGGCGCAGTTCCCCGACCGCTTCCGCTGCGGCGTGGACACCGTGGGGGTGGTCGACTTCCTCAACTTCCTCAAGAACACCAAATCCTACCGCAAGGCTCTGCGCGAGGTTGAATACGGCCCGATCGAGGACGAGCAGTTCCTCCGTTCGATCAGCCCGACCTCGATGGCCGACCGCATCAAAGGGAAACTTCTCATCGCCCACGGCGCCAACGATCCGCGCGTCCCGGTGAGCGACGCCTATATCCTCGCCGAGAAGATGACCGCCGCCGGGAACAAACCCGAAATGCTCATCTTCGACGACGAAGGGCACGGGTTCCGCAAGAAGAAGAACCGCATCGCCTACTTCGAACGGATCGCCGCCTTTCTCGAGGGCTGCGGCCCCTCCCTATGAACGATATGCCGTTCCGCCCGGAACTGCTGAGTCCCGCCGGATCGTTCGCCGCCGCCTACTATGCCTTCGCGGGGGGCGCCGACGCGATCTACTTCGGCATGCCGCGCTTCTCGGCCCGTCAGGCGGCCGTCAACTTCGACCGTGACGCGGTCCGCCGCCTCAAGACGCTTGCGGCGCAGGAAGGAAAAAAGATCTACGCCGCCCTCAATACGCTGGTGACCGACGACGAACTGCCCGAACTTGTCGACACCCTCGCCCTCCTCGACCTTTTGCAGGTGGACGGACTCATCGTACAGGACCTCGGCGTCGCCCGCATCGCCCGCGAACACTTTCCGGCTCTGCCGTTCCATGCGTCAACCCAGCTCGCGGCCCACACCAGTAGCGGCGTCGCGGCGCTCAAAGAGTCGGGGTTCCGCCGCGTCATACTCTCCCGCGAACTCGACCTCGACACGATAGCCCGCATCCGCGCCGCCCACCCCGACATCGAACTGGAGGTGTTCATCCACGGCGCCCTCTGCTACAGCGTATCGGGACAGTGCCTCGCCTCGGGGATCACGCTCGACCGCTCCGGCAACCGCGGCCAGTGCGCGCAACTCTGCCGCAGTTATTACACGATAGGGGAACAGGCGGGCTATTGGTTCTCGTGCCGCGACCTCGCGCTCGACGACGATGTCCGGCGACTGCGCGACCTCGGCATCGACGGCCTCAAGATCGAAGGACGGATGAAATCGCCCGAGTATGTCTACCACACCGCGCGGCTCTACCGGGCCATCCTCGATGGTGCGCCCACGGCCGCTGAGCGCGCCGCCGCCCGCATCATCTTCTCGCGCTCCGCAGGCAAAGGACACCTTCTTCATAAGGAAACGCCGCTCACCGATACCGCGTTCCCGGGCCATCGCGGACTCCTCCTCGGCACCGTGACGAAAAGCACCGCAGGTCGTTTCACCCTCACCATCGCCCACTCGATCGGCCTGCGCGACGGTCTCCAATTCTTCACGCGGGACGGTCGTGAGCCGGTCGTCTTCTCTCTGCGCGAACTGTTCGACGACGCCGGAAAGCCGCGGCGCACCGCCCGCGCCGGTGAAAAGATCACTATCGCCGCCGATACAACGCCCGCCGTCGGCACACAACTATTCCTCGTCAGTTCGCGTTCACTCGACCTCAAGGCGATCTCTCCCGGCAGTTACCGTCCGTGGAAACGGCCGGTGGCGCTGAAGGTGACGATCGCCGCGCACGAGATCACCCTTTCAATCGAAAGTGGATCCATGAAGGTGCAACATACCGAACAAGTTGATGTTTCTCCCGCCCGCGGCGACGATCTCGCCGCGATATTTGAACCGCTGCTTTTCGAATCGGGAGAATCTCTTTTTGTCCCCGCTACGGTCACCTTCGAGCGATCCGGGGAGACCACCCTGCCGGAGCGGATATTCGTCGCGCCGTCGCGCCTGAAGCGCCTTAAAAACGACTTCTTCACGGCGCTCGACCGTGCATTCGTCGAACGAACGCGGCAACTCGCCGGGGAGCTCGGCGACATCGCTATACCGCGTAAAAAAACAAGTCCCGGGTTCGAAAAACTTCTTTTCACCGCCGCCGACCGGAGCCGTTTTTCACCGAAGCATACAATAAACGGAGAACCTACCTCCGAACTGCCGTTCGCCGACATCTCGGCGTTCGACGACCGCCACGCTTTTTTTGCCGACGGCGCGACCGTTATTCCGCTCATGCCCTTCCTGACCGATGAAACGCGATACTTCGGCGCTCTGCGCGCTTTTCTCGAAACCCGCGGCGGCCCGATAGTACTGGGGATCAACAACATCGGCCACCTCTCCGCCTGCCGCGACACCCTTGTCCGGACTGATGTTTTCTTTTTTCTCGACATCTTCTGCTATGTCGCCAACCGTCACGCCCTCCAGTTCTGTCGGGACTTTCTCGGCGACCGGCTACTGTTCGCCTATCGCTGGGTAGAGGACCGGCGGCCTTTCGACGATAGCCTCTTTCCGCTACCCGTGGTCGGAACTGGTCCCGACTTCAACCCGCCGCTGTTCATCTCGCGTGTCTGTTTCGTGAAGAGCGCGGCGGGCGGCGAGTGCCCCGCGGGCTGTTCCCATGAGGGTGTCACCCCTATCGAGAATCAGGGGAGACGCTACCGCGTGCTGACAAAAAGCGCTCTTTCGTGGCTTTTCCGCATACCGAAACCTTGAATCGCCCGTATATCAGCCTCACGAGGCATGTTTCACTCTTGGAAAAGCCGTATCTTTGGCCTTTTCGCGACGATGCGTCTTTCAACTATTTGTAATCAGACAGAAAAACAGTTTCGAATATAAAATCATTCTAATTTTTTGGTACGATTTTTTAACAAAAAATTATACAAACAAGGGAACCGCCCTATATCAGAGAACTTTTTTCACTTTTTTTGCATTTTTTTGTTGACTTCTCCTTTTTAATAATTAATAATGGCCCTGTCGTTTAGTAACCTTTGAAAGGGGAGTTAAATCCATGGCGAAGAAAGTGACGATGGTCGCGAAGACCAAGACCGATTTCCTCAAGGTCATGAAAGACGGCCTTGCCAAGCACGTGAACCTGACCAACGAGCAGACCAAGAAGGTGTATGATGTGTTCGTTCAGATCATGAAGGACACCATCTCGGCCGAGAACAAGCTCAACCTTAACGGCATCGGTACCTTCAAGGTGTCGAACCGCAAGGCGCGCATGGGCCGCAACCCGCAGACCGGCAAGGAGATCAAGATCAAGGCCTCCAAGACCGTCGGCTTCCGTCCCACCCCGAGCTTCAAGAAAGAACTGTAATCGTCAGTTCCTCGAAGCCGTTTTCGCCCCCTCCCGGCAACGGGAGGGGTTTTTTTTCGCTTATTATTCCCCGCCGGAGCCCTGCGGGATAATACCCGGCACGATGATGAACACCTGCCGCGAGTCGAGGAGCGTCCCTTCGCCGATGACATGTATCCACGCCGTGAAGAGCGTCGCCTCCATGTCCTGCGGCTCAAAGATATCGTTGCGGAAGGTCACCGCGAAGGTGATGAGCGTCCCCGGCTTGACGCCGTAGAACGAGACGAGGTCCTTGGTGTCGTAGCCGTTCCCCGGCAGCGGCAGATGGGGCACCACCGAGGTGATGAACTGCGTCGTGTCGATGCTCTGCGGGTTGGCGACCGATTCGTTCTGCGTCGCGACATCGAGTTTCACATTATGAGTGAGTTCAAGTATCGCGTCGACTATCTGCGTCGAGAACTGCGAAGCGTCACCGCCGACATCGTAGTAGAACGGTTCTCCCAGCGCGTCGACCGAACCGGTGCCGGCGCCGACCGCCTTGAAATCAGCCTCGGGCGAAACATTCCACCCGGCCGAGACGAACGAGTTGATGCCGATGAATTTCGCGTTCACCGCGTTCATCGCGGCGATCGCCTCATCGCGGGTATGCGGCTGATCGTACTGCGGATCGGCGTCCCACACGAAATAATCGGTATTGAACAGCCACGAGGTGAAGGCCTCGTCCGACATCATGATGAAGATCGGCATCGCCTGTTCGCGGAAGCAGGCGCCGCCGATACTCCCCTCCTCGCCCGAACAGGCGGCAGAGGCGATGTGCGGATAGAAGGTGTCGGGGTAATGGTTGGGGGGATTATTATGGAGGTAGTCGAATTTGCCGTCGAATCCGACACCCGTCGCCGACTGGTAGAGCGATTCTATCTGCGGTTCCTGCCCGCCGTTGGAAAGGTGCCCGAGCGCCGCCACCGCCGCTTCGATGTCGCTCTGCGCGGTGGTGAGCGGCTGTTTTATCTGATGAATATGGTCGTCGAAACTCGGATAGGTGGCGTTGTTGTTGATGCCACGGAAGTCGTCAAAGGTGGCAAGCCCGAAGGCGGCGTCGTTTATCTGCGCCGCGACACCATCGATGATGACATCGGTGATGCCGGTCTTGAGGTTCGTTATCTCCTCGCCCATCGAGCCGGAAAGGTCGACGAGGAACAGTATGTCGGCCTTGACGATGTCGGTGTGGAATTCGAGGTAGCGCACCTCGTCGCCCGTCGCATCCCACGGCAGGATGACATAGAAATCTTCGGGCGGGATGCCGTCGAGCGGATCGAGCGGGTCGGAGCCGTAGGCATGTTCGGCCAGATCGGTGATGCCATCGTCATCGCTATCCTCGTCGGTCGGATCGGTGCCGATGGTGTTCTCGGTGGCGTCCGAAAGTCCGTCGTTGTCGGAATCGTTGTCGACCACATCGGCGTACCCGTCGCCGTCCGAATCGACCGGCGTCATGCCGGAACCTTTTTCCACGCTGTCGAGTATCCCGTCGCCGTCCGAATCGGTGTCGAGCCAGTTGGGTGTGCCGTCTCCGTCGAAGTCGCCGTCGCCTTCCAGTTCGTTGGGGATGCCGTCGCCGTCGGCGTCGAGTAGCGCCCAGTCGTCGACATCGACATCGGGGATAACGGTGTCCTCGTCGGCGACCGGCGTATCGTCGACCGGCTCATCGGCGTCGGGGATAATTTCGTCGGACTGATCGGTCTGATCGGTCTGATCCGACGGATCCGACTGATCATCATCCGGGGACAGTTCGTCCGCGTCGGACACCATGGACTCAGTGGACAGGTCGGACACCAGATCGTCGGACAACACCGTGTCCTCATCGGCCATCTTGTCCTTTATGTCGCTTATGTCCTTTTCGTCCTTTTCCTGTTCCGGCAACACCTTTTCGTCATCGTCGGGCGTTGTCAACGAATCGCCCGTATCGACATCGACGGTGTCGTTGTCGCTGCCGGTTTTTCCTTCCGAGCAGGCAACGATCAGAAATACAGAAAACGAAAAGAGTGCAAAAAAGAAATATTTTCCGGGCTGTATCATCGGCTCCTCCGCTTCGGATACTTACCGGGCGATTGTAGCCAAACGGACCGGTTTGTAAAGTGGGCTGCGAACAAAGAAATATGATACGATTACTTTTTATCGCAGGAGACCTTGCCGTGAAGAAAAAATATTGCTCTCCATTGCTTTTTCTCCTTGCTAGCGGATATTTTTTTGTTATAATGCACCCGTCGTTCACCGGGGAGCGCGGATGAAGATATTAAACATCATCGACCTCAATCTTCTGAAGATATTCCTGAATAAGTTTTATCTGGCGCAGGGACTCGATTACCTGTTCATCGTCCCGCACAAGGAGACCATCGCCAAGCATGTGGCGCAGTTCAAGCCCGATATGGTCCTGCTGCAGCATCAGTATTACAATATGCCGGTCGAAGAACTGGCCGAGCAGATACGCCAGTTGACGCCGGTCCCGGTCATCGTCTTTTTCCTTAAGGAGGATCGCGAAACGGCCGACCGCCTCGCCGTTCTGGGCAAAAAGGGAGAGGATCTCCTTTTCTTCGACAAGCACGATTTCACGCGCAAGTTCGAAAAACTGATCTCTTCGCGGATACCCGGAAAAGCGGACGGCGACAACGAACCGCGCCGCTCCATTCTCTTCGCCGACGACAGCGCGGTGATGCGCCATTTCTTCCGCCGCACGATGGCCGACCGCGAAGGGGTGACCGCCTATATCGCCGCCGACGGCGCCGAGGCGTGGGAAATGTATCAGGAGCACCTGCCCAATCTCGTCATCACCGATATCGAGATGCCGAACATGGACGGCCTCCAACTCTGCAAGAAGATCAAGGAGGCGAACCGCGGCCGCTTCATCCCGGTCATCATCCTGTCCAACAAACGCAAGCCGGTGGACATCGACACGGCGTTCGACATCGGCGCCGACGACTATCTGGTCAAGCCGACGACCGCCGACGAACTCAATCACAAGATCGACGAATACTTCTCGGTGCTCGACCGCAAGCGGCGCAACAAGGTGCTGCTGGTCGACGACAGCAAGGTCTCGAGCGAGATCATCAGCCACGCGCTCCTCAAGAGCAGTCTCAACGTCATCCATGCCTCCGACGGCAGCGAGGCCTACGCGCTGGCGGTCCGCGAGCGGCCCGACATCATCATCACCGATATCGAGATGCCGAACCTCAACGGCTACGATCTGGCCAAACAGGTGCGCGAACATCCCGAACTGCGCGAAACCTCCATCATCATGATGAGTACGCGCGACAAGCGCAGCGACATCAAACGGGGCGAGAAACTGGGGATATCGCGCTACTTCATCAAACCGTTCGACGTCGAGAAACTGGTCATCGTCGTGGAGCAACTCCTGCTCGAGAAGTACAACATCTACCAGAAAGAATACGAGTACATGCTCTCGACGATAAAATCGCTCATCACGGCGCTCGAGGCGCGCGACCAGTACACCAAAGGGCACACCCAGCGGGTGAGCGCCTATTCTGCGCGGCTCGGCCGGTTTCTCGGCCTGTCGTCGTACGCCCTCAACGATCTGGAGATCGGCGCGAACCTGCACGATGTGGGTAAGATCGGCGTGCGCGACGACATCCTGCTCAAGCCGGGACGACTTTCGGATGAAGAGTACGCCAAGATACAGGAACACGCCATCATCGGCGCCGAGATCCTGCGACCGCTCAAACTGCTCGAGACCATCGTGCCGCTCATCCTTTTCCACCACGAACGGTGGGACGGCCGCGGCTATCCTTCGATGATCAAGGGCGACAAGATACCGCTGGGGGCGCGCATCATCGCCATCGCCGACACCTACGACGCCATCACCTCCGACCGCCCGTACCGCAAAGCGCTTCAGCGCGAGGACGCCCTCCAGATCATCCGCGAGAATCTCGGCAAACAGTTCTGCCCCGAGACCGGCAAGGCCTTTCTCGACATGATGGAAAAGGAAAAGGACCTGCCCGAAGAGGAACTGGCCGCCGGCTGAAAGAAAAGCTCCCCGCTAGCGCAGAATGACGCCCCATTCGAGGGCGGTGAAGCCGTCACGGATGAAGGGCGCGATGACCGGTTCGGCGAGGTGTGAGCCGCAGTCGCCGGTCGGCCGCGTCGCGTAAAACAGGCGCTGGAGCGTGTCGGGCGCCGGAACGATATCGAGCGTGACGAACGGATCTATCTCGACGCGGGTCTGCGGGTAGATGTCGTAGCAGGGGCCGTCGGTCAGGCGCGGTATCCACCACGCGATGAAGTCCTCTATCTCGCGGCCAACGAACCCGTAGGCGGCGAGGTTGCCGCGGAAGAAGTTCTCCAGCCCCTCCTTCGCCACGGTCCACCCCTCCGCGTACTGGTAATGGTCGGCCTGCTGTGCCTCATAGAACAGGTAGCCGTACAAGCCGTCGATGATGCCGTCGGGGGTGACCGTCACCTGCCAGCCGTCGCCGTATTCCGGAATGGATGTGGTGATGAATCCTCCCTGCGGGAAGCCGAGCGTGACGGAAACTTCCGTAGTTTCAAGAGGATAGAGATAGATGTTCGGTTTGGCCATCTGCGCCTGCGCCTGTATCCGCAGGTCGAGGTAGTCGCCGGGGCCGGTGGTCGTCACCGCCTCATCGTAGAGCGCCATGTCCATGTCGGTGAACTGGAATTTGTAGTCGCCCGCCGGCATATTGATGACGAACCGGCCGGTGCCGTCGGTCGTGAAACAGCCGATGAGGGCGTTATTGGTATCGACGACCGTTATCGCGGTATCGGAAAGCGCGGTCGGTCCGAAGTAACTCTGCACCATGAAGATGCGGCCGTTGATGAGGTTGTCGGGCATCACCGGGTCGAGATCGACCGTGATGGTGTCGCCGAAAACGGCATAGGCGGCGTTGGTGAAAAATCCGTCGGCCGTTTCGTAGATGAAGTAGGAAGGGGTCGTCCCGTCATAGGGATTATCCTCGGGAACATTGAGCGTTATCGTTCCTTCGGTGTCCATCGTCAGGGTGTCGAGCAGGACGCCCCAGCCGTTGGAGCGGACCTCCAGCGAGATGCCAGTCGCGACATCGGCGAGGTCGCCCTTGACATAGGTGGTCCCGAGGTTGAAGCAGTTCCCGTTGTCGGTGTCGGGACCTTCGACATCGCTCAGGTCAGGCGTTTCGTCGGGCTCGGTGTCGTCGGGAAGGGTGTCGTCGGTGACCGTTTGATCCGACTGATCGGTCTGATCTGACTGATCCGTCTGATCGTCGATGACGACATCATCGGTCACCGTATCGTCGGTGACGGTGTCGTCGGTCGCCGTATCGGTGTCGGACTCCACCGACGGATCCGATTCGCCGCAGGCCCACAGCAGAAGCGCCGCCATGAGTGCAAGCCATGTTATTCTTTTCATTTCCCTTTCTCCCTTTCAAAAATTCATAAGTGAACGAGCTTCCTCTTCGACCGGCCCTTTAGTGTACTCCGCGCGTCCGAATTCTCAAAATATCTTCCATATTATTATCCCCTTGAATTTATTCCTGTTGCTTTTGGCCGGTATCGGACTATAGTCCCCCCGAACTTTAGGAGACGCGCATGACCATCCTTCCGTTATTTAAAGAATTAGGCCTTTCGCAGGAGACCCTGCTCGCCCTCAAGGCCAAAGGCTTCGAAGAACCGACTCCCATCCAGCGCTCGGTCATCCCGCTGCTGCTCGGCGAGACCTGCGATGTGGTGGGTCAGGCGCGGACCGGCACCGGCAAGACAGCCGCCTTCGCCCTGCCGATGCTGGAGCGGATAGATCCGGCGGTGCGCGGGGTACAGGGACTCGTCCTCGTGCCGACCCGTGAACTGGCGTTGCAGGTATCAGAGGAGATCATCAGCCTCAAGGGCTCGCGAACATTGCAGGTTCTCCCCATTTACGGCGGCGCGCCGATATTCGAACAGATAAAACGGCTCAAGCGCGGCGTGCAACTGGTCGTCGGGACACCGGGGCGGATACTCGACCTCTTGGAGCGGCGCGAACTGAAACTCGATATGGTGACCACGCTGGTCCTCGACGAGGCCGACGAGATGCTCAACATGGGCTTCATCGACGATGTCGAGACAATAACGGCCGCGACCCCCAAGGAACGGCGGATGCTCCTATTCTCGGCGACGATGCCCGACCCGATACTGCAACTGGCACGGCGCCGGATGGGGAAATACCAGCTTATCCGCGAGGAATCGAAGGATCTTACCACCGAACTGACCGAACAGATATACTTCGAGGTCCGCGAGTCGGACAAGTTCGAGGCGCTCTGCCGCATCATCGATGTGTCGGAGAACTTCTACGCGCTGATCTTCTGCCGCACCAAGGTCGATGTCGATCAGGTGTCGCGCAAACTGCTCGACCGCGGCTACACCGCCGACCTCCTGCACGGCGACATCACCCAGCGGGAACGGGAACGGGTGATGGAACGGTTCAAGGCGAAGCGCAACACCATCCTCGTGGCGACCGATGTGGCGGCGCGCGGGCTCGATGTCAACAACCTGAGCCATGTCATCAACTACTCCCTGCCGCACGACCCCGAATCGTATGTCCACCGCATCGGCCGCACCGGCCGCGCCGGGAGCGAAGGGACCGCGATAACCTTCGTGACGCCCGACGAATACCGCCGCCTCCTGTTCATCAAACGGATCGCCCGCACCGAGATACGGCGCGAGAAACTGCCGGGGGTAAGCGAGGTCCTTCAGGTCAACATGCAACGGGTGAAGAGCGAGATACAGGGGATGCTCGCCGTCACCGCCGACCCGCAGTCGCTTAAACTGGCGCGGGAACTGCTCATGGAGAACAGCGCCGAAGAGGTGGTGAGCACCCTTATCGGCCGCAGTTACGGCGAACTGTTCCGCAGTGACCGCTACCGCGAGATCGAAGATATCTCCTACCGCCGCAAAGAGGCGGTCAACGCCGAAGGGCGGACGCGGCTCTTCATCGCGCTGGGCCGTTCCCACGGGCATACGGCGCGCTCCATCGTGACGCTCCTCGCCCAGAAATCGGGCGTCGCCGAGAACGCCATTCAGGGGCTGAAACTCTTCGAGACCTTTTCCTTCATCACCGTCCCGTTCGAGGATGCCGAGACGCTTCTGCGCTTCTTCAAGGGCGACAAGGAGAAAAAGCCGCTCGTCACCCGGGCCCGCGCCGAGGATGGCGGCCACGGCGGCCATGGCGACCACAAAAAACCGCACGGCAAACGGCCCGACTTCAAACCGGCCTTCAAACGCAAGAAGAAATAAAATTCTCCTGCCACACCTCTTGCTTCCCGCCCCTCTTCCGAGTAATATGCCTCCCGAACGGAGGAGACGATGACCGAACCGCGCGAACTGCCGACCGAGCCGGAACACGGCAAAGAGAAGCTCTACCGGGTGTTCTTCAACATCGCCGGGATGGCACCGCGCCATGTGGTGGCCGAATCGGTCGAAGCGGTGCGCAAGCAACTCGACGCCGAAAAGGTCGACCCGGCGCTCATCGCCGAGATCCGTTTTATTGAAAGCTACTACCCGGCCGACTATAAACGGGTATCGATCTACGGCCCGGCCGACGACGACGATTGGAGCCTCTGATGCAGGAACGGATCGACCATCTGAAAAAGGTATATCAGGCGATAAGCGAGGCGGCCGCCATCGCCCGTCGCAGTCCCGACGAGATCCGGCTGGTCGGCGTCGCCAAGCACCAACCGGCTACACTTATCCGTGAATTTCGCCGCGCCGGACTGGTCGACATCGGCGAGAGCTATGTGCAGGAGTTCCTCGACAAGTACGAAGAGTTGAAAGATGATGCCATCGAGTGGCACTTCATCGGCCACCTGCAGTCGAACAAAGTGAAATATATCATCGACAAGGTGCGCTGGATACACTCGGTCGATTCGGTGAAACTGGCCGAAGAAATACAGCGGCAGGCCGTAAAGCAGAACATCGCCCGCATCAATATCCTGCTCCAGATAAATGTCGGCGGCGAGGAATCGAAGAGCGGCACCGGCCCCGACGAAGCGATAGCCCTTTACCGTGCCGTGAAAGGTTTCGACCGGCTCGCGGTACGCGGTCTCATGGCCATTCCGCCGTTCCTCGAACCTGAGGAGGTGCGCCCCTACTTCCGGCAACTCCGCGAACTGCGCGACCGCATCATCCGCGAGGAACAGGCCGACCCGCGTCATTTCACCGAACTGTCGATGGGGATGTCGGGCGATTTCGATGTCGCCATCGAAGAAGGGGCGACGATGATACGGCTCGGCACCATCCTCTTCGGCGAACGCGACTGATCCTTCCGCTATCCCCCACCCTCCGTTTGACTTTGTCTTCCCCTTTCGCTAGAATGGCGCGTTGAAACACGACGGGAGAGAACTTCATTCATGGTGAACATTGCTACGCAGACCAACGCCGAAGAGCTCGGCGGCCGCATCGCGGCGGCGGCGGAACGGCTCGCGCAGTTCGGTCCCGAGAGCACTGAAGAACAGGTCATCCAACAGCATCTGGTGGCGGCGCTCTACGCTCTGCGGCGCGCCTTCACCTTTGAGATATCGGAGGTGACCGCGCCGGCCGACGATCCGGGCGATGAACTGCGGCTGGTGGCGGCGCAACTCGCCGAGGGCGATTCGACGCAGGCGGAGAAATGGCTGTCGGGTTTCTATCTCGCGGCGGCCGAACACCGGTTGTCGCTCATCCCGCCGAAACTCAAAAGTTACCGGAAGATCGATTCGCTGGGACTTCCGTCGCGGCAACGGCGGTCGGTGAAGATGGCGACGCAGACCGGGCGTATCGATCAGATAGCGGCGGCGGTCGCCCGCCTCGAAGAACTGCTCAGCATCCTATTACCGGAGTGATTTTGAGGCGTTATCCGCCTGACTTTTTGAGGTTGGTTTCCCCTTCGGATTGGACGCGGGTGTCGACGATGTAGGCGAGCCGTATCGCGTAGTCGACCGCCTGTTCAAGCAGTTCTTTTTCGGTCTCTGCGGTCACTTTCCCCGCCACGATGAACCCCTGAAATATCACCGACGCCGCTTTGAGCACCGCCCGTTCGCTCGTTTGCAGTTCGAAATAGTCGCCGTCCAGCGCTTCCTTGATGATCCCGTCATTCATGAGCTTCCCCCTTTCCTTCCACCCCCTTGTCAAAGGGGGTTTGACGGGATTTATACGAGCTTTTCTTTCACCAACTGATTCGCCGTCTTGCCGTCGTAGCGGCCGACATAGAGTTCCTTGAGTTTCGCCATCACCTGCCCCATCGCCTTGGGCGACTTTTCGGGGAGGGTCGCGACGATATCGTCAATGGCTTTGGCGAGTTCTTCAGCGGAGAGCTGTTTGGGCAGATAGCCTTCGAGTATCGCCCGCTCGGCTTTTTCTTTATCGACCGGTTTCGCTTCGGCGGTGAGAATGGTGATGGTCTCGTCGATATTCTTCATGAACTTGCGGATGATCTGCATCACCTCTTCAGGGGTCGTTTCGCGGTTACCGGCATTCTTGCCGACCGCCATCGCCTCGCCGAGGAGCGTCGAGAGGAGATTCGACTTCACCAGATCGTGCGCCTTCTTCGCCTCAAAGAGGTCTTTCCTGATGTTCGCGAGCATTGTTAACTCCCTTATACTTAAGACTTTAAGCCCAGTTTTTCACGCCACACCGCTATCGCCGTATCTTCGATCTTCGGGTAGAGGACCGACGGTTCGCCGATGGTGTGTCCCGGCTTCATCGGCTGTGCGCAGAGGGTATCGAAATCGAAGGTCTCGGGCATATTGAGCATCTTTTTGACCTTGCGCGACGCCACCGGGGTGATCGGCTCGAAGGCGGTGGCCAAAGTATCGATGAGGTTGAGGCAGGTCAGGAGCACCGCCTTGCACCGTTTTTCGTCGGTCTTCCGCAGTGACCACGGGGCGCTCGTATCGACATAACGGTTGGCGATGCGGCCGAGTTCCATCAGGTGGAACACCGCGTCGCGCACCTTGTAAGTGTCGTAACATTCCTGAATGATATCGGCATGTTTCTTCGCTTCGACCCAGAGCTGTGTCTCGGCGTCGGTGAAGGTCACTTCACCGCCGAGCGTGCCGTCGAAGAACTTGCGGGTGAACGACAGGACGCGATTGACGAAGTTGCCGTAGATGTCGGCGAGCTCGGAGTTGTTGGCGGTCTGAAACCCTTTCAGCGAGAAGTCGGCGTCCTTCGCCTCGGGGGCGATCTGCGCGAGGTAGT
>CALMRE010000210.1 GCA_937871295.1 uncultured bacterium | reverse complement strand
TCATGCACAGTTATACTCCTTTTCCTGTGTCTGAAAAGTCGGGGCCATTATAAAGGGAAAGCTGTTCCCAAAGATTTAGGCAAGGCAAGATATTATCTTTCCGAAGCTAGCAAACATAAACTTTACGAAGCAGAAGCGAATGAGGCGCTGAAAAAGATATCTTGAATTTGCGCGCCGATTGTTGGTTCTGAAGTTGTAAAAATCCGGACAAGAAGACTCCTGATTCGCGTGCGTATTCGCACTCTGAAAAAAGTTGAAATCACTATTACCTATAAGTATAGTCCCCGCGCTAACGGTTCTCTATAGATCATGAGGTTGTAATGAAGAATTTCGGTATCGACATCGGTTCCACCTTCCTGACCATCCATTCGCTCCAGAGCGGCGGCACCGTCCTGCGCAGACGCCACGGCGGTAAGATATTCGAGAACATCGCCTCCTTCATCGGGGAGTGCGACGACCACTGCCGGTTCTCCTTCACCGGCAAAGGGGCGAAGGAATTCGCCGAAATGAGCGGCATCGAACCGGTCGAAGAGAGCATCGCGGTCCTGCGCGCCGCCGAAAAGAACAAACTGCTGGGCGACGGGTTCCTGCGGATCGTCGACATCGGCGGTTCATCGCTGACCCTCTATTCTTTCAAGGATGGCAAGATAGCCGACATCGCCAAGAACGCCCTGTGCGCCGCCGGCACCGGTCTGTTCCTTGAAGAGCAGGCGGAACGGCTCGCGCTCGATATCGAAACGGCGGGGGAGATGCACATCGACAATCCGCCGCTGGTCGCCTCCCGCTGTACCGTCTTCGCCAAAAGCGATCTCATCCACCATCAGCAGGAGGGCCGTTCGCGTCAGGAGATGTGGGCGGGACTCTGCAAATCACTCGTCGTCTCCGCGATGAACACCCTCTTCCGGGGCGAAGAACTCTACGGCCGTATCGTCCTCATCGGCGGGGTGAGCCTGAACGCCGAGGTCGTCAAGTGGATGAAGAAGCTCTATCCGCGCGTCGAATGGGTCATCCCGAAACACGCCGAGGCCTTCATCGCGATGGGCGCGGCGCAGATCACCGGCACCCCCAAGGACGCCGTCGACCTGACCAAGAAAGGGCTCGACCGGTTCGTCAAGAAGATGCCCGCTTTGACCCTTCATAAAAGCAACTATCCCAAGCTCATCAACCCCGAGGTCGACCCCGACGGCAACGAGATCCGCCATCACCGGCCGCTCGACGGGGTGAAAATCCTTGCGCTAGGACTCGATCTCTGTTCCACCTCGACCAAACTCGTCGT
>CALMRE010000209.1 GCA_937871295.1 uncultured bacterium | reverse complement strand
GCAGGCACGAAGCGCTCATGGCTATCCCCTCGATGATACGGTCGCTGTATATCTGGCCCGCACCAGGCGCGAAGAGAGAGACCGTTATCGAGGTGACGCGGCGGCGAGCCGACCATTTTTCACGGCGGCGCACATGGGCGCGCTGTTCTTCGGTGGCGACCAGTTTCTTGCCCGCCTTGAGCACGCGACAGGTCAGGCACACCTCGTCATCGGTACCGCCGCACTCCTCGCAGATGATGTCGCCGCATTCGGCGCAGCGGGCGATGACGATACGGGCGCCGCCGAAACTCCAGAGGAAGCCGGCCATGAGCAGCAGCAGCAGGATCGCCGTCACGCGACGCACGAGCGGATCGTGCAAAAGTCCGGTCGGCGGCGCGAAGGCCGAAGCCTCGCGATAAAAATCGTAGGGCCGCGGAAGCACCACGACCGGGTAGTCGAAATTGGAGCGGCCGGCGATGGCAATGGAGCGCATTTCGAGTTCTTCCGCCTCCCGGATACTGCCCGCCGAATAAAGCGCGCGGCTCAAGTTGAAAAGATATTCGGGCCGCTCGTCCAGTTTGATCGCCTCGGCGTAGGCTTTCTGCGCCGCTTCGCGCGCCCCCCGTTCGCTCGCACAGACACCCTTCAGGTTGTGCAGCAACGCCGAACGGCGGGCATCGCGCACCTGCCCGGCATACCTGTCGAACAGGGCGTCGGCTTTCGCGTAATGATCGGCGTAGAGCTGCTGCATCCCGAGAGCGAAAAGCGCCGCGGGCTCATCGCCGGGGGCGGTTATCTTCTCTGCGTACGGCGGATCGTACACCGCCCGGTACAGCGCCAGATCGCCCGACCGTCCGGGAGGCGCGGCATGCGCTATGAGGGCGAGCCAAATCGACGCCGCAAGGTAGAGCGCGAGCAGGGAGACCAGCACGGCCAGTTCACGGTAGCGCATGATGCGGTAACAGAAGAAAAGCCAGAGGATGAAGAAGAACTCCGGCCCGATGATCCCCTTGAGCGCCAGTACGACCCCCGACAGCAGCACGACCGCGCCGAGAACCATGTGAAAAAGAGAAAAAGAGCCGATATGCGAGTAGAGATGGGCCAGAGAGCGGCCGTATTTCAGGGTCATCACCGCCATCATCATCAGATACAGGGCCGCCGAGAAAAGCATCGCCAGCCGACAGAGGGCGCCGAGAAAGGCGTCGCGCGCGGGCGTCCGCAGCGAGGTCTCGGCGTATTTTACCAGCGAAGAGACCATCAGCCCGATGTCGCCGGGACGGTTCAGAACCAGTGAATTGAAGCGGTTGAGGTGCGCCTCGGGCAGGTCGGGCGAGAAACGCACCGCATACTCGGCCAGTATGAGTTGCTTCGAGGAAACGGTGTCGGGCGCCTGCCGGATAAGCCACAGTGAACATTCGAAGCAGTTCGGGTAATTGAGCGTCCGCGCCTTGCCGTACAGATCGGTGAGATTGCGGATGAGCGTCGTGTCGTCCATCTCGGCGAGCCCCGCCTGCGTCCGCGCCTTGAAGAATTCGGCGGTGAACAGCGGCGCGGCGGCGCTTTCGGCCGCACCGACCGAGACCGGGGACCCGAGTATGCACAGAAGCAGACAGAAGAGCAGAATACCGCGCAGGTACCGCATGTCAGACCGCCCCCGTCGCGACCGGATTGCCGGGATGGCTTATCCAATCGCTCCAACTACCGACGTAGAGACGGGCGGACACGCCGACCTCGCGCAGAGCGAGCAGGGTGTTGCAGGAGGTGACCCCGGAACCGCAGTAGACGATGATCTCTTTTTTGTCCGCGGTGTGGGAAGCATAGAGACGGGTGATGTCGACCGCCGGACGCAGCCGCTTCGAATCATCGAAGTTGAGTTCCCACGGCACATTGACCGCGCCGGGGATATGACCCGCGACCTTGTCTATCGGTTCGACCGCGCCGCGGAACCGTTCGGGCGACCGGACATCCAGCAGGAGGGCATCCTGCCGGGCGCGATGTTGCTGCACCGCGGCCACATCGACCACGAGGCTCAGGTCCTCCTGCGGTTGGTAGCGGGTCGGCCTGCGGTTGGGCAGTTGCCGCGTTACGGAAAGACCGGCGCCGAGCCAGCCCTCGATATGACCGTCGAGCACGAAGGCGTCGCGGTGACCGATGAGATTGAGCAGGAGCACCAGCCGCGCCGCATACATGCCGTAGGCGACCACCGTCGTTCCGGCGGTGAGCCCGTTGGTCCCCATCATCTGCGCGAACTGGGCGAGGTCAGGAAGCGGATGGCGGCCGCCGTGGCGTCCCTTCGGCCCCGACAACGCCTCTTCGCCGTCTATGAACACCGCGCCGGGGATGTGATTGGCGAGGTACTGGGTAAGCCCGAAGGTGAGATCGGCAAGGTCGCCGCGGCAGTCGGCGACGAGCATATTCTCGGCGTACAACCGTCCCTGTAATTCTTCCGGCGACATGAAACTGCGCATCGGTCCCTCCGTCTTCGGTGGGGGGACTTTACCGCGTGAAGGCGCCCAAATCAACTTTTTCGCGCACGCGCGAACCACTCTTGACAAACGGCCGACGCCCCCCTATCATGGACACGTTGTTGACAGGTAACGATATTCGCCGTCTGCGGAGGTCATCATGCGTTGCGCCACGTTTTTCGCCGCCCTTTCGCTGCTGTTGCTTTCCTTCGCGCTGGGCGCGCAGGATATCTGGATGGTCAAGAAAATGGGGGAATTGACGACCGCCGATTTTTACCTGATGGAGATCGGCTCTCCGCAGACCGGCATCACCATCGGTAAAAAAAGCAGCGGCGGCAACGACGAACTGATCTGCTTCTACATGACCAACGGCGAACAGTGGAACCCGTGTCCGGCGAACATCACCAACTTCTCCATGAGCGGCGGCGCGTTCCTGCTGGGAGCGAAGTATGCCTCCGCCACCGAACTGTACGCCGTCCGTACCGAGGTGCAGGGAATGAGCGGAACAACGGCGCTGGTCAAACTCGATTCGAATCTCTTCAACATGATCGTCCTCAAGGTCTTCGACAACAATACCGACACCGAGAACGGCACCATTGAGGTCCGCGGCGACACCATCTGGCTCGGCTCGACCGACGGCCGGATATACAAATCGACCGACGGCGGCAATACGTTCCAGACCTACACCGTGACCGCCGACGACAAGGTGGAGATACGCTTCATCCGTTTCTGGGATGACCAGAACGGGTATGTGGCGGGCGGCGCGACCGAAGAAGGGACCGACAGCATGGGACAGACGGTGACCACCCTGCTGGAAAAGGGCGGCATCTGGATGACCACCGACGGCGGCGAGACCTGGACCGCGCTGGTCGAGAACCAACCCTACGAATTCCTCAAGGTGCAGGATCTGGTTACCCTCGACGGCGGCAATCTCCCGGGCGGCAACTGGTATGCGTTGTACACCGACGCCGACTCCTACGGCAGCGGCGGCACCGTCACCAAGCATCTCGGCCTCACCACCGACAACTTCGCGACCATCACCGAGGTGAGCCCCACCGCGAACACCGGCCGGAAGTTCAACGGCTACGATGTCGGCGGCATCGACTTTCTCGGCAAAAAGGAGTTTTGGCTGGGGGGATACGCGACCGATTTCAAGGCCTGCTCCATGGTGACCTACGACGGCGGCGCGACCTGGATAGAGATGTTCCTCCCCACGCAGGTCGCCGAGGGAACCAACTTCATGTGGGGCTTCAAGGCGCAGAAATTCTACGATTCACACCACGGCTATGCGGCGGGCAGCCTCAACACCATTTTCAAATACGGCGACCCGAACGAAGTATATGAACAGCCCGACACCGAACAGCCCGATGACGCGGTCGACCACACGCCGACGGCCGACGACATTTCCGATCAGTCGGACCTGTCAGACGGGTCCGATCCGTCAGACATAACGGATACCGACACCGGGACGGCCGACGATAGCGACACGCTTCTGCTCGAGGAAGGGACCGCCTGCGGCTGTACGCTGGCCTATTAATCGACAGCGATATATAATTTTATAAAACTATGCATTATTGTTATAAAGTTATATGAAAGTCTTGACTAATTATAAAAAATTATTCATACTGCCGCTATGAACAGCGTGGGAACCGAACAGAACCACCAACTGGCCAAACTGGTCGATATGGATGATCCGCAGGCCGTTCTGGCCGAGGTCGAAACGATCGTCCGGCTTATGCATCCGGCCTTCGATCTCCATTTCCTCCGGCGCGCCTACGGCGATGTCCTCAAGATGTTCGCGGGAGAGTTCCCCGGCTACCGCGCCTGCAACACCGAATATCACGATCTCAAACACACTACCGACGCGACCCTCGCCATGACCCGGCTCATCCACGGCGCGGTCATGGAGGGCAATCCGATATCGGCCCGCAATGTCGAACTCGCCATAGCCTCGACGCTCTTTCATGACATCGGTTACATACAGAGCGAAGGGGACGACGGCACCGGTGCAAAGTACACCAAGAGCCATATCGAGCGGAGCGCCGACTTCCTCGGGGAATATTTCCGCACCGCCGGCTTTCCCGAAGATGATGCCGTCGACGGCCGCGATATGCTCGCCTGCACCGGACTCACCGTCCGCATCGGCGAGATCCGTTTCCGCTCGTTCGAAATACGGATGCTCGGCATGATGCTCGGCACCGCCGACCTGCTCGGGCAGATGGCCGACCGCACCTACCTCGAGAAGCTCTCCTACCTCTATCGGGAGTTCAAGGAGGCGGAGGTGCCCGGCTTCAACGAAGAGATAGATATGTATATCAATACGCTCGGTTTCTACGAACTGACCAAGAAACGGTTCGCGAGCGATCTGGGCGGCGTCAACCGCTTCATGCGGGCCCATTTCCGCGAGCGGTGGGGCATCGACGCCGATCTGTACGCCTCGGCCATCGAGCGGCAGATGGACTATCTGCGCGCGGTGCTCGAGAAGTACCGCCCCGATTACCGCAACTACCTGCGCCGCTGGCAGTATCTCAAGAAAGAGGCAAGTGTAACGAAAACGTAGCGCCCTTTCCCGGCTCGCTCTCCACCGACACCGATCCGCCGTGCGCCAACGCGATGTGTTTGACAATGGCGAGTCCCAGCCCGGTGCCGCCGACGGTGCGGCTACGCGCCTTGTCGACGCGGTAGAACCGCTCGAAGAGCCGCGGCAAATGCTCCGAAGCGATGCCGACGCCGGTATCGGCGACGCTGATGGTCGCCTCGTTCCCCGTTCTGCGCGCCTCCACCGTTATCGTCCCGGTATCGTTCGAGTACTTGACGGCGTTGTCGACCAGATTGACGATCGCCTGTTCCAGAAGCGCCGCGTTGACCGGCGCCATCAATGTCTCTTCGCATATCGTGACGATACCGATGCCGCGTTCGGCGGCCCGTTCGCGGAACGGTTGCACCGCCGCATCGAGTATCGGCCGGAGCTCCGTGCGGTCGCGGGCGATGCCGCCGTGTTCGGTGTCGCGTTCTATCTTGGAAAGGGCGAGCAGATCCTCGATGATGGCGCCGAGCCGGTCGCTCTGCCGCGCGATGGTATCGAGGAACGACCGGGCGTTGGCAGGGTCGTCCACCGCGCCGTCGCGCAATGTCTCGACAAAACCTTTGATCGAGGTTATCGGGGTGCGCAGTTCGTGCGACACATTGGCGACGAACTCCTTGCGGATGTTCTCGAGTTTCTTCAGCCGCGTCACATCGCTGAACACCAGCAGCGCCATCCGCGTCTCTCCCGGGACGATGGTGCCATGGGTGAGGAGCACCCGGCCGTCGCTGTCGTACAGTTCGACCTCGCGCTGGCTCGACAGACCCGTGGCAAGCACTTCGCGGATGAATTCGTGAAGCGCGCGGTTGCGGACCACGCCGACCACCGGCTTCCCCTCCGCCTCCTCGACGGCGGTATGGAAAAGCGCCCCGGCGGCGCGGTTGAGCCGCAGTACCGTCTCGTCCTCCCCCACCACGATGAGCGCCTCATCCATGCTGGTGAGGATCGTCTGCAGTTCGTTACGCTGATCGGTGATGGTCCGTATCCGCGTATCGAGTTCGGCCGCCATCGTGTTGAGCGACCGGGCGAGCCGCGCGAACTCCTCGGTGTCGGGGAGGGCAAGACGGCTCCCCAGATCGCCCGCGGCGAATTTTTCGGCCCCCTCCTGAAGGCGACGCAGGGGAACGCTCAGCCGCCGCGCGACGATGTAGCTGACCAGCGCCGCCGCGACCGCGATGATGAGCGCCGCCAGCAGTATCACGCCGAAGACCGGCCGTATCGCATCGTTGACGCCGCGCAGCGGTTTGGCGGCGCGCAGGACCAACTGCGTCTCCCCCGCCGCGCGGACGCGAACGGCGACATACATCAATTCTTTCTTCAGGGTCGGGCTGTGGCGGGTCGATATGCCGACGATCCCGCTCAAAGCGCTGCGGACCTCGGGACGGTCGGCGTGGTTGGCCATCTGCGCCGGATCCTCGGCCGAATCGGCGGCCACCGTCCCGTCGGGCAGGATGACGGTGAACCGGGTGCCGGTCCGTTCGCCCAGATCGGCGACCGCCTGCTGGAGGTCGGCCGCCGCGCGGAAGGTCGGTTCGGCGAGCAGCACCTGCGCCCTCAGTTCGTCGGTTGTCTGGGCGCGGTGGAAATCGTTGAAGGTGCGGAAGGCGACCAGCGAGAAGAGGAACAAGGATACCGCCACCACCGCCACGAAGGCGGGAAGCAGTCGCCAGAGCAGACGCCGTTTCATCAGTTCTTCGGTCCCTCCCCGGTGTGGTGCCGCACGATCTCGCCGTCCACGAGGTAGATGACATCCTCCGCGATATTGGTCGCGTGGTCGGCTATCCGTTCAAGATAGCGCGACACCGCGATCCCGTGCAGCAGGAACTCTATCTGTCCCGGTTTCGCGCACATCTCCTTCGATGCCGCCCGGTACATCTCCCGGTGTATGGTATCTATTTCGCGGTCTTGTGCAAGAACTTCGTAGGCGGTCGTCTTGTCGAGGTTCACCAGCGCCTCGATGGAGCGGTGCAGCATGATCTGCGCGATCCCCGACATCCGGTTGAAATCGAACGGCAGCGGCACCTCGGCGTGGTCGGCGAGCGTGAGCACCCGCTCGGCGATGTTGACCGCCAGATCGCCGATCCGTTCGAGGTCGTTGTTGATCTTGAGCACCGCGACGATGAGCCGCAGATCGGTCGCCACCGGCTGGTTGAGGGCGAGCGTCTTGAGGCACTCCTCCTCGAGATCGACCTCGGCGATATCGAGCGCCCGGTCGCCGTCGATGATGATCCGGGCGGCCGCCGCGTCACGATCCTTCACGCACCGGATGGTCCGCGAAAAGACCTCCTCGACCCGCACGCTCATCTCGAGCATCTGCTGTTTCAGTTTCGCGATGTCGCGCTGTATCCGCATCGGCATGGCATCCCTCCCTTATCCGAACCGTCCGGTGATGTATTCCTCGGTCTTTTTGTTGTGCGGGTTGGTGAATATCTGGCGCGTCGCCCCGAATTCCACGATGTAGCCTTTGAAGAAAAAGGCGGTGAAGTCGCTGATGCGGGCCGCCTGCTGCATGTTGTGAGTGACGATCACGATGGTGTAGCGCCCCTTGAGCCCCTCGACCAGTTCCTCTATCTTGGCGGTCGCGATGGGATCTATGGCGCTGGTCGGTTCATCCATCAGAAGCACCTCGGGCTCGACGGCGATCGCCCGTGCGATGCAGAGCCGCTGCTGCTGGCCGCCCGAAAGGGCCGTCCCCGGCTTATGCAGCAGGTCGCGCACCTCTTCCCAGAGCGCCGCCCCCTTGAGCGCCTCCTCGACGCGGCCGTCGAGTTCGCTTTTCGACACCGCGTAGTGGAGCCGTATCCCGTAGGCGACATTCTCGTAGACCGACATCGGGAACGGCGTCGGCTTCTGGAAGATCATCCCGATGCGGCGGCGCAGTTCGAGCAGTTTCACCGACGGGGCGGAGATGTCCTCGCCGTTGAGCAGCACCATTCCCTTCGCCCGCTGGTCGCGGTAGAGTTCGAAGATGCGGTTATAGACCCGCAGGTGGGTCGATTTGCCGCAGCCCGACGGACCGATGACCGCCGTGACGCGGTTGGGGGCGATGTCGAGGTCGTTGGCGAAGAGCGCCTGATGGTCGCCGTAGAAAAAATCGAGCCCGCGCACCGATATTTTGGGCGTCGGATCGGCCAGATCGCCGTACAGCGGCAGTTTCGTTTCGCTCATTTCGTCTTCTCCCTCAGTAAGGTCCGGGCAAGCAGGTTCACCCCGAGCACCGTCGCCATGATCAGCAGCGACGCCCCCCACGCCAGCGTCTTCCAGTCGTCGAACGGGCTCATCGCGTAGTTGAATATCGTGACGGTCAGATTGGCGGTCGGTTCGGCCAGCCCCCGCATCCAGTAGGGGCTGTTCATCGCGGTAAAGAGGAGCGGCGCCGTCTCGCCCGACACCCGCGCCACGGCGAGCAGTATCCCGGTCAGCAGTCCCGACCGCGCGGCGCGGAAGAGGATCGAAACGATGGCGCGCCAGCGCGGCATCCCGATGGCGAGCGCCGATTCGCGCAGGGAGTTCGGCACGAGGTTCAGCATATCCTCGGTGGTCCGCGCGATCACCGGTAGCATGATGATGGCGAGCGACACCGCCCCGGCGTAGGCCGAGAAATGTTTGAAGGGAAGGACCAGCAGGGTGTAGACGAAGAGTCCCACGATGATCGAGGGGATCCCCATCGTGATGTTTATCGTGAAGCGGACCATCCCGCCGAACCGCGTATTCCGGCCGAATTCGGCGAGATAGACGCCGGTGAAAAGGCCGAGCGGCACGCCGATGAGGGCGGCGAGGATCGTGATGAGCAGCGTCCCGACGATGGCGTTGGCCAGCCCGCCTCCTTCGATGCCGGGCGGCGTCGGGAGCGCGGTGAAGAAGTCGTAGTTGAAGGCGGCGATGCCGTTCTTCCCGACGGTCCACAGTATCCACACGAGGAAGAAGATGCCGATGAGCGACGCAGTGCCCGACACGACGCGCATCGTCAGATCGGTCAGTTCGCGGCGGCGGGTGTTCGATGCCTTTTTCATAGCCCCGCCCCCATGCTCTTCTTCAGGCGGCGCACCCACCACTGCGCGGCGAACTGGATGAGGAAGGTCATCACCAGCAGTACCAGCCCGAGGTAGATGAGCGAGTGAAGGTAGATCGGCTCGGAGGCCTCGGCGAACTCGTTGGCGAGCGTCGAGGCGATCGAGTTGCCGGCGTCAAAAAGCGACGCCGAGATGTGGTGGGCGTTGCCGATGACGAAGGTGACCGCCATCGTTTCGCCCAGCGCGCGGCCGAGTCCGAGGAAGCAGGCGCCGATCACCCCCTGTATCCCGTAGCGGAGCGTCACCTTATGCGTCACCTCCCAGGTGGTCGAGCCCATCCCGTAGGCCGACTCCTTGACCACCGGCGGCACCATCGCGAAGACATCGCGCATGACGGCGGTGATGAAGGGGAGCACCATGAGGGCGAGGATGATGCCGGCGGTCAGCATCCCGATACCCATCGGCGCGCCGGAGAAGAATCTCCCGATGAGCGGCGCCTTTTCGAGCCCGAGCGTCTCCTGCAGGAACGGCTGGACCGTTTCGGCCATGAACGGCGCAAAGACGAACAGCCCCCACATGCCGTATATGATGGAAGGGATCGCCGCCAGCAGTTCTATCGCCCCGCCGACCACCTTCGACACCGTCGGATGGGCGAGTTCGACGAGGAACAGCGCGATCACCACGCTCATCGGCACCGCGATCACCATCGCGATGGCGGTCGAGACGAGCGTCCCGTAGATGCTGGAAAAGGCGCCGTACTGGTTGAGCGCCGGATCCCACTCCTCGCTCCACAGGAACCCGATGCCGAACTCCCCGATGGCGAGCCGCGCGTTCCACGCGAGATTGACGAACATCGCCGCCATGATGATGAGCACCGTCGCGGCGCACAGGATGGTGAACCAGCGGAAAAGCGTTTCGAAGTGTTCCGATAGGTAGTCGCCGAAGCGGGACATCGCGTCTCCCCGTTCTTGATCCACGGTGAAGATAGAGCCGTTGTGTTAGCGTATCGTTAAGAGGGCGTCAATTGACCGCCAATTCTCATTTTGCTCGCCGGAATCTGACCGCGCTTTCATTGTCTCCTAACAGAGCGGCCGTACAAATCTCATCGTCCGGCGCCGCTGCGCCGGAGGGTTATTGATAACACAAGAGGAGAGGAGACTATGAAGAAATTAATTGCACTGCTCAGCGCGCTACTCACCTTCGCCACGCTCGCGGCGGCCGAAACGGTCAACGGCGCGGGGGCCAGCTTCCCGTTCCCCATCTACTCGCAGTGGGCGTTCGACTACAACAAACTCACCGGCATGCAGCTCAACTACCAGTCGATCGGCTCGGGCGGCGGCATCGCCCAGATCAAGGCCAAAACGGTCGACTTCGGCGCCTCCGACGAACCGCTCAAGGAAGAGGACCTGAATGCGGCGGGCCTGTTCCAGTTCCCGATGGTCATCGGCGGGGTGGTCCCGGTGATCAATGTGAAAGGGATAGAACCGGGGAAACTCCAACTCTCGGGCGAAACGCTCGCGCAGATATTCCTCGGCGCGATAGCGAAATGGAACGACCCGAAGATAGCGGCCGATAATCCGGGTCTCGCCCTTCCCGACCAGAAGATCGTCGTGGTCCACCGCTCCGACGGCTCCGGCACCACGTGGATATTCACCAACTACCTGACCAAGGCGTCGGCCGACTGGTCCGCGAAGGTGGGTAACGCCAAGGCGGTCAAGTGGCCGACCGGCGTGGGCGGCAAAGGTAACGAAGGGGTCGCCGCGTTCGTCAAGCAGACCGGCGGTTCGATCGGTTATGTCGAATATGCCTACGCCCTCAAGAACAAGATGACCTACACCAAACTCAAGAACAAGGCGGGCAAGTTCGTCGCTCCGGCCATCAACACCTTCCAGAGCGCGGCGGCCAACGCCGACTGGCAGAACGCGAAGGGTTTCTATATGGTCCTCACCGATCAGCCGGGCGACCAGAGCTGGCCGATAGTCGGCGCCTCCTATATCCTTATATATAAGGCGATGCCCGACGCCGCGAAAGCGCAGACGATGCTCAAGTTCTTCGACTGGTGCCTGAAGAACGGCGACAAGGCGGCCAAGTCGCTCGACTATGTCCCGCTTCCCAAGACGCTCATCGACCTCGTGCAGACCGCGTGGAAAAAAGAACTCAAAGCCTCCGGCCAGCCGGTGTGGAAGTGATCCCTCTTTCTTGACAATTCCCTCTCAATCGACGAACCTATCCCCGCCACTTTATGAGGGAGCATGCTATGTTCAAGGTCAATGAGTATTTCAACGGCACGGTCAAGTCTATCGGTTTTATGACCAACGAGGGTAAGGCCACCGTCGGCGTCATGGCGCCGGGCGAGTATGAGTTCGGCACCGACACCGTCGAGCACATGACGGTGGTGGCGGGCGAGCTGGTCGTCCAGTTACCGGGTGAGACGGCGTGGAAGAGTTTCGGCCCCGGCCACACCTTCACCGTCGACAAAGGAAAAAAGTTCAAGCTCAAAGTGAAGGTCGATACCGCCTATCTGTGTAGGTATGTCTGATTTCGGGTCGGTTGACTAAAAAAGCTAACTGTTTACCGACGCACACAGCGAACAAAGTAATTTTCTGTTGGCTGGTAATCTAATGTTCCGCTCATCATATCAACATACCATTGATAGTTGGTATGGTACGAATCGGTCAAATTGGTCCAAAAAACATTGCTGGAAATACCAGGAAAAGTGCTTGCTGGATCGTAGTGCGAATAGTCGATCAAACTTAACAAATCGACAACTGACGGAGCTTCCCAATCATCATAATCTCCATAGTTCAAATCGGCACATATGGTTTGCGCCGTATCGAAATCAGCCGGTCCAAAGTCTTCCTTTGTCCAATAAAGATTTGTTCTGTTGTCTTTAACTACTATCTTGCTGTCGGAACCTGCTTGCTCTTCATAACGAACGGCCAATGGATATGTTTCTGCTAAACGACGAACGCATATTGCTGTGTCGTCTAATCCCCCTCCCCAACTTGGGAAAACACGCGAATTATATAGTTGGAAAAACCAAGTATTCAAATTATAATCGTCGTTGATCGTAGGAAGATAAACAAGCGCACTGAGGAGATTTCCATTATCCCAGCCCATGGAGGACGATATGGGTTCATACAAAGCGGAATGACTTATACCGTAATCCACCAATGAAGATATTTCATGCGGTGTAGGCAAATGCCAATCATTAAAACCGGCATAGGTAAGATTCTCACAGTAATCAAAAGCACCCTGCCATAGAGAAGAACTGTTCGATGTCATTTGTTGCCACATCAAATTGGTGACCAGATCGGTGACGACGGTTTCCCCCGCAATCGGCGTTGTTATCTCGAAATCATCGGTACGACCGGTATCGGCAATAGCCGGATGTTGCTGTTCGCCGAGATTGACGCATTGATCACTACAATATGAACCGGCGACACCGTTATTGAGGCCTTCATCGCACTGCTCGTTGGCATCCGTGAATCCATCGCCGCAAAAAGGCAAAAGGTCGTTGTCGGGAATATCCATATCAACACTTTCATCTAGAAATATGAGGTCGGTGTCTTCGATTATCTGTTCCGTTTCCAACTGATCATCCGTTTGCTCCGAATCTGAAAGGATATCATCTGTATCATACCCTTCATCATTTACAAGACTGTCCGACCATACATCATTATCAGTAACAAAATCCGCTTCGGGAGCTGACCGCCCCCCGTTGTTTGGACAGTATCATAAGTTAGTCTTCCGTGCAAGTT
>CALMRE010000208.1 GCA_937871295.1 uncultured bacterium | reverse complement strand
GTCGTGCCGCCGCCGCTACCGGTGCATTGATCGGCACCATCGCGCACACCGGAGAAACGGCCGCCTCCTACAACATCGCCTTCTCGCCCGACGGGATGCGGTTGGTAGTGGTCTTCAGCGACCATACCGTCGTCTATGACCGCACCGAATGGCTGGAGGCCTTCCGCGTGCCGCAGCGGGGAACGCTCTCCTTCTCTCCCGACGGCACCGAGATGTTCCTCGCCGACAACACCGTCTACCGGGTCTCACTCTCCGACGGAACCACCGTGCCGGACCCCGACATTAATTCCCGCGTGGTGGTCTTTTCGGCCGACGGCCGCTATCTTATCACCGACAAGGAGATACGGGATATCGCTGGAGAAAGATCGCTGACTCTGCCTCCCCATTATTACGGGATCACTAATGCCGCCATCGCCCCCGACAACAGCGTGCTACTGACCGGCGGGAAAGACACGGTCAGGGCTCTTGACACCGGCGCCGTCCTTGAACCGTATGCCGGCGACTGCCGGAACGATGGCGATTGCGGAACGGGAGCGTTCTGCAATGTGCAGTTCTATCGGTGTTTCCAGAACACTTTCATTCGATAGCGGCTTACAGTCGTACCACGCTCGCGGTACGATCAAGCACTGACTGATTTTTTGAGACGATGATGACGGTCGGGATGTCGTGGACCGCTTCGAAGAGCGCATCAAGGCGCGTCTTATCCATCCCGTCGCACAGTTCGTCGATGATGAGTATCCGTGGCTTCCGCAGGATCGCCCGTGCCAGCACCAGCCGTTCCCGCAGACCCTGCGCCAGAAGCCGTCCCCCCTCACCCGCCGACGCGGTGAGCGTTTCTTCCGGGATATCGAGCGCCGCCAGCAGTTCATGGAGCATCGTCTCGTCGGCCGACGCGTTACCATAGCGCAGATTCTCGGCGACACTTCCGGCAAAGAGCGCGCTGTCGGGCCCGGCATAGGCGACCAGTTCGCGCCACGGCACGAGCGGCATATCGGCAAGCGGCGTCCCGCCGTAGGTCACCACCCCGACGGTCGGCTCGTAGAAACGCTGGATGAGGGCGCAGAGCGTCGTCTTGCCCGACCCCGAGTTGCCGGTGAGCCCCGTGATGCCCTGCGGGAAACGGCACGAGAAGCCGACGAAGAGCGCCGATGTCCCTTCGTACCGGAACGAAAGGCCGTTCATCTCGATAGCGCCCACGGCGGGAATGGCGGCGCTCCCCTCCGGCTGTTCTTCGTTTTCGTCGAAGAGGCTGAATATCCGGCCGGTGCAGACGAGGGTATTGTAGAGTTCGCCGAACGCGGCCGCCACCTTCTTGACCGGCTTGTAGGCCTGCTGCATGAGGTAGAGGTAGAGAACGACATTGCCGAGCGTCGTATCGCCCGACACGAGCCGCCCCGCGAAGTAGACGAAGACGACCGCGACGCCGATCATCCCGATGAGTTCGTTCGACGGCTTCATGATGTACTTGAATAGTATCATCTTCACGAAGAGGCGGTAGTTGCGCTCGACCAGCGCGTCGAACAGGCTCCGCTCCGTCTCCTCGGCCGTGAGCCCCTTGATGGTCCGCAGATTGCGGGTCCTATCCTGCATGACCGCCGTGTAGTCGCCCACCGTTTCGCTGATGTCGCGGCCGATACGCCGGATCTTCCGCGAGAACCGGGTGATGAGTATCCACGACAGCGGGAAGAACAGGACGGTGAAGAGCGTTATCTGCGGGTTGATGACGAACATCACCGGCACGAAAACGAGGGCGTAGACGAGCGTCCGCGCTATCTCGATGAAGAGTTCCAGCACCCGCTCCAGCGTCGTCACATCGTAGGTGACCCGCGAAACGAGGTCGCCGCTGCGGGACCGGTCATGGAACGAAAGCGGCAGGCCCAGCAGTTTGCCGAATATCTCGGAGCGGAAGCGCTTGAGGATACGCTGAATCGCCGAATTCATGCAGATCTCGCGGACATACTCGAAGAGCGCTTTCAGGAGATAGAGCACCACCACCGCCAACGCGAGGTAGAGCATCCCGCGGTAAACCTCGTCGGCACCCGAAAGTATCGTGTCGAGCAGTTTGAATTTCCCCTTACTGCCGGGGAACGGAATTTTAAGTTGGAGCGGTATCTCGACGATGCCGTCGCCGCCGTGCTTGAAGAAACGGCTGATCTCCTCGATACCGTCGGTCAGCATCTTGAGGAGCGATCCGGTCCCCACCTCGACCAGCCCCATCAGCGCCGTGAAGAGGATGCCGCCGCCGATGAGCCGTTTCTCGCGCCAGAGATAGCCCAAAAGTCGCCGCGTGGTGGTCATGCCTCATCCCCTTTTTTCTTCGGGAGCGTCTGCCACCGGTTGGGCACTATCGCCAGCACCGGCAGAACGGCGCGACCGCGCACCCAGTTGGGCCGCAGCCAGCCGCGGTTGTCGATGAGGTCCTCATCGGGTATCCACGCCGCGTTCTTGTCTATCGCCAGCGGCTCGATGCGCTTTTCGCGCAGGAACCCCGCCGTCGTCTCCTGCGGGAGGCCGCGGATGAAACCGGGCTCGATCCATTCGTTCAGCCGTCCCGAATCGCCGAGCGCCGTCAGCCCGACCCCCGCCGCCGCCCCGATGACGCCGTCGTTGGTCCCGCCGTGGCCCGACAAATGGCCCGAACCGACCGCGGCGTGCGCCTCGGCCTGCGTCACCTTGCGGACCAGGCAGAGTCTGCCGAACTCCTTGAGCGAACGGATCGCCGGGTTATGTTCCGATACGACGCACAGTCCCGGGTCGCTCCCCACGACGAAATGGTTCCTGATATGGTTGGCGCCCCTCTCGATGAGTTGCGGTTTCAGTTCTTCGCCCGGCGCCTCGATGAGACAGACGAGGCTGCTGTTGTGCGAGGTGTACGGGATATCGTCGGCGACGAGCAGTTGCTGGCGGACGATGGCGGTCAGGCGGCAGCCCGACGGCAGTACCTCGGCGAACCAGCGGGCCAGTTTCCCGGTGCCGCGGCCGCAATCCAAAGTGTCGGTATCGTCGAAGGCGACATAGATGATCATGAAGGTCCTCCCTCTTTTGTCGGGGAAAACTACCCGCGAAACGAAGAAATTGCAATTTCTCTAACCGAACCACGCAAGGATATCGGCATAGACCTCCTCGCGGTTGATTTCATTGAGCGGCTCGTGGCGCGCTTCGGGATAGAGTTTCAACGACACCCGCTGCATCCCGGCATCGAGAAAAAGTCGATACGCCTCGCGGACCCCCGCCCCGTTGCGCCCCACCGGATCGCGGTCGCCCGAAAGGAAGAACACCGGCAGAGCCTTCGGCATCTGCGCGATCCCCGCCGGATCGCTCATGAAAAGTATCCCGTCGGCCAGATCGCGGAAAAAGGCGGCCGGAAAGACGCCGCCGCAGAGCGGATCGGCCTCGAAGGCATACGCCACCGCCGGGTCGCGCGACAGCCAATGGTACTGACAAGCGGACCCGGGAACGCGGAACGACCGGTTATAACCCCGCAGCGACTGTGTATGCAGTAACGTGCACGGCGTCCGGATACCCCAGATCAGCGTGCAGAATTTCACGATGGCGAGCACCGCCCATTTTTCCCACACCACCGGCATTCCCGCCGTGCCCGACAAAAGCAAGCCGTCGAGTTCGCCGCCGAACCGTATCGCGTAGGAACGGGCGACGAACGAGCCCATGCTGTGGCCGAAAAGATAGAACGGCAGACCGGGATGGTCCCGTTTGGCGATGCCGGTCAGGTCGCGGGCATCGTCGACCACCTTCTGCCAGCCCTCCTGTTCCGCGAAAAAACCGCGCGGCTCGCCGGGAAGCACCGACAACCCGTGGCCGCGGTGGTCGTTGGCATAGACGACGAACCCCTGTTGCGTGAGGAATTCGGCGAAATGGCGGTAGCGCCCGCCGTGTTCGGCCATACCGTGGGCGAGCTGGACGACGCGTCGCACCGGCCGCCCGTTGTCGGGCAGCCACCTGACATAGTGTATCGCGCCGCCGTGACGGCTTTCAAAGGTAGCGATCGTTTCTTGCATCTCGACACTCCGCCAATAACCTTCTGTTCCCTAGCAGAAAATGGTTGAAAAGACAAGCAACCGGTAAAGTTGACAACCGCTCCGGCGGCGTGCTAGATTCATCCTGCGTTTGTGCTTAACCACCACGGAGGAAATATCCATGAAAAAGATCCTGCTTGCCACCGAGAAGGCGTTCGTGAAAGAGGCGGTCGAGAAGATCGCGGCCATCGTGAAAGAGGCGAACTACGAACTCATCAAACTTGAGAATTACAAAGACCCCAAGGACCTGCTCGCGGCGGTTCCCGCGGTCGACGCCATCATCATCCGCTCCGACATCGTCAATAAGGAAGTGCTCGACGCGGCCAAGAACCTCAAGATCGTCGTCCGCGCCGGCGCCGGTTACGACAACATCGACACCAAATACGCCGCCGAGAAGAAGGTCGTGGCGATGAACACCCCCGGGCAGAACTCGAACGCGGTGGCCGAACTCGCCTTCGGGATGATGCTCTACGCGGCCCGCACCTGGTTCACCCCGAAGAGCGGCACCGAACTGCGCGGCAAGAAACTGGGCATCCACGCCTACGGCTTCGTCGGCCGGTCGCTGGCGGCCATCGCGAAAGGCTTCGGCATGGAGATCTACGCCTACGACCCGTTCGTGGACGCCGCAGTGATAGAGAAGGATGGCGTGAAGGCGGTCAAGAGCGTCGAAGAACTCTACGGCACCTGCCAGTATGTATCGCTCCACATCCCGGCCACCGAAAAGACCAAAAAGAGCATCAATCACGCGCTCCTTTCGAAGATGCCCAAGGGGGCGGTCCTCATCAACACCGCCCGCAAGGAGGTCATCGACGAGACATCACTCCTCAAGATGTTCGAAGAGCGGCCCGACTTCAAATACCTCTCCGATGTCGAAGATACCGTGAAGGAACAGGTGGTCGAAAAATACAAGGACCGCGCCTTCTTCACCCCGAAAAAGATGGGGGCCCAGACCGAAGAGGCCAACATCAACGCCGGCATCGCCGCGGCGCGCCAGATCGTCAACTTCTTCGAGAAAGGAGACCTGACCTTCAAGGTCAATTGAGGCATCGGGCCCTTCTTTGATTTGTAGCCGTTCCGTTCTTTTTTCTTGATTACCGGTCCCGACGCGATACAATCGACCCGGATCAGGTCTTGCCGGGGCATGAAAAGATCGTTTTTATACATCGTGTTACTGACGGGCGTGGCCATACTGGCGCTCTATCTTTTCTTCCGCCATCCCGCTCAAACCCGAACGGAGCCCGGTACGCTCGTCATCTTCAACTGGGAGGATTATCTCGATAAAGGCGTCATCGCCGACTTCGAGAAGGAGACCGGCATCGCCGTCACGGTGGTGGAGTACAAGACCACCGATGAACAGTTGGCCCGCCTGCAGGAGGACCCCGGCGCCTTCGATCTGGTGATAAGCAACAACAGCAGCATCGATTTTCTGAAAAAGGCCGAACTGATACGGCCTTTCGAAAAAGATAAACTCCCGGGACACGAGGCGCTGTTGCCGCGCTTTTCCGGGCATTTCCCGTGGGCGGTCCCCTACCTCATCTCCACCACCGGCTTCATCGTCGATACCCGGCAGGTGCCCGACGACGCCGACAGCGTGGATATCCTGTGGGACCCGAAATATCGCGGCAGGATACGCCTGCTCGACGATCTGCGCGATGCGCTCATCCCCCTCCTGCTCAAGGCGGGCCGCTCGATAAACGACACCGACCCGGCAGGCGTGGCCGGCGCCGGGATACACGCCGGATCGCTGCGCGACAACGGCGTCTCGTTCGGCGACACTTTCGACAACATCGCCAAAGTGATGGACGGTAGCGTCTGGATAGCGCAGACCTACAACGGCGACTACCTCTACAAGGCACGCGGCCGGGCCGAATACCGCTTCCTTCTCCCCCGCGAAGGCTTCGGCATCATGTCCGATCAGTATGTCCTTTCCAAGGCGGCCCGTAACCCGGAGGCGGCCCACCGCTTTGTCGCTTTTCTGCTTCGCCCCCAGAACGCGGCGCGCAGTTCGAACACCTATTTCTACGCCAACGCGGTGCGCGGCTCCGAATCGTTCCTTCTGCCTGAACTCAAGGGCAACGCCGTGATGTTCCCCGCAGAACAGACCCTGAAACGCGGCGAGGAGTACCGCGATGTCGGCGCGGCTCACGCCGGCTATCAGCGGCTGTTCAACCTCCTCAAACAACCGGCGCGGTGACCGGCCGATGAGACGGCGGCTGTCGCTTTACTTCCTCGGCATCGTCGTGCTGACGCTGCTCATGCTTGCCGCCGTCGCCGCCATCGCGATGCGGACGAGCGTCCGGGCCCGCAATGCAGAGAATTTCTCAAAACTGGCGGGCGAACTCTATTACAACCTCGACCGGCTCAACCGTAACGGACTGGATCTCGCGCGGCTCATCGCCGAGAACCCGCTCATCAGCGACGAAACGAGCGACCGCGAAACGCTCCGTTTCGAACTGCTGAAATTCCGCAAGATGCTCCCGCTCTACGAAGACATCAGCATCGTCGCCCCCGACGGCGCGGTGCTGGTATCCACCGACTTCGCGGGCCGCGGCGATTGGCGCCACAAGAGCCATTTTCTCGAAGCGCTCGAAGGACGGACCGCCGTATCGAATGTACACCTGCTCACCGATCCGCTCACCAAGGTCATACAGTACACCGCCCCTATCCTCAGCAGCGACCGCGTGATCGCCGTGGTCGCCGTCACGCTGAACATGCGCCAATTCGCCGAACCGGTGGCCCATCTCCGCATCGGCCGGACGGGACGGGCTTTCGTACTCGATCAGAGCGGCACCATCATTATCCATCCCGACCACACGCGGCTGTTCGAACGGGGCCCTTCTCCCGCGGAAGAGGCTATCGGAGAGGGCTTCTTCTTCGCCGAACGGAACACCGAGTATTTCGGGAACACACATGCGAATCCCGCTCCCGACGGCGCGACCTCCTTCGTCACGCCGCGCTGGCGGGTCATCGTCGCGCAGGAGACCGGGGAACTGTTCTCTCCCTTCTGGCGCGCGCTTTTTTTCATTTTTCTGACCTCCCTGCTGATCTTCGCCCTCTCGCTGTTCATCTTCCGGCGGCTGGCCCAACGCATCACCGAACCGCTGGAACTGCTCACGCAGGGTATCGCCCGCATCGGGGAAGGACAACTCGACCAGCGGATCGAGGCGACGGGCGACGATGAGCTGACGCGGCTCGCCGATGCTTTCAACCGGATGGCGACCGAACTGCGTGAAAGCCGTCGAATGCTCACTGCAAGCGAACGACGTTACCGCGAGATGGCCGACATGATGCCGCAAGCGCTCTTCGAAACCGATATGCAGGGACGCTATACCTATGTCAACAGGGCGGGTCTAGAACTGTTCGGACGCACCGAAAAGGACCTCTCGGAAGGACGCATGATATCCGACATGCTCGTGCCTGAGGATCGACAGCGTGTCCTGCAGAATGCGGCCGCGCTTCTGAAAGGAGCGCCCACCACCGGTCATGAATACTCCGCCCTGCGTACGGACGGCAAGACTTTTCCGGTGATCGTCTATTCGGCGCCCCGCTACGAGAACGACCGGGTCGTCGGTCTGCGTGGTGTGGCCCTCGATCTAACCCGCATCAAGGAGGCTGAAGAGGAACTCAAGCGCAAGGAACTCCAATTGATACAGGCGCAGAAGATGGAGTCGATCGGAACGCTGGCCGGGGGACTCGCCCACGATTTCAACAATGTGCTGGGGGGGATCGGCGGCGCCGCATCGCTCCTCACCTACCTTCTCGAACACGATCCGGGTAACGCGACCCCGGAAAAGATGCGCGAATATCTCGACCTGATCGATTCGCAGGTGAAGCGGGCCAGCGAGATGATACGGCAACTGCTCGCCCTGTCGCGCGGGCAGGAGATCGTCTTCGCCCCGATGGACCTCGCACAGGCGGTCCGGCAGGTGGTCGTCATCGGCGAAAAGACCTTCGAGAAGAACATAACGTTCCGCGTAAAACTTCCCGACACCCCCGCTCCGGTCAACGGCGACGCGGCGCTGCTCGAACAGGTCGTGCTCAACATCCTCGTGAACGCCCGTCACGCCATGACCATCATGCGCCCTCCCGGTTCGCCGCAGGGGGGCACCTGTTCGGTGACGCTCGAACGGGTGACCGTGGAGCCGGGCTTCCCCGGCTGGCCGCACGACCTGCCGACCGGCCTTCACTGGTCGCTCCGTATCAGCGACAGCGGCGTCGGCGTCAAGCCCGAAAACATCGGCCGCATCTTCGACCCCTTCTTCAGCACCAAGACCGCCGGGACAGGCAGCGGACTGGGACTGCCGATGGCCTACAACATCCTGCGCCGCCATCGCGGCCACATCGCCGTCTCGTCGGTGCCCGGCATCGGTTCGATCTTCACGCTGTTCCTGCCGGCGCTCGAAGAAAGCGGCCCGCCGGGTGAAAAGGGAGCGGCGGCGCCCGCCCCGGCCCGCGGCAGTTGTGTTTTCCTGCTGGCCGACGATGAACCGGTGATACGCGAAACGACCGCGGAGATGCTCGATATGCTCGGACACACCGTCCTGACGGCCGTCGACGGCGCCGAGGCGGTCGATATCTTCCGTCGGGAGGCGGAGCGGATAGAGTACCTCGTACTCGACCTGCTGATGCCCAAACTTTCGGGCATCGAGGCGTTGCGCGAGATACGCCGTCTGAAACCGGGCATCCGGGCGCTCATCATTTCGGGTTACCGCTTCGATGAACGGGTGCAGGAAGCGGTCTCGTGGGGAGGCCTCCTCACGCTTCAGAAACCCTTCACCGTCGAACAGTTCACCCGCGCCGTGACCGAACTGACCGCATGAGATATTTCTTTATTTTTCGCCGCGCCCGGTTATAATCGCCCCGTTTCCGGCAGGAGGGTCCGAAGATGAGGAACACCATACTGAAGATGGTATCGAAGGGGGTCATCTCCTCCGACAACGCGAACCGTCTGGTCAACATGAAACAGAATCTCGACCCGGTCTGGAAAGGGATCATCCGCGGCTACATAGACGAAAAGAAACTGGCCCGCTTCTTCGAGGAGGAGGGCTATCCGGTCATCTATGACGAAGGGACCACCTCCTTCAAAAAGGACGACATCTTCAAGTTCTTCACCCCCGATGTCATCGCGCAGTACCTCGTTTTCCCGATATCCTACAAAAAAGAGAGCCGCGACATCATCCTCGGCTTTCTCAACGCGGCTCATCTCGACAGCGTCCGGCAGATGATACAGCACATATTCCCCGACATCTCCACCACCTACTTCCATGTCCCCTATTCGCTGTTCCGTCGGATGGTATACAAGAATTTCCTGTTCGACATGTCGAAGTACGCTTCGATGATGGCGGGGATGGACACCGCGGTAAAACTGGCGGCCGAGGTCAAGGACGGCAAAGGGGACCTCATCCAGCAACTCTCCGGTCTGTCGGAACGGCTCATCTATTTCACGATAGAGAACGGCTCCGCGGTCTTCCGCGATGAATCGATCATAAACCGCTTCCCGCTCGCCTCGCTCCCGACGATACGCGACGGCTTGCAGAAACACTATCTTGAACTGTCGGCCGACACCGCCGTAAAACTCCTTTCCCCCACCGAAAAAATACTGCTGTTCACCAATATGGGGATCAAGCGGGACGACCGTATCGTGGTTGCCTGCGGAGACAAAGCCGAACATTTCTTCATACTTATCAACCCGCGCGGCTCCAAGAACGAGATAGAGCGGCTCTTTGCCCCGGCCACGGCGGCGCCGCAGGCGCGCAATCCGCAGGCCGCCACCGAACTGGTGGCCGACGATGTCTTGAAGATGTAGGGAAAAAAAAGGCTAGTTGACCGCTTCGACCATGCCGTCCTGACCTATCCGGACCAGTTCCTGCACCACATCGCCGTTCTCGCCGCGCCAGATGCGGGTATCGGGATCGTACACCATCGATGCGGTCTCGCCTTTGCGCAGGCCGTCGATGCAATAGACATCGAACCGGTTCTTGGTCGCCGTTATCTTGTAGAGATCGCCCAGATAACTGACCACCTGCGTCTCGCTCTCACCGTCATTCATCGCCAGCGGGTCACTGCCGCGCCAGAATTCGACCGTATTGAGAACGAACAGATCGACCAGAAGGGTGAATCCATAAATGAAGGTTATCCAGCAGATCACATTTACCGCCGTCGAGCCCCACCGGCCGTCGATACTGCCAACCACTTGATTCAACTTCTTGAACAGCGGGTAACTGCCGTAACAGCCCTGCATGAACAGCGCCGAGAACAGCATCAATACTGCCATCGTCACCGCAAGAAACTTTTTCTTCATATGATCCTCCTAACAGAAAGAAAATAAAACCGTCGAACCCTCGACATCGGAAATCTACCCCTGCGGCGATATAGTGTCAATCTTTTTAAG
>CALMRE010000207.1 GCA_937871295.1 uncultured bacterium | reverse complement strand
TGACCACTGCGCGCAGGGTCAGTTGCGGCTTATCGCCCTGATAGACCGTCTCGACCCACTGCTGTTCCTCCTCTTCGGGGGTCAGGTTTTTCTTTATCTCTTACCTCGTCTTTTCCCCTCAAATAATATTCCCGAAGAGCACCGCATACACATTGACACCGAACCAAAGCCGGGCATATCCATAGTACAAAATCGCCAATAAAGCCAGAAACACCACGATCAGACCAATGACGCGGCCAAACATCTTCTTCCCGGTACGCAGGAACATCTTCGACAGCGCGGTTGCCCATGCATTGAGGTAGCGGTACAACGGGTACAGCACCGCAACGAGCACCAGCATTCCGACGGCGGTGGCGACGGCTATGGAATAACTGCCGCGTACCTTAGCCAGCACAAAAGAGGAAAGCGTCCCCGACAACAACCCGGCGCCCAGAACCGACACCAACATCATCATGAATTTGGTCATGCTCTCAATTCTCCAACGCTATCACGGTACAATCCTCCGGCGCGTTCCCCTCTCCCGGTGTCCGATGCGAGGTGACCACCGTCTGGAACGGGAGCGCCGCGATGAGGGCGAAAGCCCGGTCGCGCCGGTCGCGATCCATGAAGGAGAATATCTCGTCGGCGAACAGTACCGGCGGCCACCCCGCCTCGCCGAGGAGCACGGTTTCGGCGATCCGCAGGCAGAAGGCGCCGAAAGCCACCTCCCCCGACGACGACGACCGCGCCGACCGGCCGGTCAGCTCCATCTGGATATCGTCGAGATGCGGTCCGTACAGAGGGATGCCCCGCTCGATCTCGCGTGCCATCCGGTCATGAAGCCGTCTGCGCACCTCTTCCCCCTCCTCCGCCGACAGTCGTATCTCCACCGACAGTTCCAGCCCCGCCTGCGCCGCCGCCGCCGCAAAATGAGCGCTCAGCGCCCGCGCCGCCGTACCGCGGCGTCGCCGTATCTCCGAAATGAGCGGTACCGCCGCTTCATTGAGATGTTTGAGTCCGCTTTTCCGTTCACTGCGCAACAGCGCCGTTTTCTGCTTGACATACCGCAGATACTGCGACGCGATATCGATGTAGCCGCGATCCATCCCCATCGCCGCGCGGTCGAGCAGATCGCGCCTTTTCCGGGGCGAGCCGCTCACCATTTCCAGATCCTCCTGCGTGCAGAGTACAAAGGAGGTGGCCGCGAGGAGCGCCCGGCGCGAAACGGGCTGTCCGTCGCGCGTCAGTTTTTTCTGTCCCTTCCGATCGGCGCCGGCGGTCAGTTCGGCCCGGTCAAGGCCCCCCAGCTCGACCGCCGCCTTAACAAAAAAGTGATCGCTCCCCTCGCGAATGCATTCCTTGAGATCGGCGCTCCGGAAACTTCGGCCGCCGAGCGCCGCGGCACAAGCCTCGATAAGGGTGGTCTTTCCCGATCCGTTCGGTCCGCTGATAAGGGTCCGCCGACCGAAGGAAAACTGTTCTTCTTTGAATTTCCTGAAATTTCTCAACAGCAGGGATTCAAGATGCATAACGGCCGCGCTATATGCGGAGCGGCATCACCATATGGGTATAGGTGAATTCGGGGCTTTTTTCGATGATGGTAAGCGGACGCAGCCCCTCTTCGACGATGAGCCGGGCCTTCTCGTCATCGATGACACCAACCACCTCAAGGAAATAACGGGCGTTCAGGCCGATGGTCCGGTCGCTCTGGAACCCTTTTTCCACCAGTATCTCATCGCTCGAACTGCCGCCGAACTCCGAACTGGCGCTCATCCGCAGCGTATCTCCCTTGAACTCGAAACGGGCGGCCCAGATTTTTTCCTCGGTCGACAGCGCAATGACCCTCTTGATGCCGTCCACCAACTCTTTGCGCCGTACTTCCGCGTGATCCTTTTTGTCTATCTGCGACGGATTGCCGGTCACATTGCGGTAACTCGGGAATTCGTTCTTGATAAGACGGCAGATGAAAGCCACATTGTCGGCCGTGATGATCATCTTACCCTCTTTTATAGAGAGTTTTGCCTCATCTATATCGCTGAATATTTTAACTATTTCAGAAAAATTCTTACCGGGGATAACGATCCCTTCGGTCAATTCCTTCAGCGGCAGTTTGAAGTTTTCCAATGTTACGATCGATATACGATGAATATCGGTCGTGACCAGTTCGATGACCTCTTTTTTCTCTTCGGTGACCCGCATCATCAGTACGCCCGAATAGGTTTTATTATAGTTCGGGTCAGTCATCGAGAACTGCAGTTTTTTGAACAGCGGCAGTATCCTTTTGAGCGATACGGTCACCTCCTCTCCCGCCTCTCCCGAAACGGCCGGAAAATCATTCGCCTCGCCGCACGGCAGGGTATAGCCTGTTTTATCGGAGGTCACCGACAACACATTGTGTTCCCCGTCGTGTTCCAGTTTTACCGTTTCGCCACGCACTCCTTTGCATATCTCATAAAAATGACGGGCAGGTATCGCTATCTTCGCCTCACCCTCATAATCGATCGCCGTCAACCGGACGATGACCGAGGTGTCGAGGTTGGTCGATACGATACGACACTGGTTCTTCGACGATTCCAACAGTACATGAGACAGGATCGGCATGGTGCTTTTCTTTTCCACCGATGTCATACCATACTCGACCGCCCGAAGCAGTTCTTCTCTTTTGAACGTGATGCGTGTCATGATATCCCCCTTAATTGGTATTGTTCATATTAAGAATATATAGAGTAACACTACTACTATGTCGTTGAAAGTGTTGAAGTCTATTTAATATACCGATAACACTCATACTATTATACCATCTGTTGTGGTCAATGGTATCTTCTCTCCGGTTGAAAAAAAAAGTGGACATTCTTCTAACAGCCATTGTTTGAACATTTGTTAATATTTCATATCCTCGATCTCACGCTCCAGTTTTTCTACGATCTTCTTTATATTGATGTCATCCATAAAAAGTTTTTCAATGCGGGAAACGGAAGAAATAACGGTCGAATGATCGCGGCCGCCGAAACGCCGACCGATGTCGACCAGCGTCGACCCGGTATATTTTTTTGAAAGGAACATGGCGATCTGACGGGAAAGCGACACCTGTTTGGATCTTTCCGGTGAAAGGATATCGGCTCCTTTTACCCCCATCACGGTGGCGGTCATTTTTATGATGTCATCCATGCTGATGCTGGTACGAACCTTTATCATATCGCGTAGACGATCGGCTGCGAAGTCCTTGGATATATCGCGTCGGCCGACGATCTCCGCCGAGATTTGGAGGGTCTTTAATGCGCCTTCTATCTGCCGAACATTATTTTTAAAATTCTTCGCTATGAAGAAAACCGCCTCATCGTCTATCTTCATTTCGTAGAGTTCCGCTTTCTTGTGAACGATAGCGATACGGGTATCAAGTTCGGGCGGACGGATCTCGATGGTGACCCCGCCGTCGAACCGTGACCGCAGCCGACTGTCTATCTCGCGTATCTCGCCGGGATAGCGGTCGGAGGTGATGACGATCTGCTTTTTTGCATGATGATATTCGTTGAACATCCGGAAAAATTCCTCTTGGATGCCGGGGGTCTTCATGAATTGGATATCATCGATGAGCATGAAATCGTAGGCCAGCAGCCCCTCGCGGAATTTCTGTATCCCGTCGCCCGACATCGCTTTGTAAAAGTCGTTGATGAGTTTTTGAGTGGAGATATAGCAGAAAGGGCGCGTCTTTGAACCGACGAAGTTGCCGATCGCCTGCAGAAGATGGGTCTTGCCCAGACCGGTGCCGCCGTAGATGACCAGCGGATTGCGGTTCGTACCGGGGTGTCTGGCCACATAGAGCGCCGACTCGTACACATCCTTGTTGCTCGGTCCCGCCACGAAGGTATTGAAGGTGAACTCGTTGGAGATCGCGGTGCTTTTTTGAGACCTTCCTTTTTTTCCGTCGCCTGCCGTTTCGGTAGTCTCCGGTAACGGCAGCGAGGATTGTATCCCCTCCATGTCGACCAGTTTTTTCACGACGAACCGAACCGCGATGTCGGGAGAAATGAGTTCCCGGGCAAGCGAAAGGATCTTCTGATCGAGTCGTTGTTTTTCGAGCAGGGTCACTATCTGCTGACTCGGACAGCCGATGATCAGTTCTTCATTGCTTTCTTTTACGGCGCGCAACGGGTTGATGAACGCCTTGACGATGTTGGCGTTCTCAGAGGCGCCGAGCCGGTCTTTTATCTTCTTCCACATAGTCTCTCCCGATTCCCCAAGGGGTATGTCGTGCGGGGGTATTCTAGCAGGCATTTTCTCTTTTTCAATTTCATTGGCCGATATTTTGCGTTCCACGTCCCGGCGCATACAGAATAGCGGTCCCCTCCCCGGATAAGACTCCCTGTTCATCCCTCATGGTGATTATTCCGAAGCGTTGCCGTCCTTTTTCGGCCGGGCCGCGGGTACAGCCGTAGAGGAACAGAGAAGGGTCGTCGGAGGGGTGTTCGCGGACCGCGATCGTCTCGAAAGGGGTTAGTCCCCGCGCGGCGGCCACGGCAAAAGCATACGGCGCCCGTTCGGCGGGATGGATAAAAAAGAGCCGTCCGTTCTTCTTGATCGCGGCGACCCCGACCCGTAGAAAATCGTCGAGGGATCCATGAATTTCATGTCGCGCCGCCGCTTTTTCATTTTCCGGACTGGTCCTTCCCGTCGCCGGCGGATGATACGGCGGATTGAAGAAGACGCATTCGTACCGTTCCGGCGGGAGCCGGAGGGAGCGCAGGTCCTCGTTGAGGGGAGATATATCGTCGGCAAAACCGTTGGTATGAAGATTGTTCTGTAACAGGCCGAAAAGCGAGCCTTCGCGTTCCACGCAATCGATATGGCCGGTCAGTCCCCGTCTTTTAAGCAGGATCGATATCACGCCGCTTCCCGCTCCCAATTCCAGAGAACGAACGATTCGTCGCGTCGCGGTGTGCCGAAAAACGAACCAGGCGAGCAAAAGAGCATCGACCGAAAAGCGATATCCGCGCCGATGCTGTTTGATAACGGTGCGATCGTCGTATATAGGATCGAGAGAAAAAGGCTGTTCACTCATATATCTTGCGAAGGAGCTCCTCTTTTTTTATCGCTCCCTCGCGGAGGATCTCGATATGGTGAAGATCAACCTGAACGACGGTCGAAGGGATGTTGCTTGCCCGGGGGATAAGAGATGTTTCCGCTTCATCAAAAAGCAAAATACCGTCGATGATCCCCTCGAAGTAGGAAAAGACCTCTTCATAGGAGGTTGCCGGCGGTCTTCCGGTCAGGTTCGCGCTGGTGGTTATAATGGGGTGCCCCACCAGTTCCACCAGTTTGTTCACCCCCGGATGGGGAGAACAGCGGATGCCGATGGTCCCGGTGTTGCCGGTGACCGTTTCGGGGACATCGGGCCGTGCCTCGTGAATGATGGTGAGCGGCCCGGGCCAGTAGAACTTGGCAAGCCGTTGTGCTATCGGGCAGAAGGAAGGGACCAGTTCCTCGATCATCCCGGGCCGGTTCTTCGAGATCAGCACCGACAAAGGTTTGGAGGAAGGGATACCTTTTATCTTTTTCAAGCGATCGACGGAGTCGTTCTCATATAAAATGGTGCCGAGACCATAAACCGTCTCCGTTGGGTAAGCAACGATGGAGCCGTTGCGGATCCGCCATGCCGCCTCTTCGATGGAGAATATCTCCATGCGTAATCAGCCCTCGCGCAGGAGTTTCTGGAGTTTCGAGTCCTTTGCTTCAACCTCGGCCGCCATTTTCGCGCGGTATTCTTCAAGGCGGTCGCGAAGCGACTGGTCGCCGGTCGCGATGATGGAAAGGGCGAACAACGCGGCATTCTTCGATCCGTCCACCGCCATGGTCGCCACTGGGATCCCGGCGGGCATCTGTACGGTCGCCAGCAGGGCGTCGAGTCCCGCCAGCGGCGTCGAGTTGAGCGGCACCGCGACGACCGGTCTGACCGTGTGGGCAGCCACCACGCCGCCCAGATGGGCCGCGGCACCGGCGCCGACGATGATGCAGGCTCCGGTGAAGCCCTTGACCAGCGCGAGGGTCTTTTCGGGGGTACGGTGCGCCGAAGATACATGAGCCTCGAACGTGACCCCGAACTCTTTGAGCGCATCGGCCGCCTTTTTCATGACGGTCCAATCGGAATCGCTGCCCATCAGGATAAGAACGTCGGTCATCTCCTCCCCCGTTATTTTGCAGGCGCCGGCGGCGCCGCTTTGTTGAATCGCTCGGTCAGATCGCTTATCTTTCCTTCGAGCGGGTCTATGCATCCGCGGATCTTCTGCAGATTTCCGTAGTTTTTGTTCTGAACATACGACCGGACATCGCCGGAGCAGGAAAGAACCGAATCGATGAGGCCGGAGATCTCCTTCGAGAAGGAGGTCTTGTCCTGCTGCGTCGCGAGAAAGCTTTTCCCGTTGGAAAGGGTGCTTTCGACATTTTCGAGCAGGGACAGAAGGGCATCGTTGTCGGTCGCGGCGGCGATGGCAAGGCTGGCCGAAAGAGCCACCAGTCGATAGGCAAGGGTCGCCTCACCAAAGGCAAGCGCTTCTATCCGCCGGTTCATGGCCGGACTGTTTTCCACGCCGAAAACGAGAACGGTAAAAAAGACAAGGCCGAAGAACAAGTGTTTCATGGGAACCCCCATCCGGTTGCTTTCGGAAGAACCTATCAGAAAAGAAAGACGCTGTCAACCGAAGCGTTGCCGGGGTCTGCCCACGACCAGCCGCAACGTGCGATCACCTAACGCGACAGAGAGTTCCTCTCCGGCGAATCCGTCGGGAGCTTGCTGTGCCGGTCCGAGAAAAAGCACGAAGCGCCCGGCAGGCGAAAGTAAGGCGGCGAGGTCAAGGATAAAACGATCATCGGAAGTGAGCGCGCGGAAGGTGATAAGGTCAAAACGTTCGGCGGTCTTTCGTGCGTCGGCGCAAAGTACGGAAACATTGTTCACCTTCAAGGCCGCGGCGGCAAAGGTCAGATACGCCGCTTTTTTTTGAGCTTTTTCAATGAGTGTCCAATGGATGCCCGGCAGAGCGAGCGCGAGCGGCAAGCCGGGGAAACCCGCGCCTGAACCGATGTCGGCGCAGGAGCGGACTCCTTCAAACAGGCCCGGTACCGTAAGAAGAGACCAGGATTCTACGAAGTGCCGACGGGCCGCTTCGGCTGGCTCGACAACGCGGGTGAGGTTGTGTACCCGGTTCCAGTCGAAAAGCAGAGAGTAAAGGTCGCCGCTTTTTTCCCGGACCTGTTCCGGGAGCGGCAAGGATAGTTCGTCCAAGCCTGCATCAAGTGCGGCACGGAACGTTTCACGTGAAACATCAACCTGCACGGGAACCTCCGTCGGAACGACCTTTCAAGCGCATGAGCAGAACGGAGATCGCCGCTGGAGTGACCCCCGGGATACGCGACGCCTGTAACAGATCCTCCGGGCGATGGCGGGTTAGTTTTTCCTCTATCTCTCGCGAGAGTCCCGGCAGTCGCTCAAAGGAAAATCCGGCCGGTATCATGATCGCGGACAGATGCTCTGTCCTCGCCCGTTCCTCCTGCTCTTTTTCTATGTAAGCGGCATAGCGGAGCGTAGTGACGGCGCGAGCCCAAAGAGCGTCCGCCGCCGCCGGCAGGATTGATAAACGAGCAAGCTTTGCGCGATCAAAACGGGGCCTTCTCAACAGAGCCGCAAGAGGCGTCTTTTTGATGAGGGGGGCTTCGCCCATTTCTTGCAGCAGGGCGTTTGTCTCCGCCGTTGGCGCGACAGCCGTAAGGAGGAGGAAGGTCGTTATTTGTTCCACGGTATCCAATCGTTGCCGTTCGGCGATATAGCTGGCTTCGGGAAGAAGTGAAAAACAGTGCGCTTTTTCCAGCAGACGGTCGGCGGTATTATCGTCGCGGATCGATAACCGGTGTTCGGCGCGACTGGTGAACATGCGGTACGGCTCGTCGACGCCTTTCGTAACGATGTCGTCGATGAGAATACCGCCGTACGCCTCGTGTCGTTCAAGTATGAACGGTTCCTTGGCGGATCGCAGCGCCCGGCGGGCGGCGTTGACCCCGGCGACAAGGCCCTGTATAGCCGCTTCTTCATAGCCCGAGGTGCCGTTCACTTGCCCGGCGAGAAAAAGGCCCGGAGTCCGCTTGCTCTCGAGTGTCCGGTAAAGATCGCGCGGGTCGAAGGCATCGTATTCTATCGCATAGGCGGGGCGCGTCACCACGGCATTCTCAAGCCCCGGAATGGTCCGCAGAAACGATTCCTGCACGGCGAACGGCAGGCTGGTGGAGATACCGTTAGGGTAGTATTCACGACGATCCCAGCCTTCCGGTTCGAGAAATATCTGATGTCGTTCGCGATGGGCGAACTTGACCACTTTATCTTCTATGGAGGGACAGTAGCGCGGGCCGATCCCTTCGATGCTTTTATGCGCCCCGTAGAGCGGCGAGAGGTGCAGATTCTCGCGAATGATAGCGTGGGTCTTCTCGTTGGTGTAGGTGATCCAGCACGGGACCTGCCGGGTCAGCCGGTCGCGCGAGGAGAGAGAAAAAGGGACAAAATCCTCGTCGCCTAACTGAGGTTCGAGTACCGAAAGATCGATGGAATCGCCGCGCAGACGGACCGGGGTACCGGTCTTGAGGCGTATGGGAGTATGCCCCGCCGCGAGGATAGCCTCGGTCAGTTCTCCCGCAGCCGGTTCTCCGAGTCGTCCCGCCGAATGACTCTCCGCGCCGATAACGATGCGGCCGCGCAGAAAAGTGCCGGCGGTCACGACGACCGCTGCGGCGGATACGGCGCCGGCGGTCCGCAAAAGTGCGCCTGATATGGTACCGTCTCTGTGGAGAAAACCTATGGCTTCATCCTGCCATATCGTAAGATGAGGGAGAGAAAACAGTCGTTCGGATATGAATTGTTTGTAGAGGAATCGATCATTCTGGGTGCGGGTTGAACGAACCGCTTCCCCTTTGCTTCGGTTGAGTACGCGGTATTGTATCGCCGAAAAGTCGGCCGCCGCGCCCATCAGTCCGCCGAGCATGTCGATCTCACGAACTATCTGTCCTTTTGCCTGACCGCCGATAGAAGGGTTACAGGACATCTCTCCAAGCGAGTCGATCCGTAGAGTGACAAGCAATGTTTCAGCGCCGCTGCGGACCGCTGCCGCCGCCGCCTCGATCCCGGCGTGTCCCCCTCCGATGACGATAATATCGAATAATTTCATATACCTCCAAGGGCAAGCGCCGCATTTGCCCTATAACGCGCGAAAACTGACCGGCCTAGGCCTCGGTATGCATCATAAAGAAAAAGAGAGAAAAGTAAACGGGAGGGGGCTCATTTGCCCAGACAGAACGACGAGAATATCCGTTCGTAGAGATCGGGGTCATCGCTCCGTCCGGTAAGTTCCCCTAAAAGGGTGCGGCAACGCGCTATGGCGGAAACAAGAAGCGCCGGGTCCCCATCGGGAAGATGAAGGCGTAATTCTTCCGCCGCCGCGAGGAAGCGCTCTGCGATGAGTCGTCGTTCGGTATGGAGAAGGACCGGCAGGGAAGGATCGGGGAGCAGAGGTGCTATCCGTGCGGCGAGCAGACGGAGAAGTTCGTCGATGCCTTCGCCGGTGAGCGCCGAAATATAGAAGAGGGGGGAGAGCGCGGCGGCGGCGGGATGACGGCCGAGATCGCCTTTGTTCGCGATGACCAGAGGTTTTTTCGCCGCAAGCAGGGCACCGGCGGCGATATCATCGTCGGTCGGCGGCGCGGACCCATCGAAAAGAAGAATTATTTGATCTGAAACCTCGCTCAGAGTTAGGGTTCGCGAGATTCCTTCCTTTTCCGTGCCGTCGCCGCTTTCGCGGAGGCCCGCCGTGTCGCACAGTTCCACGGTTACGGCGGCGCGGGGGAGATGCAGGTCGGCGGTGATATAGTCGCGCGTGGTCCCCGGTTCGGGCGATACGATGGACCGCTCCTGACCGGCAAGACGATTGAAGAGAAGCGATTTTCCGACATTGGGTCTTCCCGCGATGAGTATACGCGGTGCGGCGGCGCGCCGGAAGCGGCGGGTATTCTCCAGAACGCCGGCGATAAGTCCGGCCGTTTCGTCAAGAAGGGCCGCGATCGGCGCGGCGGGCAGGTGTTCCGATAGCTGTTCGGGGAAATCTATCGCGGCATTCGCGAGGGTGTCGAATTCGTCCCACCGGGCAAGGAGCGGCGCGGCCGCCTGTTCGAAAAGGCCACGGTAGGCGGCGCGGCGCGCAATATCGGCCTGCAGGCGATCCTGATTGACAATGAGGTCGGGGAGTGCGGCGGCCTGCGCGAGGGTCATCTTGCCGTTCACAACGGCGCGGAAAGAGAATTCGCCGGGAGCCGCCGGCGATGCGCCGAGTTCATGGAGCCGCGTCAAGGTTTCTTCCACGGTACCGGCACCGCCGTGTATCTGCAATTCGGCCATCTCTTCGCCGGTGTAGCTGGCCGGTGCGGCGAAATAAAGGACCAATGCCTGTTCGGGAGTTGCAAGAGCGCCGAGATCGAGGGGACAGAGCGTTGCGTGGCGCGGAGAGAAGCGAGCGCGACCGGTAATGCGCTTCAAGACAGAAGCGGTCGCGGGGCCGCTTATCCGGATGACGGCGATCGCCCCGCCGGTAGCGGTGGCGGGAGCCGCTATGGTGGTGCCGAGCCGTTCGGCGAGTCGCATGGGATCCTCCATCGGTCGGGCCCATGATACCGATAACGGTCCCGCTTGCAACGATTTCTTGACTCGTGAACGCTTTCGGCGACGATGGAAGGGATCGCAGGGAGCGCGCCGATGTTGTTTGACGCCCATATCCATTTGAGCGAGATACCGGCGGCCGAACAGGCACGTCCGTTGCCGGCGGCGGTTCTTACTTCAGTACATGACCCGGCCGATCGGTCCCTTTCTGATCCCATGGTGTTTTGTTCCTACGGTATCCATCCGCTTTGGATGGACGGCGCGGGCCGTTCGCTGAAAACGCTGGAAGAAATCGCTTCGGAAAAAAAGATCGCGGCGGTGGGGGAGTTCGGCTTCGATTTTTACAACGGCCGGTCGCGTGAAGAGGAGGCAAAACAGAGGGAATTCTTCCTTGCACAGTGTAGTGTCGCAGAAAAGTATATGCTCCCGGCGGTTATCCATGTTAGGCGCGGCATGGCTGAGCTTTTTTCCGAGGTCTTTTTGCTCAAACGACTTCCGGCCGTGATATTTCACTGTTATCCGGGCACTGCGGAGGAAGGAGGCGCTTTTCTAAAACGGGGAGTGAACGCTTTTTTCAGTTTTGGAACACCGCTTGTCAAAAACTATCCGGGGGCCCTCGCAGCGCTCAAAGAACTACCGCGCGAACGCTTGCTGCTCGAAACCGACGCCCCCTTCCAGCCGCCGCGCGGTCAAGAGCGAACCCTTCCCGCCGACATAATCAAAGTCTATGAAAAGTGTTCTGAATTGTTGGAGATATCACTCCCGAAGATCGAAGAGCGTATCTGGAGGAATGCCTGCGATATTTTTCCCGCTCTGGAGAGGGTCAACTCTCGATGACCCGCGTCTTGGCACCGGCGGTGTCCCTCTTTCGCTTTTCTTCAAAAAGAATGAAGTTGAGCGTCACATAGATAGCTACCAGCGGCGACACTAAACCCATAAGAAGCGGTGTCAGTATCGGGACGATCGTCACGAGAGTCGGGAAAAGACCAAACCTGAGTATTTCGAATGGATTAGCGATCAGCCATTCAACTTTTTGGCGCAGATCCCAGCCGGCTCGGGAGGCAGGAAAATCAAAAAAGAGGAGCGCCGAGGAAAAACAAAGCAAAACAAAGCAAAGCAAGGGACCGAAGAAGGGAATGAAGTTGGCGATGATGGCGATGATGGCGACGCCGAAAAGCATTCCCGCGAGGATCGCTGACTGCTTGATATCGCTGACGACTTCTTCAACTTCGGGGACGCCGTCCTCTTTGATGGTTTTGCCTCGGAAAAGGTCTTCCGCCATTATCGATATGAACTGATAAAGGGGCGCAGCGAGTATATACGCTATCAGGAACGAGAGGTAGAACGAGCCCGCCTTGAGCATCATCGCGTAAAGAGCGTTCATAAGGTCCCAAAGCATGGTCCACAGGGCTCCGGCGTCGGCATCAGGTACCGACAGAACGAAACGCAGATGCGTTTCGGTGTAGCGAACGAAAAAGGGGGAGACCAGCAAATTTATCAGAAAGATGATGAATAATACGAATAAAGTCCAGATGATAAGAGCGCGTTGGCCGCGAAAAAAAAGAAGGCAATCAATGACCGGGACCGACTGCCGGTCAGTCGCTATATACGAGTGTAACGGTACGTGACTCATGCGCGACTCCCGGTGTAAGGGTTATCTCTATGCGGGGGTAAAAAGCAGACCACGCCTCTTTGAAAAGCGAAGCCCACTCGACAAGAAAAAGCGATCGCCGTTCCTCCAACAATTCTCGAAAATCGGCGGTGTTCAATTCATCGATACTTGCTATGCGATAAAAATCCCAGTGATATATCGGAACGTTGCCAGTCAGATAGGGGCGCATGATGACATAGGTCGGACTCTGGACCGCTACCCGTTCAATGCCCCGTCCCGCGGCTATGGCGGCGGCGAGCGTGGTTTTTCCCGCCCCCAGTTCTCCGTCGAGAGTGATAAGAGTTCCTGCTGTAAGAGTGTTAGCCAGTTCGCGGCCGATCCGTTCGGTCTCCTCTTCCGAGCGGGAAAGGAAGGTCTGCCGGCGTTCGTTGCTCATGGATCGTGCCGCGCCTCAAGGCAACCGAGAGCTGTGCCGACCTGTTCGATAAGATTTGAGATGCTGTGAAAGCTAGGAGAGAACTCGGTTTCAAGAAAGATGCCTGCCCTCCGGTGGAGCAGGGCACCGTTTATTGCCGCTTGAGAAAGGGAGGGTAGCCGCGCGGCAAAGGACGCGACGATCCCGGCCAGCGCGTCACCGGTCCCGCCGAAGGAGAGGGAGCGAGCGCCGTAAGGCACTATAACTATTTGTTTCTTATGGCGTATCCAAGAGGAAGCGTTCTTCGCGAGAAGTACCTGCCGCGGCCCCAACGGGAACCGTTCGACCAGTTCGTCCCAGCGGCCGGAAAGACCGAGTCGGGCCGCAAGGCGGGCAAGTTCCCCCGGGTGAGGAGTGAAAACGATCTCTTTCTGCCGGAACCGTTTGAAAAAAGAGGCATCGGCATGATCGAAGATCCCAGCGTCAAGAATAAGCCGCGCCGGGGTCTTGTATAAGAATTTCTCAAGATCATGCGGCAGGTTATGGAGGCCGGGGCCGCAGATAACGACATCCCACCGATCCGGCTGATCCAGTGCTTCTTCGGTCGTGGTCAACATGATGGCGGGGTGGCGGCCGGCAAGTTTAAGAAGCGCCTTGTGGGGGACCGCGACGGTGGCCAAGCCTCCTCCGGCGGCAAGAAAAGCGTCGGCGGCGATGAACGAGGCGCCGATCTTGGCGGTGTCGCCGCCAATGACCAGTACATGCCCGTTCTTTTTTTTATGAGCGTCGATGGCGGGAGGGCAGGGGAGAAAATCGTCTTCTTCCAGTAATGATAGCGGCGGGTTGACCGGTTCCGCCGAAATGGGGCCGAGAAGGATGTCACCGGTATGTGCCGGCCCTTGATCGAGAAAAAGACCTGCCTTGAGGATGCCGAGCGAGACGGTGACATCGGCACGGATCGCTTTGGGTAAAAGTGCGCCGGTGTCACTCGAAAGACCGGTCGAGACATCCACCGCGACAACCTGTTTGTCTTTGTATTCATTAATGAAATCAATCGCTTTACAGTACTCCGGCGAGAGTGCGGAGGAAAGCCCGGTCCCGAGGAGTGCATCGACGAACAGTATTCTGCCGGTCAGCTGCCGGTATTTCTTCGTAACGGTCACCGACGAAGGGAGCATCCGATAGTTGGTAAGGGTATCTCCCGAAAGCGTTTTCGGGTCGAAGAGCGGGACCAGAAAGAGCGGCAGATCGCAGCCACGGTCGGCAAGGATCCGCAGAAGCGCCATCCCATCGCCGCCGTTTCCCCCTTTTCCGGCAAAGACGACGATCTTTTCAGGCTTGAACGAGGCGAGAATGTCCTGCAGAGAGAGATAGAGGGAAAAGGCGGCGTTCTCCATCAGGATAAGGGAAGGCGTGCCCCGTGTTATCGCCACGCTGTCCATCCGCCGCGCATCGTCTGCTCTACCGACCGGCAGCATAGGTGTCCCCCGTCAAAAAGGCTATCATGGTATCCGAGGTACTTAAAAAAGAAAGCTTTTTGATCATGGGGCGCTGTTCCCCTCAATGTGCTTTAACAGTTCTTCGGCGATGAGGCGCATCCCTTCGTCATTCCAGTGGATATCCTTATCAATGAAATACTTTTTTATGACCTCTTCAACCGGTTCTTTTCCCTGAAAAAGCGGAAAGAAGTCGATAAAATCGATACCCCGTTCGACGCAGAATATGCCCCACGCGCTCTGTTGACGATCGGTGCCGTCCTCCCAGACCAACTGTTCGCGCCACGGGTGAACCGAGAGGTGCAGAGTGATCTCGTGATCTTTAAGCAACTTCGATAACTTGTCGGTGTACTCGAGGGCCGAGGCAAGCCCTTCCTTCCCCCACCTTTCGAACTCCTTTTCGTCGTGGGTCCACCGTGGCCGGACCCGGTAGTGTTCCAGAAAACCACCCCAGTAATCAGAACTGTCGTGGCGCGGGTTCTCCTGACGATAGGAGAATCGGTCGCGCAGAGCCCGGAAGAGCCAGCTGTGTTGATAATAGAAAAGCGCGACCCGCTCCGAGAAGAGAGACCCGGTGTCGGCGGCGGGGACGAAATAGGCATACAGGATCTCATCCTGAATGTCGCCGATGTCGATGAAAAGATACAGATCATCGAAGGTAAGTCCCTGTTCCAACAGGTATTTAGTGCGCAGATAGTAGAGTTTCGGCGAATAGGAAACGGTTCCGGCATCAAGGACCTCTATCCCCTTCGGAGCAAGTCGTTGGGCGATTATGCCCGGGATGGTCTTTTCGTAAGCGTAGCCAACCCCTTCAACGAAACTGTCGCCCATGATGACTATTCGTTTTCCCTGTTTTTTCAGCGGCACCTCCCGCGTGGAGGCGTCAAGCATCCCCAGAGAATTGGTCTTCACCGGATAGGGAGAACCGAACGAGCCCCATTTGGTCATTTGGTCCTGATAGGGTTTCAGCCCGTGGTGATAGTAGCGGTGATCGGTGCGAAAGAGATTGTCCTTTTTTATCAGCAGAGAGGCAAAAATATTGTCGAATACCGCGGCGATGAGGAGCAGAGAAATAATATTAAAAAAAAGCAGACGCAGGACCGGACTTTTTTTCTTTATCAGCAGATGTACGGCGATCAGGATAAGCGCCAGAAGGAAAAAAGGATTGATCAAAAAGCCAAGGACATAACTCATACGTCGCTCCGTTTTCAACGACAGCTACTCTTTTCTCATATTTCTTTTGATTTTTCAATAGAAGAGGACTATTTTTTTGCGGCGCTCTCCGGTAGAGCGCCGAGCGGGAGGAGAGAAATGAAGAAGATAGCGTTGAGCCATCGCGACGGGGTGTGCGATATCCGCTGCGGGGAACCGTTCGCCGCGCTTCTATCGCGCATCGATCCGCGCCGCACCCTCATCGTCACCGATACCAGTGTGCAGCAACTCTATGCGTCACATTTCGGCGGTCTGCCGGTGGTGACGGTCGGGCAGGGGGAGGCGATAAAGACGCTCGAAACGGTCGAGATACTCTATCGCGCCTTCCTGGACCGCGGCGTCGATCGGTCGTGGCGCGTGATAGCCGTCGGCGGCGGTATTGTCTGTGACATAGCCGCCTACGCCGCCGCCAGTTGGATGCGCGGGGTGCGGTGTATCCTCGTCCCGACGACGCTCCTTGCGATGGTCGATGCGGCGATCGGCGGAAAGAACGGCGTCAACTACCACCGCTTCAAGAACCTCGTCGGCACCATCCGCCAGCCCGAAGAGGTGCTTATCGACCCGGCGTTCCTGAAGACATTGCCACGCCGCGAAGTGCTCTGCGGCCTTGCCGAGATGTTCAAACACGGCTTCATCGCCGATGCGGGGTATCTGAAAGAACTGGAACAGGCCGTTGCGACGGGCGCTTCGTTGGATATGTTCATCGCGCGATCGGTCGAGATAAAGGTGTCGGTCGTCACGCAGGACGAGACCGAAACAGGGATCCGTCGCATCCTCAACTTCGGCCATACCGTCGGTCACGCGCTCGAACGGCTCGACCCGTCGCTTGCCCACGGCGAGGCGGTCGCGGTGGGGATGACGGTCGCCGCCGAACTGTCGCACAAACGGGGCCTCATCACGAAAGCCGACGCCGACCGGGTGCGCGCCATTCTTTCAACCGCCGGACTGCCGGTGAGCACCGACCACCGCGCCGGCGACATCGCCGCGCTGTTACGCGCCGACAAGAAGAAAAGAGGCGACAGCGTCGCCTTCGTCCTGCTCAAAAAGATCGGCGAAGCGGTCGTCGTCGATATTCCTTTTACTGAACTGGAGGTGACCCTTGCAACTGTGTGTCAGCATCGGTGAGCCCTGCGCCAACCGCGTCCGGGCGGCGCTTTCCCGCATTTCGTTCGCCGAGATCCGGCTCGACCTTATCGAGGATATCGACATCGCGGCGGTGAAAAAACTCTTCACCGGCAAACGAACGCTCATCGCCACCTGCCGCGCCGGAAAGTATTCCGAAGCGGAACGGCTGGCGCTCCTCGGAGCGGCGGTGAAGGCCGGGGCGAAGTACATCGACCTCGACTACGATAGCGATCTCTACCGCAATAAACTCTTCCTGCCGCTTATCGCCGTCGCGCGGAAAGCCAAATGCGGACTCATTGTTTCGCGTCATTTCCATGAAAAGATGCCGACCGACAAACAGCTTTTCGACACCGTAAAAAAACTCGCCGCGTTCGATCCGACCTACATCAAAGTGGCGGCACGGGCAGACACGGAAGAGGAGGCGGCGCGACTGCTAGCGCTCTTGGCGCTCGATAAGCGGGTGGTGCCGGTGACGATGGGGGAGTGGGGTCCGGCGGGCCGCATCGCGGCGCTCAGCCTCGGCGCCCCGTTCACCTATGTCTCGCCGACCGGCGGCCGCCAGACCGCACCGGGACAGCTTGACCTCGCCACCGCGAAGAAGCTGCTGGGCACACACCCTCAGTCACTTCGTGCCAGCTCCCTGCGACAGGGAGCCAAAAAACGGAAGGCCCCCTGATGCAGGGGGCGTGCGGGGGTGTTGGGAGTAAGGATGAATAACGGAGGGTCTTCGATGTTGAAGGTGTTCGCGCTTTTTCTGGTGTTGTTCGTGGCGGCGTGCACGCCGAAGGAGGACACGACCATCGACACCGGCAACGGCACGATAGACCTGAACGACAAGGTGAACTTTCCCGATCCGGTGTTGCGTGCCTGCGTCGAAACCTTGACCGGGAAGAATCCCGGCGACCCGATCTACGGTTACGATGTGGCGGATATAGCCGAGGTAAAATGCGATGGCGTCTCCGATCTTACAGGGATGGAGTATTTTTCTCAAATATTGGAAATCCAATTTACGCATGGGCAATTTGATTCCTTGAAACCTGTCGCCGAATTGAAAAGTCTTAAAATTATGACCATAGGAGGAGGAAAGGTTAAGAACCTTAATGATTTTGATAAATTATCAGCCGTTACCCATATAACATATTTTGGCTCTGAATTGGAAGATATTTCATCTCTTGCCAACATGAACAATTTGAAATCGATAGTCTTTTATGAAAACAAGATAATCTCAATAGCTGCACTAGCGAAACTACCCGCAATAGAGAGTATTCGCATGACCGATACTCCCTCCCTCACGACCCTCGGCGTGCAATTCACCGCGCCGAAGTTGACAGAGATCAATGTCGGAAACTGTGGACTGAGCAGTCTGAACGAACTCAGCGGACTACCGGAACTAAAGATGATAATCGCAGGAGATAATTACCTAACCGATGTGTCATTTATCACGACATTACCAAAGCTCGAAGGGATTGGCATCAACGGGAATTGCATTTCGGAAAACGCTATGCAGACCTATGTAGACTGGTACAATGCACGGCATGAAACTCAGAAAACCGTCGCAGAAGAAATGCAGTATCAGAACCCCGACAACAAGTGCCAGTGACCGCACCGGGATAGATCGACCTCGCCACCGCGAAGAAACTGTTGAAAAAGTAATGGCTCAGCTTATCTATAGAAATCGGGATCGTGTTGAAACACGCATTTAAAAGATTCCCCCGATTCAGGGAAATAGTAGCGGAATAAAAAGCTGCTCTGCTGATCTTTGTAAGCAATATCCCAACGGCCAAGGTGTTGTATAGTAAAGGATTTTATATGCAGCGATATTTCTTGTCCTTTTTTTAGAACAAGAGGTTTGGCTGGTACCAGAGTGCCGGAATATTCTTCTTCAACGATTATTTTTCGATTCTCATCGCGCACAATAAGTTCAACATCGGCTATATGTGAGTGTTCGGGAGTAGAGAGCAATTGCAAACTTACTATTCCTGGTTGTAGCGTGGCGGTTTCGGCATCGGTGGAAAGAATCATTTCGATGTTGTCCCTATACCAGTAATCCCATGCCTGCAGACGAATATGGAAATCATGATATGAAAGCTCGTAATGCCGGTCTTTTCTTTCCACCTGTGGTCGAGTTATTTGATATCCCCAGCCGGGCTCACAGCCCCAGATGAAAAGAAGAGCGACGGTCAGCGTGAAAAGAAAAATGTTCTTCATCAGCCCCTCCATGATCATCGCACCGATTTTAGCGTGTCGTCCGAAAGAAAGCAACAGCACTAAAAAATTTACAAGTACCTCGTTCGGCGTACCATGTTCCCGCCATTCGAACTGAAGGAGTGCCCATGTCCCGCGCCATCATCCTCAAAGGGGTCCGCCACCACAACCTGAAAGGGTTCGACCTCACCATTCCCCACGAAAAGATCGTCGTCATCACCGGCGTCTCCGGCTCCGGCAAGACCTCGCTCGCCTTCGATACCATCTACGCCGAAGGCCAGCGCCGCTATGTCGAATCGCTCTCCAGCTACGCCCGCCAGTTCCTCGAACTCTCCGAGAAACCCGATGTCGAACATATCGAAGGACTGTCGCCCAGCATCGCGATAGAACAGCGCGGCCTCAACAAGAGCCCCCGCTCGATAGTCGGTACCACCACCGAGATATACGACTACCTGCGGCTGCTGTTCGCCCGCGCCGGGACGGTCCACTGCCACGAGTGCGGCCGGACCATCGTCAAGACGCCCGCCGCCCGCATCGTCGAGGAGATACTGAAACTCGCCGGCGAGAAGCTCTACCTCATCGCGCCGGTCGTCTCGGGGCGCAAGGGGAGCTACGAGAAACTGTTCGACGAACTCCGCGGCGAAGGGTTCCTCCGCATCGTCATCGACGGGACCGAATACCGGCTCGACGAGGCGCTGCCGAAGCTCGACAAGCAGAAAAAGCACGATATCGGGATCGTCGTGGACCGAATCGCGGTGCGCGACGGCGCCGACCAGAACCGCATCCGTGCATCGGTCGAAACGGCGCTCCGCAAAGGGGAAGGGAAGCTGCTCCTACGGCTTAACGACGGCGAAACGAAGCTCTACAGCGAACAGTTCGGCTGTCCCTACTGCGGCATCTACTACGACGAGATAGAGCCGCGCTCGTTCTCGTTCAACAGCCCCGGCGGAGCGTGCCCCACCTGCAACGGGCTCGGTTTCACGATGCGGATGGACGAGAAACTGATAGTCACCAACCCCGCTAAACCGCCGACCCACGGCGCGATACCGTCGCTGTGGAACTTCACGACGCAGATGATCGAACAACTGCTCGACCACTACAAGATAGACAAGAAGACACCGCTCAACAAACTGCCCGAAAAGGTGCGCAAAGCGATACTCTACGGTAGTGACGATCAGATAAAATTTTCGGTGAAGACCGAGAACATGAAGCACGATTTCGACCGCCCGTTCGAGGGGGTGATCACGGCGCTGGAGCGGCGCTACAAGGAAACGACCAGCGAGATGATCCGCGAAGAGCTCGCGAAATACCTTGTGCAGGGGGTGTGCGACACCTGCGGCGGGAAACGGCTCCAGCCCAAGGCGCTCGCGGTGACGGTCGCCGGGATGAACATCCACGAGATGGGGGAGATGCCGGTCGAAGAGCTCGCGAAGGTCTTCGGCGACGAGAAGAAACTCGCCTTCAGCGACTTCCAGAAGGAGGTGGCGCACAAGCCGGTGGCCGAGATATATGCGCGGCTCGGCTTCCTCGACCGCGTGGGGCTCGGGTATCTCACGCTCAACCGCAAAACGGCGACGCTGTCGGGCGGCGAGGCGCAGCGGATACACCTCGCGACGCAGATCGGCAGTGCGCTCACCGGCGTCACCTATGTCCTCGACGAGCCGTCGATAGGACTCCATGCCGCCGACACCGAGAAACTGGTCTCGATACTCAAGAATCTGCGCGATCAGGGGAACAATGTCATCGTGGTCGAACATGACCGCGATATCATGAAAGCGGCCGATGTTCTGGTCGATCTCGGACCCGGCGCGGGACGGAAGGGGGGCGAACTGCTCTACGCCGGACCGACGGCGGGAATAGGGGCGGTGAAGCGGTCGCTTACCGGAAAATATCTGACCGGCGAGCTCTCGATACCGGTACCCAAGACGCGCCGCAAAGCGAATGGCCGCGTCCGGATAAAAGGAGCAACGACGAACAATCTCAAGAACATAGATGTCGATATCCCGCTCGGGGTCCTCTGTGTGGTGACCGGTGTGTCGGGGTCGGGGAAGTCGTCGCTCATCATGGAGACGCTCCTCCCGGCGCTCGAGGGAAAACCGGCGCCGCTCAAGAGTTTCAAGGTCGACGGCGAGCTCGACGAATTCCTCGAGATCGACCAGTCGCCCATCGGCCAGACGCCGCGCAGTAACCCGGCGACCTACACGCAGGCCTTCGGCCATATCCGCGACCTCTTCGCCCAACTGCCCGAGGCGCGGGCCCGCGGCTACCAGCCGGGGCGCTTTTCCTTTAATGTAAAGGGCGGCCGGTGCGAGACCTGCGAGGGGGGCGGCCTCATCCGCATCGAGATGAACTTCATGCCCGACACCTATGTCACCTGTCCCGACTGCGGCGGGAAACGGTTCAATCCCGACACCCTTGAAATCCGCTACAAGGGGAAGAGTATATTCGATATTCTCGAGATGGAGGTCGACGAGGCGGTCGAACTCTTCCAGCCCTTCCCGGCGATACGGCGCAAGATCGAACTGCTCCACCAGATCGGGCTCGGTTACATCACGCTTGGCCAGCCGGCGCACACGCTGTCGGGTGGAGAGGCGCAGCGCATCAAGTTATCGAAAGAACTGGCGAAAAAGAAAGCCGACCGGACGCTCTACATCCTCGACGAACCGACGACCGGACTCCATTTCGACGACATCAAGAAACTCATCGCGATACTCGACCGGCTCGTCAGCCACGGCGCCTCGGTGCTGGTCATAGAACACAACCCCGACATCGTCAAGTGCGCCGATCATATCATCGACATCGGCCCGCTCGGCGGCAACAAAGGGGGAGAGATCGTCGCCTGCGGCACCCCCGAAGAGGTGGCGAAAAGCAAGCGGTCGCTCACCGGCCGGATGCTGAAAGAGATATTGTAATGATAGGAGGTCTCTCATGAAACGGCAAGACGCGCTGTTCATCGCCGGCGTGGCGGTGTTCTTCTCCCCGTTCTTTTTCTCCGACGCGGTGCTCGAGGGCTACAAGGCCTTCAATCTCGAACACGGCATCATCATGGGTGCGATAAAATTCGGCATCCTCGCGACGCTCGGCGAGGTGATCGGCCTGCGCATCCGGACCGGCAACTACAATGCCCCCGGCTTCGGCATCCTGCCGCGCGCTATGGTGTGGGCGGGACTCGGGATGGCCATCGCCTACGCCTTCATGGTCTTCCCGGCGGGAAGCATCAAATTCCTCGGCTATATGGGACTCGCGGTGACCGGCGACACGCTGAAAGGTGCGCTGACCGGACTTCAGTTCGTGACCGCCTTCACCATCAGCGTCGGGATGAATCTCATCTTCGCGCCGTGGATGATGACGCTCCACAAGATAACCGATGAGCACATCGCCCGCACCGGCGGCACGATAGCGGGACTCTTCAGCCCCATCGCGTTCGGCGACATCCTTTCGAAGATAAACTGGCAGGTGATGTGGGGCTTCGTGTTCAAGAAGACCATACCTCTCTTCTGGATACCGGCCCACACGATAACCTTCCTGCTGCCGGAACAGTACCGCATCCTCTTCGCGGCGGTGTTGGGCGTGGTGCTCGGGGTGTTCCTTGCTATCGCCAGTCTGATGGGGAAAAAATAGCGAAGATCGGGGTCAGAGAGAACCGACCAGCTGCATCAGTTCGATGGTGTCTACCAGCGTCGTTCCCTTGAGATCCTGTATGCCGCCGATAAGGAACAGGCGGCCGTCGGCGGTGACGGCGACGCGGTGCAGTATCCGGGGGACCTTGAAGTAGTCAAAGGCCTGCTTGGTGCCGAAATCCATCGTTTCAAGACTGACATGTTCAAGGAAATTGTTCGCTTCGACCTTTTCCTGCGAAAGATCGGAACTGCCGGTGCCGCCGGTTACGGTGAAGTAGCCGCCGGCCGTATTGAGGGCGAGATCGTGCAGCCACGTGCCCCAGAAAAGGGCACCTTCGCTTCTGACCGATGTGCTGGGGCTGATCTTGTAGCCCTTGTTGTTCATAGAGAACCCGCCGGCGCCGTTGGGCAGTTCCAATCCGCTCGCCGCGACGATGGTGTCGTTGGCGAGGTCGGCCTTGATCGCGCCGAAGAAAAGGTTGGGAAGCGCCTCGCCGGTCCATTCGTCGTAACTGCCGTTGGAGACGAAATGGGCGAACTTGGTGTCGGAGGCCTTGTGGCCGCCGATGATGAACGCCTTATCGGATCCGGCCGCCGCCATCAGCGGAGCGACCAGCGGTTTATCGGAGTGTTTTTGGGTTATCGTGACCGAGACCGGGTCGCCGACGGTGATGTCGATGCCGTAGATGGAGGTGACCGCCGTGCCGTTGCTCACGCCGCCCGCCATGAAGATCGTCCCGTTGCCGGTGGTCTCGTCGGAGCGGACATAGGCGTAACTCTGGAAGGGGAAGAATTCCGCGGACGAGTCGTTGATGAAATCGGTGACGCTTTGGTCGATATCGCTGGTGCGCAGGTTGACCTTCGGAAGGCCGACGGTGTAGACCTCGACGCCGTTGGCCGGGAAAGAGAGGGTAAGCGGCATGTCGGGATAGTCGGCGACCGTCATCTTCTTGGTCTCGAGGGCGGTGACCCCGCCGGTGAAGATCACGCGGCCGTCGGGAAGGAGCACCGCGATGTGCAGAGCGCGCCTGCTGACCATCCCGGCGATCTGGTCGATGGTGCCGCTTTCCGGGTCGAGCAGTTCAACCGAGTCGGTCGCCTGCCAGATGCCGTTGGAAAGTTCGGTGAAGCCGCCGCTGATGAGGATGCGGCCGTCGGGCAGTTCGGTCACGGTGTGGCCGAAACGCGGGACCGACAGAGGTCTCGGGAAGCAGCCGAGACCCGCCACCGGATAAAGGACGACCGTTACCGCGGTAGTTTTGCCTTTCGTGAAATTGACGCCGCTGACCTCTCCGCGCCATTTTGGAGAACTGATATTCCCCACCTCGAACCCCGAGAAAACGACCCGTGCATTGCTGATGTTGGGGATGCCCGTTATCTTCACCGATTCGGAAAGTTCTTCATTCTTGAGCGAAACTGCGTTCTTGCCGGCCACTTTGACCAGCGTTCCCGCCGCAGTGTAGAATTGGATGGCAAGCGAGCCGAGTTTCTCCTCGATGTTGCCGCCGTCGATATAGTCGGCGCCGTCCCCGGTGTTGCATTCGCCGGCGAGGATCTTGATGCCGATCAATGGTTCGCCGTCATCGACAGCCTCTTCGCCGCCGCAGGAAAGAAGGGCCGTTGCCACAAGGGCGATGAGTACCGCCGCAAGCCGGTAAGGACGCGTCGTCATTATCTTTCTCCCCGTCAAAAAACAGTCGCTTTCAAGGGTCCGTCCACTGACGAACGCCCCCATATTACCCGTTAGAACGAAAAATGCAATAAATTTAGGGGGAGGGAAAGATGCTTGTCATTCCGGCGCCGGATCAAGGAAGCGGAAACGCCGGTCCTCTCCCGCGAAGAAGGGGCCGAGCGGCATGCGCGAGAAAGCGGTGTCGACCATTTCGATGGCCAGCGTGGTATACTGGGTGAACAGCGCGTTGACGGTCGCGTCGACCACCATCTTGAGCAGGCTGTCGCTCTTCGCGCCCGAGCCCTTCGAGCGGGTCACCGTCGTTTCCCACAGGAGCGCGCCGCTCTTCACGTCGACCAGCCGGAAGGTGGCGGCGACCGTCACCGTCGAGGCGACCACCAGATATTTCGTGCTCCAGTCGGTGAGGGTCACCATCAACAGAGTGTCGGCGTGCAGCATCTCGCCCAGTTCCTTGATGGAGTAGGCGTTCATCTGGCCTCCTTCGCGGACATTTTTGACCTCGGCGAGCATCTCGAGGGTGAGGAGCGGCGGCACGACGTAGTAATCCTTGTTCTCGAGCGCTTCGACGATCATCGGATAGACCAGTTTCGGCGCCTCCACATCTATCGTTTCGTTGTAGAGCGGCAGGACGGCGATGCTTTTCGGGTAATGGGCGCGATGGGCGGTACTGCGGCACGAAACGGCGAAAAAGAGGAGCGCGACGATGAAAAACAGTATCCGTTTCATTGGGCACCTCCCGCCGCCGGTTCGTTCAGATCGAACCGTTCGCGGATGAAGGCGATATAGTCCTTTACGAGCGGGTCGCGGTAGAGCTCATATTCCCTGTCGAGCAGAGAGACCCCCTCCTCGATGCGGCCCTGCTTGATGAGGGCGACCCCCATCGAAGCGTAGGCCCCCGGGAGGACATAGCCGGTGTCGAGCGACTTTTGAAAAAACTCCTGCGCCTCGTCGGGGGCGTCGAAGTAATGATATTTCACCCCTTTCGCGTAGTACGCCGCGGCATATCGCTGGGGAGAACCGCATGCCGTGACGAGGCACGCCGCGCAGAAAAAGAGGATCAGACGGGCCATGTTAGGATACTCCTGCGTGTCATGTCGAAGATCTCTATTTTGTTCACCGCACCGCTTTCCAGCGAAAGGAGAGCATAGGTCTGCGTACCGTTGATGCCGGCCCGGCCCAGAGAACCGGGGTTGAGATATAGGATGCCGTTCTTTTCGGCGATAAGCGGTTCATGCGTGTGGCCGAAAACGACCACGCGGGGCCGATAGGAGTCGATCTCGGCGGCGTTCGTCGCGGCGATGCGGTGGGGCGCGGCGAGGTTGTGCACCAGAAAGAACCGGACCCCGTCGATGTCGGCGCGGATGATATCGGGAAGGTCGCGCAGGGTCGCGTCGGTATTGCCGCGGACCGCGTGGACCGTATGGAAGCAGTGAAGAGCGAAGAGCGTCCGGTCGTCGCCGATGTCGCCGGCGTGGAGCACCGCGTCGGCCGGTACGTCGCACAGCCAATCGGGCATCGTCCCGTGCGTATCGGAAATGACGAGTACTGTTCTCAAGACCCTTGCTCCCCGTGGAAACGGTCGACTATAACGATTCCCGCCGCAAAAAGCAAGAACGCTTCGGCCTCTTCAGAGCCGCCGGAACACGAAGCGCAGGAGTCCCGTAAGGTGTTTCAGGGAGCGGAAGGGCGATCCCATCGCGCCCGACAGACACCCGCAGTGGGCGCAGTCGGCGGCGGCAAAGCAGTAGCGCGGCTTCCAATCGATATCGAAATGGAGCACCGATTCGCGCCAAAAACACCGGTCGCGATGATCGCCCTGTTCGAACCAATCGATCGCCGCTTCGGTGATCTGCAGCAGTCCCGGAGACCCTCTTCTGACCCGGCGCAGTTCGTCGGTCATCTTCTTGCGTAATTCCCGCGATATCGCACCGTCGTGTCCCTGCAGGATGGTGTAGAGGTTGCAGACGACCCCCGAAACGCCTATCTTGCCGGCGAGCGCTACCACCTGTTCCAATTCCTTGAAATTGTTTTCCATAAGCGTCATGTTGAAGACGACGCGCCGGTCCCCGGCCGCCTGCGCCATCACCTGCTGAAATATCCCGGGGCCGCGGATCGCGTCGTGGGTCGCTTCGGTCCCGTCGAGCGAAACGAATATCCGGTGCCGGTATCCTTTTCCGGGGAGAGGCTGGGTGCCGTTGGTGATCATCTCGACGAAGGGGAACATCCGGTCGGCGAGCGCCACCACATCGGGCCGCAGAAGCGGTTCGCCTCCCATCAGCATCACTCCCCGTATCCCGCGGTCGTACAGTTCGCCGAATCTTTTTTTCCACTCGTCGAGAGAGGGTTCCTCCCGCGTCGTCGATCCCTTTCCGGCGAAATGATAACAGTGGGAACAGCGCAGATTACAGCGTTCGGTGATGTCGACCTCGGCGAGGAAGGGGCGTTTGTCGAGCAGGTTCCTCAGCTGATAGAAAAGCCAGAGTAAAAATCTCATGCGCCGAGCCTAGCGGAAGTTTCCGCAAAAAGCAACTACACGAAATAAATTGCCAGCGGCGATAAGTTCAATATACTTCAGCCGATTTTCTACTTTTCAGGAGGATCCCGATGAGTCTTGCCGACATGATCGTCATCTTCGGCGGCGCCGGTCTGGGTATCGCGTTCGTCTACATTATCTGGGGCTATCTCAAGGGGCTCAAACGGTCGCCGGGCGACATGTGGATCCTCTTCGCCTATCTGCTGGTGACCTATGTCGCCTACTCGTCGCAGAATGTGTCGCTGACGCTGTGGCTGTCGGCCGACTGCGGGCTGGGCGATATCGCCGCGGGCACCTATATCACCACCTGGTCGATCATGCTCTCGATGGTCGGGATGGTGGCGGGGGCACTGGTCGACACCATCGGCATCCGGCGTACCCTCTTTTTCAGCGTCGTGTTCCTGCTCATCGCCCGCGTGTCGATGGTATTCCTCACCAATCCGCTGATCGTCTTCATCTTCGGCTTCATCCCCTACGCGATAGGATTCGCCATCGTCTCGCCGGTCATATCGGTCGCCATCAAACGCTACACCACCAAGGAGAGCGCGGCGCTCGGTTTCGGGCTGTTCTATGTCCTGATGAACGGCGCCTTCGCCGTCGGCGGGATATTTTTCGACAAGGTGCGCGGCGCCTACTCAGTGAAGGATGCGGCGGGTAAGATCGTCAACGACAACGCCGGGACGCTGCTGTTCGGTATGCAATTCTCGACCTACCAGATGCTCTATCTCTTCGTCCTCATCCTGACCATCGTGAGCGTCGGACTCATCTTTTTCGTCCGGTCGGGCGTCGAACTCGACGACGACGGGAATGTCGTGGTCAAGCCGCTCATCGATCACGGGTCGGGCCTTGCCGCGGTCAAAAGCGCTTTTATCAAGACGGGGCAGATGATCAAGTCGGTCTTTTCGGAGAAGTATTTCTGGATATTCATCACCATCATCACCCTGACGATCTTTGTCCGGATGGTCTTTTTCCAGTTGCAGTACACCTTCCCGAAATACGGTTTGCGGGTCCTCGGGCTCGACGCGAAGATCGGGACCATCTACGGCGTCCTCAACCCGGTCCTCATCATCTTCCTCGTGCCGGTGGTGGCTCTCCTCACCAAGAAGATATCCTCCTACAAACTGCTGGTGGCCGGATCCATCGTGTCGGCCGCCTCCTGTTTCATCGTCATGATCCCCCCCGCGGCGGTGTCGTGGCTGACCGATACCGTCTGGGGCGAACTGGTCTTCGTCAACTGGCTCGGCATGGCGCCGACCCACGAGGCGCTGATGCAGAACCCGCCGGTCCCCGAATACTGGCCCTTCATCCTCTTCATCCTCGTGTTCACCGTCGGCGAGGCGATCTGGTCGCCGAAACTGATGCAGTTCACCGCCGAGATCGCGCCGAAAGGGAAGGAAGGGACCTATCTCGCCCTTTCGCTTTTGCCTTTCTTCCTCGCGAAACTCATCGCCGGTCCGATGTCGGGGATACTGCTCAACGCCTATGTACCGGTCGGCCCGAACAAGGAGATACTCGGCCCCTATCCCGATCACAGCATGATCTGGTTCTGGATCGGCGCCATGGCGATCATCACCCCCATAGGACTGCTGCTCATGAAGGGGACCTTCCAGAAACGGGAAGAGCAGGCGGCCGCCGAAGGGCATTAAACAAAAAAAACTTTACTCCGTAGCCCGGTCCCGGTATCTTCCGGCGACACTTTTATCTGACGGGAGTCGCGCATGAACGCTGTTGAATCAACGCTACGGGCCGCCGACATCATCGTGTATGTGGGGCTGGTCGGCCTTGCGATCGCTTTCTTCTACATCGTGTGGAGTTACGCGAAAGGTCTCAAGGATTCGCCGCGTGATATGTGGATACTGTTCACCTACAAGATCATCCAGTATGTCGCCTATGCCGCGATGAACCCGATCCTCATCCTGTGGCTTTCCAAGGAGTGCGGGCTGGGCGATATCGCCGCCGGCAACTACATCATGGCGTGGTCGATACTGCTGTCGCTGGTCGGGATGGTATCGGGGGCGCTCGTCGACACCATCGGCATCAAGCGGACCCTCATCTTCAGCGTGATATTCCTCGTCATCGCCCGCTTCTTCATGACCTTCGTCACCCATCCGGTGCTGATATTCTTCGTCGGGTTCGTCCCGTTCGCCATCGGTTTCGCAATGGTGGCGCCGGTCATATCGGTCTCCATCAAGCGTTTCACGACCAAGGAAGGGGCGACGCTCGGCTTCGGCCTGTTCTATGTCATCATGAACGCCGCCTACGCCATCGGCGGCTGGCTGATAGACTACTTCCGCACGGTGTTCGTCGAACGCGACGCGGCCGGCAAGATCGTCAACGAGAACTTCGGCGCGACGCTCTTCGGCATGCACTTCTCGACCTACCAGTTGCTCTTCGTGCTGGCGCTCATCCTCACCATCCTCAGTGTTGCCTGCATCTTCTTCATCCGCGACGGTATCGAGGTGGAGGAAGAGGCCGACGAGAGCGGGAAAAAGAGTTCGAAGATAGTCTTCAAGCCCGTGCAGGACCACGGTTCGGGGCTCGCCGCGATAAAGAGCGCCTTTCTCACCATGTACGGCCGCATCAAGAGCGCCGTCTCGGAGAATTATTTCTGGATATTCATCCTCATCCTCACCGTGACGCTCTTTGTCCGGTTCATCTTCTTCCACCTCCACTACACCTTCCCGAAGTACGGTATCCGCGTGCTGGGTGAAGGAGCGAAGATCGGCAACATCTACGGCGTCCTCAACCCGGCGCTCATCATCTTCCTCGTCCCGCTGTTCGCCGCGATAACGAAAAAATGGCGCTCCTTCACGATGCTGGTGGTCGGCTCGGCGATATCGGCCGCCTCCTGTTTCATCGCCGTCATCCCCGGCGCCTATTTCTCGGGACTCACCGATTCGGTCCTCGGCGAGATCGTCTTCATCAAATGGCTCGCGATGGCGCCCGATATGCCGACGCTCCTCGCCAACCCGCCGGTCCCCGAATACTGGTCGCTCATCGTCTTTTTCACCGTCTTCACCATCGGCGAGGCGATCTGGTCGCCGCGGCTCATGCAGTTCACTGCCGAGATAGCGCCCAAGGGGAAAGAGGGGACCTACATTGCCCTCGCGGTCCTGCCGTTCTTCCTCGCCAAATTCGTCGTCGGCCCGATGTCGGGAATGCTCGTCAACGCCTACACCCCGATGGTCGACAAGATCGATCCGGCGACCGGGGCCAAAGTGCTCGACGCCGCCGGGAAGGTGGTGCAGGTGGTCGGAGATCTGTCGCAGCACCACATGGTGTGGGTCTGGATCGGCGGCATGGCGATAGTCACCCCCATCGGACTGCTTCTCCTGCACGGCATCTACAAAAAACACATGGAAGATAAGACCGGTCCCACCGCCGCCCACTAGGAGCGGTGCCGTCCGTTCCCCGAACACGAGAGCGAGGACCCCATGACTCCCGCATTAGCCTTCAATCTGCTTATCGCCATCGTCGGCGTCGTCATCGCCGCCATCGTCGTCGTGTACATCAAGGGTCTGCGCGCTT
>CALMRE010000206.1 GCA_937871295.1 uncultured bacterium | reverse complement strand
CTTTGTGCAAGGCGTTCTCCGTCGATCAGCCGATCTTGAGTTCCTTCTTGGCGAGCCGCTCGAAGAAATCGGAAATGGGCTCTTCTTTCTCGGCGCACGAGACTTTGATCTTTTTCCAAAGCTCTTCGCTTATGCGGATAGTTTTCGTCGTCCGCGTGGCGTCCTTGCCTTTTTCCCACTGTTCGATTCCTTTCTTGGCCGCTTTCTCGTCGGCAACCGGTTTTCTCATGGACATGGTGTTCGCCTCGTTCTGGTGGTTGGTAACATCACTTTATCACAACATCACTTTAATATCTTTTGTATCTCGGCGAAAAAGGCTTTGAACTCGGTCTTTGCGCGGGCATCGGTGCTTTCAAGAATGCCGCGTGCTTCGCCGAAAGCGCGCTTGTAGGATTCCCGGCGGTAAAGGATGCTCTTGAGGAAAGGGATATCGTAGTCGCGCGCGATATCCGTTTGAAGGGAAAGGGCCTCCTCCATAGTTTTCGTTCCCGAGCTACAGAGGTTGAGCGCGGCATAGACTTTGGCGTCGGGCCGGAACTGCCGCAGTTCGAGGGTGTTTTTGAAGGTGTCCTCGGTGCTCCACAGATCGGACGCCGAAGGCTGAAAGGGGATAATGATCAGATCGCTCACCCGCATGGAGTTCCGCTGTAGATCGGTGTTCTCTTTCGCGCCGTCGATGATGACGATGTCGGCGGCGATGGTCTTGAGGTCCTTGTGCAGGGAAGGGGCGTTTATCTTCATCGCCGAGAATTGGGGCAACTCTTCGCGGTCGTGCCGGATGTCGCGGAAGAGCGACGAGGTCGCCTGTTTGTCCGTGTCGATGATGACCACCGTTTTTCCGGCGATGGCGTAAGCAACGGCGAGATTCACCGCAATCATGCTTTTGCCGACGCCGCCTTTTTGGTTGATGATGCCGATTACTTTCATGGTGCCTCCCTTATTTCGATATCTTTTTAACGAGTGACGATACCGCTTCTTTTATCGCGCTTCTCAATCCCTCTTCGGTGCCGTCGTATTCGCTTTTCGACCCGGCGATAACGGCCTCCCGTTTCAGATCGACAAGCTCAAGGGTGAAGATGTGAACCTTTCCGAAAATGCTGATAGTGGGCATAACGACGGTATCGGCGGGGGCCGCCTCTCCGGGCTGGACATGCTGTTTCGCGTTGTAGTCTTCTTTCCAAGTATCCTGTTTTTCTTTCTTGACCGCCGCCTTTTCCTCGGGGTCTTTCAAGACAAGGTATACTTTATCGGTAGAAACGATCTCCCCGCGCAGATATTCGCGCGCGGCCTCAAGAGTCTTTTCCGTTACCGTCCCGGTGCGGTCCTCTATATCCATAATAGCGATACGGTGCCGGTCCCCGCCGATGATCAGAGGCAGGGAAACAATATGCGGGACCATCGCCTTTATCTGCTGAATCGAGACGGGGCGGAAGGCAACGGGTTTGACGGTACGCTCCTGCGCGCCGAGTAGCGCGGCGGCAAGCAGGATGAACAACGAAACGATTGTCGTTTTTTTCATGGTTTTTCTCCTTCTCATAAAATCACTTTATCACTTGTGATATATATTGCAAGTTTTTTTTATCACATTTTTCAAAGAGCGGGCACAGGGTCAAAACCCTGTCGGCGAAGGGTGGTACGGAGGGGAGCGGCCGGGGAGTTCTCCTCCGTGGGCGGCCGGTCATCCGGCCGCCTGTGCGATGATGTAACAGCGGGGGTAGGCCTTCCGCAGGGCTTCGACCGCCTCCGCGCAGAGGGAGAGGGTCGCGGCCTTGATGAAAATAACCCTGCCTTTTTTGAAAAATACATACTTCATGGGCGGACCTCCTAAAAAAGGTTGAGTTGTTCCGGGTTGCGTATCGGTTCGGGGCGTTCTCTGTGAAGGGGCGCGGCTATCGACGCGGCGGCCTTCAATTCCTGCGGAAGTTCGACCGGCTTTTCGTCCGTCCGGATTTCCGCGACGATTTCCGCGAAGTCGGTGAGGAATTCTTCGATAAGCGGCTTTACGCCCTGCTCGAAAACTTCATCTTTACAGAAGTTCTCGGCAATAACGGCCGGGTTGAAATACTGTTCAAGGGCCCGCGCGAAACACTCGCAGGTGCGGCGCTGGTAGTCGGAGGACTGCGGCTTTCTCATACCGCGCCGGAAGAGACGCGCGATCTCGTTCTCGATGCTTCCGTCTTCGTCCGATGCGTGCCAGCGCTTCACGCTCGACCGCTGCGCCTTGTAACAGTCCATGAAGTGGGCGAGTTCATGGGCGAGGGTCTGGCTCATTTCGGCATAGCCGACGCCGATAGCCTTGAAATAGGGAGAAAAGAACCCTATGAACTTCCGGCCGTGCATTCTCTTTTCGGCGCTGTGGCTGATTTTCAGGCCGTATTCACGACACGCCGGGGAGAGGTCGCCGAAGCGGGCAAACACCTCGTCGAGGGCGGTTTTGAGTTCGTCGATCTCTTCGGCGTTTATCCGGTCGCCGTTCTGCCGCTTCACTCTTACGCCGTAACGATCAAGAAGAGCGTCGGAAAGGTTCGTGTCGCCGTAAGAGGTGATTTCGCCCTTAGAAAAAGAATCGTTCGATTCGAGGGTTTCAAGTTCGAGATCGGAAAGTTTCTGATTCAGCTCGCCGCAGTCGCGCCGGTATGTTGCCCACGATTCGGGACCGTTGAGGCCGTTTCTGCGGTATAAATCGAACTGAAAGCGGCTCATCTTATTTTCGCCGTAGGTGGTCAGGCGGCGCATTTTGAAATAAACATTTTCGCCATATTTGGCGACCGCCGCCGTCTTCTGTTCTTCGATTGCCAACCGGTGCGACTCCTTCATCAGTTTAAGGTAAAAGTCCTGTGTCCGGGCGAGAATGTCGAGGTCAACGATAAAGGCCGCTTCCCTGTTCCCGAAAAGAAGATATTCGTTGACGGCGAGTTTTACGAATGGAACGCGGCACCCGTTATTTCGGAAGAAAAGGCAGTCCAGAACCGGGATATAATCGGGTTTAGCTTGCTCTGTAATGCCTTTTTGGTTGACCGCGTAGAGCTTTGAATAATCGGTCACGGTGCCTTTAAGATTTTTTGGCGTGAAGTTCAAAAGCATGGTTGTTTTCCCTCGTTGTGGTTGTTGTTCGTGTCGTCCTTCTTCTCGTTTACCTTGAAAGTACGCCGGGCGTCGAACTCGTCGCGCTTGCCCTTGTTCCAGTTGCTCACCGGGCTGTAATAACCCACGATGCGTGAATACACTTGACACGCCTCTTTGCACTGTCTCGCCTCGTTGCTCATCGTCTCAACCTCCAAAACATCAACTCCCCGCGTGGTCAAACACCACCGCGCAAAAAACATTTTTCAGCCGAAACACGCCCAGCGGCGAGCGTTCTTCTCCCAAGAGGCCGAGAGGCGATGTCACCGAAGGAACAGTCCGCATGCCGCCCCGCGTGAAAATTGTGGGAGGGAACCGGCACGGGAGGAACCGGCAAATTTCTCGGGAAATTGGGGGACAACCTTTAGGGGGAACCGATTTCCCGAAGCGATCAGGGCGGACCGGACTTGACAGAACCGAAGGCCGCAAGCTGTGCCCTCTGTATCGGCTGAAAAATGGCCTGTCACCCTTCCGCTTATGCCGCCGCAGGCGGCCGGAGCCTGCTTTCTTCTTGAGTGACGGGCCGGGAAGGGCCAGCAAGGAGAAGCCGACGCCAGCGACCCGACCGGCGACGAGAGCCGGGAACTTTCAAAAGACGGGCTAGGCCCGGCGCGATCTGATTGAAACGGGGCCTTTCCCGCCCCGGTCGGAGACGCGCAGCGGACCCGGCAAGGCAAAGGCCGAGGAGCGCAAGGTATACGCCGTTAGGTGCAACCGGCAGGCGGTTTCCGAGTGCCCGGCCGCCGTGAGCCGGACGCGCACGGTGTAAGCCGGAGAGCATTGGAGGTGTCACGGTGTAAGTCCGGGCGAGATCTGAACCGAGTAACGAGTGAAGACCGAGAGGGCGGGAGATCCCAACGCCTGTGAGCGAAGACCGAAGGACCGCTCAATGGCGCGAAGTTATATCTTCCCAAGGCCCGCGTCGGCCGCCCTGCGGCTTGCGGGCCAAAGCCGGGACGGGGATAAAGCCGCAAGGCATCGCCCGATCACGGCGCGGGGTTGCAGGCGAGGGACGCCGTTCTGTGTGTAAACACGGTACAAGGCACTCGCGGGGCCTGCGCGAACTACCCGACGGGCTCCGGTGCGGGCCGAAAGGCCCGGCGGTTCGCCCAAACGGACTTTTAACGATGCAGTCGTGCCCCGCCGGTTGCGTCGTTTTGTTCCGTTTGCTTGCCGTAAGCGACATGCCAGTGGAGCGTCGGGCGAAAGCGAGGAGCTGGTCGGGGTAGAAGAGAGCGCATTGCATCAGGCATACGAAGGGCGCGAAGCGGTCCGGGGCCGGTTAAAGAGGCCGACGAAAGCGGTTCAAGGCAAAGCGGCGCCGCCGGGGAAAGGACAGGGGACGCCCGCCGCGACCCGCGCGAGTACGCGCAACGACGAAACGCACACGCCGGACCTACGGCCTCGACGGGAGCGATAGCGGACCCCGGAGATCGCCGACCTCGGAGAGGGGATGCCGGAATGGATTTTATGGACTTCCATTACATGTGATTAAGTGATATTGTGATAATGTATTAAAGGTGCCGGTCGGCTCGACGCAACAAGTCTATCTTGATCTTCCTGACCGTGATTTTCCGAAGTTCTCTTTCCATTTCGGCCCGGACATCGGCGTTCAGCTTTTGAACGATACAACCGCCACCGGTGCAGAACCGGTGAGCGAATATACAGCCACCCTTCGGCAAAGCGCCGTCATAGAACAGAATGAGATCGTAGAGCGAAATGTCCTCCGGCTTCTTGAGAAGCGCGTAGCCGCCGGTCGGCCCCCGTTTCGAGACAACGATCCTCTTCCTGGCGAGCGGTTGCAGAACTTTCGCCAGATAAAGCGCGGAAACCGGCATCGCCTTGGCGATCTGGCCGACCGGCACGAGGTCGCCGTTGCAGGCGGCGATGATCCCGAGCGCATGAAACGCGAGATTGACGCGCTCCGAGATATTGAGGAGCCCCTCGGACATGTAGTTGTTCCCCAGTCTCAATCGTCGTCGTCCTCTTGCTATTGTCGATTAGTCACAACCGAAAGCCATATGCCAATCGACTACTCCTAGTGTATCTTCACAGGGGATGCAACAATCCGGGTCGTAATTTCGATCACCGTTTATGCCGAGACACCAGTAGGTTTCAGCATTCTCTTTATGTTGGAGCGCACCAACACATATCTCGTTGCCGAAATAGCAGTCGATCTCTAATTGCTGCGGTTCATCCATCGCGTCGGTCAAATAGACTTTTGTTGTATCTTCTGGACCAATGATGACTCCGTCCGTTCTGTCGAAAATGCGCCATTCGATGTTGTATCCATCGTCGCAAGAATCCGTGACGGCGAATTCGGGACTTTCGATGGTCTTCTGTAGACAGAATGTAGATCTGTCGTAGTCCGTACAATCGGCCTTACAGGGGGCATCCCCAGCCCAACCGGAGCCCATGAGGTCTTTACAGGGTTTCGTGCCACCATCGCAGGCTTCGCTACCGTTTATTATGCCATCGCCGCATCGTTCGCAGGTAGTGGGGTCCCAATCGGTGCAATCGCCTTTACAGGGGGCCATGCCGCCGTGGTAGCCACTATTTATCTGAGTACAATCTTTGGTGTTGCCGTCGCATATCTCGCTGTTGTTGACGATATTGTCTCCGCAATAGGGCTTTGCGGTACAGGAGGAGGTATCGTAGCCTGAACAATCGGCTTTGCACGAGGCGGCCCCGCCGATGTAGTTGCTACTGATATCCGCGCACGGTTTGGTGCCTCCGTCGCATGTTTCGCCGGTATCGGTCATGCCATTGCCGCACAGAAGACTTTCACATTGCGCTGTAGAATATAGCTCTTGTTCACAGGTTTTGCCGGTAGCGGCGCAGTCCATCGCCAGCGCCCAAGAGCCGCCATTGCACCACATAAGCAGGTCGCCAACGCATTTAGTCTGCTCGCCGACACATTGGTCGGCCGTATTGTTGTCGCCGCCGTCGTCGTCGCAGGCGGCGAACATCATCAGCGCCGCAAGAATCATCATGTACTTGGTCATGGGGTCCCCTCCCTGTGAATGAAATTGTCTTGGTATTATATCCGACAGGGAATAGAATTCAAAGATTCTTGAATCGCTATGCCAGCAGAGCAAGAAACTTGCTGAAATCGTAACCGTTCAACGCCGAGAGTTTCTTCGATCCGGCCTTGTTGATCGTAAAATACATTTCGCGTTTATCCTCCTTGCCGAAGGCGCGATCTATGAACTCCGCCTTTTCCAGTGCGGCAAGCGTGCGCGACATCATCGAATAGGTGGTGCCCAACTCGCGTGCGAGATCGGTACTGCGCCGCGTCTTGCCGTTGCCGAGCATTCCGAGGACAAGGGCCTCGTTCAAAAGCATCTTGTGCTCATACGCCAAGTAGTTCTCGAATTGATAGACATGAAACATCATCGCCGACATCTTACTGAACTTACATTCGGTCATGGGGTTTCCTCCCTGAAAGGAAAATTGAACGGGGCATTATATCCGGCGGGGAACAGGGCGCAAGAATTCTTGAATCGCGGTCAGCGGGTGAAATAAAGTGATATTGTGATAATGTGATTTCTAGCGATCGAAGCCCCGGTGGCGCTCCTTCGGGATCTCTTTCGGTATTTCCTTGTCTTTCGGTTTGCTCGCTTCGGTCCATTTCTCGGTCCGGTATTTGTCGAGCTTCTCTTTCTGTTCGAGGGCGCTTTCCTGTGTCATGGTCTTTTTCAGGAGATCGGGGAGCTTCTCTTTGTTATCGGTAAATATCTTCACCTCTATCTTGGGCCGCGATATTGCGACATAGAACGACTCTTGACCGAGGAGCGCCGCTTTCCCGGTATCCATATTGACCAAGGCGCGTTCGCAGGTCATGCCCTGCGAGCTGTGAACGGTTATCGCGTAACTGTAATCGACATGCTTTAGCTTGTCGAGGGCGAAGGTTCGTTCTTCCTTACCTACCTTGAGGAGCGCCGTTCGCTCCTTGTAGTCGATGGAGAGCACTTCCGCTTTTTCGCCGTTGCGGGTGTCGAGTTCCTTGTCGTTCTTCGTGAACCGGAGCAGATCGCCGACCCGGATGTTGCGCTCCTCCTTACCGTAGAGTTCGACCGCGCCGGCACGGTAGGGTTGCCAGTTAAGAGAAGGGCCGTCATCGAGGGCGAGCGGGACGGTCCGGCTGGCCGGGTCAACGGAACGCACCTCGGCAAGCTCGGTCTTCGCGCCGAACCGCTCCGCGC
>CALMRE010000205.1 GCA_937871295.1 uncultured bacterium | reverse complement strand
TAGCGGTATATCTGCACTTTGTAGGAGGTCCCTTCGGGGCAGGTGGCGGGGCTCGCCTCTTTCGACGAATCGTTCGTGCAGAACTCCAGCGCGTAGTTGCCCATATCTTTTCCGTCAGGCGTAAACCTGATATTTTCTAAAAAGAACTCTTCGGTTGTTCCTGAAAAATTAATTACGGAACCGCCGCGAGTTGCGCTGATTTGGAAGGAATCAGTATCAACGTTTTTAAGATAGTAGGTTTTGTCTGCTACTATTCCACCCGGTAACTTCTGTCCAGAAAAGCTTCCTGGGGTGCCTTCCGATAGACCGTGAGTAGGGGCCAGAAAACGATCTTGTTCAGGGACTGCACCGACAGGAATAGATTTCCCGTACCGGTTAATCATATCTTTGTAAACCGTTGCATCGAGTTCCTTGTAGTTCACCTTCATTTTGAAGAAGGTATTGTATTTGGTCTTGTCGAAGCCCTTGCCGCAGGTGGTGGTGAGCGGCGCGAGCGGATCGGCCAGCGGGCAGAGCGGCGCGATAACGAATTTGCCCGAATTGTTCTGGTTGTCGAAGGTGAACCCGTCTATCCCGGTGAAGCCTTCGCCGTCGCCGACAATAACCTTGCCAAGGTTGTTTAGGTTCGAACGTTCCATCGAAAAAAGTCGAGCAAGATCTCCCGTCTTACTGATGACAGAGCCATCGGGCGCGAGGATATTAATGGTGTAGATCTGCAGTTCGCCCGTCTCGCCTTTGTTGCTGATGACGAACTCGCCCGAGCGTAGATTGCGGGTCACGCCGCCGTCATCGTAGGTGCCGGTGGCGTCGGCGGCGCGCAGGATGTAGTCGACGGTCCATTTCGGGGGATTGGAGGTGATCTCCGGTTTTCCTTCGACATCATAACTGTTACACGCGACCGCGAGTACTGCGATGCCAACCAACCATACGAAATACTTGAACATTAGCGCCTCCTAAATGAGGGATCATGTTAAACTCGCCTCGGACTATAACACGCCGGAAGTAAAAGTCAATATGGTTTCAAGTTTTTTTCTTGCGCTCCGGTGGGGCGTCATTATACTGCCGCCGAGAACTATATGCGGCGGTCGATGTCCTGATGTCCTCCAACAGTTTCTGGGTCACCTGCCTGTTTCCCGAACCGCTCGGGCTCCTCGACGGGTCGAAGGTCCATCTCTCGCGGTGTCTTTCCTGCCCGGTGGAGGGGTGCCCGCGAAAAAATGAAGTGTTTCAGGCCTATCTGCCCGAACAGGTCGATCTCGGCCGGTCGAGCCTCAACCGCAAACTCATGGACCTCAACGAAAAGCTCGACGCGGCGAAAAAGAAGGCAGATCTCTACTGTCCGCGCAAGGCGGCGCTTACGACCAAGTGCATCGGACTGACCAGCTTCTGCCGGCTCAATCTGATCTGCGGTCGTTTCAAAGAACGAACAGGAAGACTTTTTATACGATCTCTCAGGTGGAGGAAAGCCATGATGTATGTCGTGAAGTTCAGGAACGGCGAGGTGCGGCAGATCGAAAAGGCTGAACTGGCGTCGGTGAACATCGATCTGGTCGAGGTGGTCTACCCCGGAACGCTCGAGGTCGAGGTGGTGACCGAACTGGTGCCGCAGGGCGAGGAGCAGGAACGGCTCGCCGACACCGTCGCCTCGTTCCGCGAGAAGTACAACGGCAAGGTGGTCTGCGACAAAGGGATGGTCTCTTTCGAGGAGTGGTTCTCGGGCGCCGCGACGGGCGACAAGGCCATCATCCCCGAACGGGCGCTGGTCCCGGTGAAGACCTACCGCGTGGTCAAACTCAAAGGCGGCGACAAGGTGAAACTGCCCGTGCAGTCGCCGATCCCCGCCGAGATCGCGCCGCAGCCCAAGCCGGCCGCCGTGCCGCCGGTACCCAAACCGGCTCCCAAGCCGATCGTGGCGCCGCCCAAGCCGCCGGTCGAGAAAAAGGAGCCGGAGAAAAAGGAGGCCGAGAAGCCGACGCCGCGCCCGGTCGGCCGTCCGCCGAAAAAACCGGTCGCTCCGGCGCCCGCCCCGAAAAAGAAACTGGAAGAGGCGCAGGCAAAACTGTTCAACCCGCCCGCCGCGAAAGGCAAAGAGCCGGCAAAACCGGCTAAAAAGACGGGGCCGAAGAGAAAATAACGCGGCCAGTTGACTCCGCGCTCCAAATATGATAGAGCGCAGGGGTGTTGTCCACTTCTTTGAAGACAGGAGGATCCCATGGCTCACAAGATCGACGCCGGCGCTTGCATCAGCTGTGGTGCGTGCGCGGCCGAATGCCCGGTTGACGCTATCAGTCAGGGCGACAGCGCCTACGTGATAGACGCGGCCAAGTGCACCGACTGCGGCGCCTGCAGAGGCGTCTGCCCCGTCGAGTGTATCTCGCAGGGCTGATCGTCACCGACGCTCGGATTTCGCGACCCCCCGGTTTTCGGGGGGTATTTTTTTAGGTGTTTCCATGATCCGCTTCACGGTAGAAAAAACCTGCGGGAACGCTCGGGCGGGGCTCATCGAGACGCCGCGCGGTACGGTCCATACCCCCATCTTTATGCCGGTCGGCACCAAAGGTTCGGTCAAGGGGGTGCTTCCCGACCAACTGCGGGCGCTCGGCGCCGAGATCATCCTTGGCAATACCTACCACCTCATGCTGCGGCCGGGTCACGAACTGATCCGGGAGACCTTCGGGACACTCCACCGGATGATGGGATGGGACGGTCCGATACTCACCGATTCGGGCGGCTTTCAGGTCTTCAGCTTGGGGCCGCTCCGCAAGATGACCGAAGAGGGGGTCGAATTCCGGTCGCACCTCGACGGCTCGAAGGAATTCCTTTCGCCCGAGCGTTCCATAGAGATACAGGAGGCGCTCGGCGCCGACATCATGATGGCCTTCGACGAATGTCCGGCGCTCCCCTGCACCGACGATGAGATGCGGGCGAGCATGGAGCGGACCACCCGCTGGGAGGCGCGGTGTCTGGCGGCGCGGAAAAGCGATGCGGCCCTTTTCGGGATCGTGCAGGGCGGCGTGTCGGAGACGCTCCGCCGGGAACATCTCGCCGCCATCGCGGCGCTCCCGTTCGACGGCTACGCGCTTGGCGGCCTGTCGGTGGGGGAGGAAAAAGAGGATATGTACCGCATCATACAAGCCGTCGCGCCGCTCATGCCCGCCGATAAGCCACGGTATCTCATGGGTGTCGGGACGCCGCGCGATCTGGTGACGGCGATACTGTCGGGCGTCGATATGTTCGACTGCGTGATGCCGACCCGCAACGCCCGCAACGGGCAACTCTTCACCCGCGACGGGTCGTTCAACATCAAGCGCAAGGAGTTCGAACGCGACACGCGGCCGGTCGACGAGCGCTGTTCCTGCGCCGCCTGCCGCGGCGGATTCACCCGCGCCTATCTCAACCACCTCTACCGGAGCGGCGAGATACTCGCGGCGGTGCTCAATACCATTCACAATCTCCAATTCTACCTCGATCTGGTCAAGGAGACGCGCCGCCTCATCCTCGACGGGCGCGCCGACGACGCATGGTCGCTGGTCGCCCCCTACGACCGGTAAGGCGAAAGTTGCAATAGGCGTTCGGTTCCGCTATATTCTTCCGGCAGGGCAGGAGGAGAGGTTCCATGTCGATCCAGAAAGAGGCGCGGCAGTACGCAAAGATATCGTTCCGCCGGTTCATGATGATCTGCGCGGTCGCCTTTCTGCTGTTCGGCATCCTCAATTACGATCCGCAGAACTACTTCTACGCGCCGCTCTGGCCCTCCTTGGCGATATCGGGACTCTTTGTCGCCCTCTATGCGCTCAGTTACTACCGGCCGATGTTCGAAACGATCTTCCAACCGCTCCTGCATAGTTTCTTTGTTTTGGTCTTCTGCTGGATACTCTTTTTTACCTACGCCAACGATTTCCGCGCTATTTTCGTCATACAGTTACTGGTGGGAACGCTGACGATAAACCTCGGTCTGTTCGTCCCGCGGCACATGGTCGTCTTTGCCCTTTTCACCACTCTTTCCAGCGCGACGGCCATCTTCTTTTCCGACGCACCGGAGGTGCCGCGCGGCATGTTCATCACGATGATGATCTTCGGTCAGGCGATCGTCTACATCAGCACTTCCCACAAATACCGGGCGCACCGCGAGTTGGTCGAAGCGAAGGAAGAAGCCGAGGAGGCGAGCCGCGCGAAGGACCTCTTCATCGCCAAGACCAGCCACGAACTGCGGACCCCGCTCAACGGCATACTCGGTTTCACCCAGTTGCTCATGGCCGACGAGAAGGACCCGGAGCGGCGGCGGATGCACCAGATCGTCGCCAAGTCGACCGAGATACTGTTCAAACTCATCAACGACCTGCTCGATTTCTCCAAACTCTCGGCGGGCGATATCCGGATAGAGCGCCAGCCCTTCGCGTTACGCGACATGGTCGAAACGGTCTCCGCCGGCGCCGAGCACGCGGCGAAAGAGCGGGGACTTGAGTTCTCGGTCGTGATCGCCGCGACGGTGCCCCCTCTCGTGATCGGCGACCGGTTGCGGCTCAGCCAGATACTCATGAATCTGCTGGGCAACGCGGTGAAATTCACCGACCACGGCCGGGTCGCGCTCGCGGTCGACTGGCTTCCCGCCGCCGCCCGCCCGACGCTTCAGATCGTCGTTTCCGATACCGGTCCCGGCATCCCCGCCGCACAGATACCGCGCATCTTCGAGCGCTTCGTTCAGGTGACCGACGATCCGGAGAAACACCGGCAGGGGCTGGGACTCGGCCTCTCGATAGTGAAGAGCATCGTCGATCTGATGGGCGGCGCGATCACGGTCGACAGCGTCGTGGGCGCCGGATCGACCTTCACCGTCAGGATACCGGTCGATCTTCCGCAGGACGCCGCCGCAGCGCCGTTCGACAAGGCTTCCTGCATCCTGCTGGCCGAGGACGACGAGGTGAACCGCTACTATTTCAAAAAGGTGCTCGACCGGATGGGGGTCCGCTGTGAAGAGGCGCGTACCGGCAAGGAGCTGGTCGAACGGTTCGAACAGGTCGACTGCCAGCTCATCCTCACCGACCTGCAGATGCCCGAATTCGACGGCTACGAGGCGATCCGCCGGATATGCCTGACCCCGAAGTTCCGCGCCAAACCGGTGCCGCTCATCGCCATCTCCGCCTTCAGCGTGGAGCATGAGAAGGAAAAACTGGCCACGGCCTGCGTCACCGATTTCATCATGAAGCCGGTCCGCGCCGAAGAACTGATGACGGTCATCCGTCGCCACCTGCCGCTGTAAAGATATCCGCTACTGGACCGCGATGCGCTTCCGCGCGATGATCCGCTGATTGCCGTCGGTGTCGGTCGCCCGCACCTCGATGATATGCTGGCACGGCGTTACGCCGTCCAGTGAAACATTCCCCGAATAGCCGACATTCCCCGCACACATCGCATAGCCCGGATAGACGAGGCAGACATCGCCGCGTGAGGTATCGAGCGTGAGCGCCGTGTGGTCGGTCCCGTCGATGAGGAGCATGAGCGCGGTCACCCCCTTGTTGTCGAGCACCCAGCCGGAGACCGCGAGCGTTCCGCTGTAAACACCGTCGGCGGCGGGGGCGTCGATGACGCCGAAGGGGGGCAGGGTCGCATCGAGCGCCTCGGCGGTCGTCTTGATGGTGTCGAAACTGCCGAGCATCAGGTAGGCGCGCGCCGTGACCGAGCCGTTCGCCGGGATGCCGAAGGAGAACTGCGAGCGGATGTTGTTGAAGACCGTCTCTTTCTGCCACGCCTGATACGCGGTCAGCCGGTTCTCGTAGTAGATGCCCACGCCGTAGGTCCGCTCGTCGTTCTGCAGCGTCGCCCAGCCGCCCGGCGTATCGAAGTTCCGGTAGAAAAAGCCGTCGTTGGCCGGAATGTCGACCGCTATCTGCGTCCCGGTCGAATCGAGGATGTCGTGCAGGTTGGCGAGCCCGTAGGCGCCGTAGGTGGCATAGAGCGTGGGGAATTCCTGCAGGGTCGCCTGCACGGCGGTCGCGGTGAGGTTCTCGACCGTCATCCGCATCTCGACGATATGTTCACCGACGAACCGGAGCCGCTGGTAGTAGCGGACATCGGACTGGCGGTACTTGAGCGCATTGTCGGTACAGCCGTCGCCGCCGCAGCCGACCTGATCCCAGTCGGGGTTCCAGAAGAGCGGCCGCACCACCGCCGAGAGTTCGCCCGCTACCGCGCTCACCGATTCGACCGGCGAGCCGTTGTTGCAGCGGTTGCCCCCCTGCACCGGGTCCCAGCCGAGGTAGCGGATGGAGTTCGCGCAGATGAGTTCGGGGTTGGTCTGGCACGAGGCGTTGTAGGCGCACCCCTGCATCGAACGGGCCGGATCGTAGAAGGCGACCTGCACCTCGCGGCCGGTATCGTTGGCGTCGATGACATTGGAGTTCGCGTTGGCGGCGATGCCGAAGAAGACGATGCTGGCGCCCCAGTTCTCGCGGATGCCGACCTTCAGATAGTCGCTCGCGTTGCTGTAGAGGTAGTGGTCGGTGAAACCGTTGTTGGTCACC
>CALMRE010000204.1 GCA_937871295.1 uncultured bacterium | reverse complement strand
TGACATTGACAAGAGAAGATTTCAAACTATACTGACCCACGCTTTGACGGGTACCGGGCCGAAAATGGAGCGTGACGAACGGTTCATGCGCGAGGCGCTCTCTCTTGCCCACACAGCGGCGCGGAGAGGCGAGGTGCCGGTCGGCGCGGTCATGGTCTTTGATAACAGGATAATAGGTATAGGCTATAACCGGAGAGAGGTGACCCAATCGCCGCTCGCCCACGCCGAGATCGTCGCCATCGAAGCGGCGCGCGAACAGATCGGTTTCTGGCGTCTCGAGAACTGCGAACTGTACGTCACGCTGGAGCCCTGCATCATGTGCTGCGGCGCCATCGTCCAGTCGCGGATACGGCGCGTGGTGTTCGGGGCCCGCGACCCGAAAGGGGGCGGCGCGGTCTCGCTCTACACGCTCCTCACCGACCCGCGGCTCAATCACCGCTGTGAGGTGGTCGAGGGGATTCTCGCGCAGGAGTGCGGAGAGGTGCTCAGCGATTTTTTCAGGAGAGTTCGTCCGGTGAAAGCCCCGTAAGGAGAGATGTCCGAGTGGTCGAAGGAGCTTGACTCGAAATCAAGTGAGCTCAGCGATGGGTTCCTAGGGTTCGAATCCCTATCTCTCCTCCATATTTTTTTCTCCCGCGGAGAGGTGTCCGAGTTGGCCGAAGGAGCACGATTGGAAATTGTGTGTGGCAGCAATGTCACCGAGAGTTCGAATCTCTCCCTCTCCGCCATTCTTTTTCCCGTATGGCCGGGAGCCGTGCAATAGGCCCCGCGAACCCCGCCAGATCCGAAAGGAAGCAACGGTACCGGAACTCCTATGTGTTGCGGAGTTCCCGGCCTTCAATCCTTCGTCAGTTATTCCGGCGTATTATACGCGACGCCCTTGACCTTTTGCTAGGAGCAACTATACCTGTGCGGTACGGAGGAGGGTAATGGACTTTTCGGCCGCAACGCTTTTCGCCGCCGGACTGGCGACCTTTTTCACCCCGTGCGTACTGCCGCTGATACCGGTCTACCTCGCCGCCGTGGCGGGGATGGAAAGTCCCGGCGACCGACCTTCCGGCGCGAAGATGTTCCTGCGGGCCGCCGCGTTCTCGCTGGGCATCGTCATCGTCTTTTCGCTCATGGGGGCCGCCGCCGCCGCGCTCGGCGGGCTGGTCAAGACCTACAGCAACTATCTTTCTCTTTTCGGCGGCGTGCTGGTGCTCCTGTTCGGTCTCAAGTTCCTCGGCTTCATCCAGATACCGCTTTTCGACCGCATCGTCCGGATCGACGAGTCGCGCTTTTCGTCGCGCATCGGCATCCTCAACGCCTTCGCGATGGGACTCGTCTTCGGCGCCGGCTGGTCGCCCTGCGTCGGTCCGCTGCTCGGTTCGGCGCTCACCTTCGCCGCCGCGTCGGGTTCTTCGGCCGCCGCCGGGATGTTTTATCTCGCTCTCTACGGATCGGGTTTCGTCGCGCCGTTCCTGCTGACCGCTCTCTTCGCCGATAAACTCCTGCCGCTCTTGCGCCGCGCCAACAGGGGACTGCCGCTGTTCGAGAAACTGGTCGGTCTCGCGCTCATCGCCGGGTCGATCTACCTCTTGGTCGAGGCGGTCGCCCCCGCGCCGGTGCCGCCGGCCGCCGCGACCGGACCGGCGCCGCAGGCGAAACTCGAACGTTTCCCGCTCCCCGACGGGCTCCCGGCGCTTGTCGAATTCTACAGCGAAGGGTGCCCCGTCTGCAAAAAAATGGAGCCGATCGTCCGGCGGATATTCGAACGCTGCGACGGCAACAAGGTGACGCTCCGCACGGTCGATATCTCGAAACCGGAGAATCGGCGCTATGTCGCCGCTCACCGGATCATCGGCGTCCCGACCTTCATTCTGTTCGATGTCGAGCGCAACGAAGTGGCGCGACTCATCGGCGCGCAGACCGAGGAGGCGCTCTATCAGGCGATCGCCACGCTGCGCGGCGAACAGTGCGACGGCGTCGGACTTTTGCCCGTCACTCCGGCGCTGCCGACCACCAACGCCGTTCCCGAAGGGGCCGCCTGCGGGGCGCAGTAAGAATTGCATTGTCGCTTCCTTCGGAGTATGCTGAAGCGTCATCGGGTGTTTGAACTCAACGGGAGGCTACCATGCGTCATGTGTTGCTTTTTCTTCTCCTGTGCGCCGCTCTGCCGCTGACGGCCGCCGAAGAGGCCGCCGCCGACACCGCGCAGGCGCAACCGCAACCGCAACAGGAACAACCGGCGCAGGAGCAGGCGCAACCGCAGCCGCAACCGCAGGAACAACCGGCAGCCGAAGCCGCCCCTCAGCAGGACGATACCGCGCAGAAAGAGGAAACGGCCAAAGATGGCGACGAGGCCCCAAAAGATGACGCCGCGAAGAAAGATGACGGAAAAAAAGAGGGGGAAGAAGAGGGCGGCGGCGACGATAGCGGCGACAGCGGCGGCGAGTTCTTTATCGCGGCCAAGGCCGAGCTGGGGTTCGGCTTCAGTTCGGTGAACGACAATGTGGTGATGAGCATCGCTCCGCGCAACTCGATGTTCGACTTCGAGGCGGGGATCGGCGTCGAGGGGGGCTATAAGTTCGCCATCCCGTTCGAGGTGGGACTCGGCTTCGCCTATCGCTACCGCGTGCTGGCCGACGGCGCCGATCTGCTCAATTTCGGTAATGGCAACTCGATGCTTCCCTATGTCGCGGCACGCTTCTACATACCACTCGTTATCTTCAAACTCTACCCCGATGTCCGTCTCGGCTGCGACATACACCTCGGCGGCGACGATACGACGATACCGCTGTTCTATGGCTCGGTCGGCGTCGGTTTCCTGTTCCTTGAATACTTTCTTATCGAAGCGAGTTATTCTTTTGAGATCGGCAACGAACTGACCGGCGCGAACAGGATAGAGAACTGGCAGCTTAATGTCTTCACCGTCCGCGGCGGCGTCCGTTTCTAGAACGGTTTTTCTTTGACTTCCCCCGTTTTTCGGATAGATAGCACCTGCCGATAACTGCCGACGGAGAGGCGTGACCATGCGGACGATCATTTTTCTTTCTCTTTTCCTCGCTGTCTTGTCGCTGGCGGCCGCCGAGACGCCCGACGGCGACGCTGTCGTTGCCCCCGCCGCCCCGGCGCAACCGACGCTTCCCGACAAGATAACGCCCGAGATGTCGAAAGATATCATCGCGCGGTTAACCGCGAAATATTCGAAAATGTACGACAAGTACGCCGGCTGTCAGTCGACCCGCAACCTTGAGATAAAGTGGTACAAGCCGGAGAATATGGAACTGGTCAAGACCGAGAAGGTGCTGGTCACCCGCTACGACGACTTCTACGAGGATCTCGAATACAAGACCCTCTCCTACGAAGTGGACGGCAAGCCGGACGACCCCGGCGATTACAACGCCCATGAGTCGGCCCCCGGCATCCCGGTGTTCGACAAGAACGGCGACCGTGAATATGCCCGCAACGTCATCGGCGCCGAGATGCTCAAAGGCGTTCCCGCCTACAAGATACAGGTGACGCCGCGCAAACCGCAGAAGCGCCACTTCAAGGGTATCATCTGGGCCACCATCGACGACCTCGACCTCGTGCAGTTCAAAGGAACGGCGGGCGACTACCAGATCGGCCTCAAGGACCTGTCGGTCTTCTTCGAGGCGAAGGATTTCGGCGACTACTTCTGCTTCACCGCCGGACACAACGAGGCGCGCATCGCCTTTTTCATCTTCCAGCCCGAACGGATCCTCCATTTCAAGTGGACCGGCTCCGATTTCAAGCCGATGCC
>CALMRE010000203.1 GCA_937871295.1 uncultured bacterium | reverse complement strand
TCAGCCAGCATAAAACAGCCCAATCCAAATCCAGCATCACACGCTTTGTTGAAAACCAAGGCTGCTCGTGGGAAATCTGGATTTGGTTCTGAAGTGATAATGATCCCTAATCCCGCGCAGGATTTTCCATCGTCTACTTCACAACCTTGTTCGAACACCGTTTTCGCTAGTTGGCTGTCTATGGGTCCCCCAGCGCCTGTCAGCAGCATTTTCGCAAGTTCGGAATAAAACGTTTTCGCAAAATAAGGGTTTATCCCTAGGGGGCTGTCTCTACGCTCTTCGTTTATCTTGTATGCCTCCATAAAAAAGGCGCGAGCCTTGTGGAATTCTTTCTTTTCAAGCCAGACAGATCCGGCAAAGGCGCAGTCCATCTCGCTCCTAAAGGAACATGCTTGAGTTGCTGCCTTGAGAGCTTTTTCTTTTGCGTTCTTATTCCAAGATTGAAATCTAACTTCTTGACACGCTTCCATTATTATTTGAGGATCGCCTTCTTTAGAAAAGCATGTCTTTTCCAGTTCGGTTAAGGATTTTTTGTCCTTGGCCGCCGCCGTCAAGGTCGTTGCAAAAAGAATCGCCATTAAAAGTGATATTAAACGGATCATGGACCCCTCCCTTCAATGAAATTGAACGGCCGATTATATCCCGCAGGGTTGTAGGATGCAATTTCTTTCGCCCCGGAGCCCGCGACTCCTTCCGTGAGGATGGCCGAGCAGGGCGGAAGGGGCGATCCCCCGAACAAGCAACGGGGGAGAAGCAGGAGGCACGATGCGAGGCCGCCGTGCGAAGTGAGGCATAGATGAAGGAGAGAATCGACGACCTATGACGGAAAAAAGCGTGGGGCACATTCGGTAGTAGGGGAGCACAGCGGAACGAATACGGGATGCCGCCCCGCGCTGATCGGGAGCCCGCTCTACCGACCGGAGCGAGGAGACAACGGCGCGGACGCGCTGTTAAGCCGGTCGTGACGGGGGTGACGAAGGGAGGGGAGGGGGAGGGGGAGGGATATCTTATTCTATTTTGGCAAAACATTGTTTTCTGGATATGTTCATTCGTGTCTTGTAATCTGAGATAACATCGGTCATATCGGCATCTCTTATAGATGCATGTTCCGCTGACATTATTAAGACATTTTTTTCAACATAAGAATGAACCGACAAAATCTTTTTTAACTCGTTACCCTCCACGGCGAAAAGGATCTCATCAAGTGAAAGCATGCACTCTATATTGTCCCACAATCTTTCACTTGTTGTTCTTCTTAACGACAAGTCTGTGTCGTCTTTGCAGCATTTATACAGTATTTCAGTTATGTTTTTATCGTACTCATTCAGATATATCAATATCTCAGAAACCCTGTTTTTTGTTTGTCTCTTTTTTGCTTCTTCTTTATCAGCATTCTTTCTGTTTGTATAGTAGTAATATCCTATAATTATTGCAATTATAGAGGTCGCCGAACCTATCAATTTAGATATAATATCGAAAATATCCTTGTTGGATTGAATGCTGGTTGCATAAAATGGAAGATAGTATGCATTTACTATCATGACCAACAAAACAATTATTAAAATATATTCGGTAATTTTTTTCATTTACTATATCCACTATACCCTGATTCTAATTCTATCTCTATTATTTCTTTCTGCACAATCGATATGTTAATAAAACTAATTCTTAGCATTATGGCCTTGGGTGTAGCTCCTTCATATTTCGTGAAATATGCAAACGCCTCATTGGCAAATGACGGACCTATCTTCTTTACTTCTGAAAAATCAAAAATGATGGCGGGAGAGTTCTCTTCAATTGCTGTTTTTACCCATTCGTCCGGCGAATCAAGGAAACTAAGATATTTTTTTCTGAAGTCTTCTGCGTTTTTTTTCCCATCGCCTTGAAGTTGGTTTCTGTTAGTAAGACGATCCGAGAATTCCTCGGTAACCTTGATCGTTTTCGTCATCTGTTTCTCCTTTTATTGTTTTGCGGGAATTTTAAGTATAAACATGGTGCCAGCAAATATTCTTTTATCCTTCTCGCCGCATTTTACTTTCTGCCCTTTTTCATCGAAAAACAGATATCCTTTCCCCGATAAAATACCAAACGCTACGGAAGTTCTTGCGCATGTGTCCTTAATTCTTTTTAATCCGAATCCTCGTTTGCGCCCTCTGGGGTATTTGTCTTCTGCAAATATTCGGCTCTTAACATCAGTTGCAGCATCCATTGCTCCGCTGATGCTGTCGTTCATGGCATGCTCTATGAGAGATCCTTCCGGTATGTTATCGGAGCCAAAGTTTCTGACTATGATGCTTCGTTGTGGGCCAGTAAGAAGTGTTTTGGCAATTCCAATACCATTGTCCGCTATGCATACTGAGATTATACCGGTTTTCCTGTGTAGCTGAGCAATAGACCAATAGCCTTGGTCAACTTTTGATATACCGTGCTCCAATACATTGTTGAATATCTCTGTAAACACATTGGCATAAATACGTTCCAAGTCTTGAGCGCCCAAAGAACTGTAAAGTTTCAGAAGTGAGTATATGGCGTCATCTTTCTTTACATAGCCATCTTTTTTCATCTCTCTTTCTATTTTCACAATTTCATTGTCCGCATAAAGAGGTCCGGTGTTTGTTCCTGTAGATTGTCTGCCTACATAGTTGTAAAAACCAGAAAATTGTAAATAAGATTCAACCTTATCATCTATCGGTGTTGATGACGCTATTATAGGTCGGGAGACCCCTTTTTTAATATATTTTGACGGGCACATTTCAACCCACTGCTTCAATGAACAGAAAAGAGTTATTGCTGAGGGCCATATGCGAGAAGATTTCTCCATGTCTATAGTTAGCCTTCCTGCATTAAAATTAACGCATTCGTATGCCTTGTCGATAAAGTCATCCGCAAACTCATCTTTTTCTACTCCCATAGATGGAGGCAACGCAACAATGTGATTGTTATTCTTGAAATTATATTCTGCATACATTTCCTTTCTAACTCTTTCGCGATCACGTCGAATCTTTCTTCTTAAAATTCTTGCTGCTTCTTTTTTGGGCGTTGATTTTTTTCTTTTTCTTTCTTTTAATAATCTTCTCTTGCGTTTATTCTTACTTCCTTTTTTTCTTTCTTTTTCATTATATGTCTTAATGTTCTTGGACATATTCGCCTATGGCATATTGCTGTTAATTTGGTTATCGCAGGCCCCACAGAAGATGTCCGTCATGGCTTTCTCTCCCACCTTCCCATCAGGGCATCAAAACTGGCGTTCGACTGCACCGCATCGTGCGGAACAAGGATATAGCGCCACGGTTTTTCGCCGTGTTCGGCATTGTATGTCGTGGCGTTCTTACAGTATTCGACAGCGGCTTTGGCTTTCTCCTGCACCTCGCGGGAGGTCATGTCCCTCTCGGCCTTGATCTCCACCATATAGATAGAGTCGGCTGTTTCGACGACGAAGTCGGGCTCGTAGTTCTTCTTGTCGTGATCCCAGTATATTCTGAACTGCATGGAGCCGGGACGAAGCCATTTGACAACCGCCCCTTCGCTTTCCAGAAGCGTGGCGAAATCTTTTTCGCTCTTGGAGTCGAACTTGAGGTCCGGATGACAACTCTTCCTGAAGCCGAAAAAGACTTTGGACGGGATGCTTTTAGCCGGTTCGATCGTTTCGGAGTAATGGTGTGGCGGCTCACTCTCTATCCGGGCAAGGTTGTGGGCTTTCAGGTCAACCCATGCATGTGTCACCGTAGGGATGAACTCTTTTGCCTCGACAAAAAAGTGCTCTTTCATCTGGGCATAAATATATCGCGCGATGTCGCGCTTGTGGTAGAGCACGACATTCTCCACCTCTTCCGGTTTGAGGTAGGTCGCAAAGTGAGCCGTCGCCTGTCCCGCCAGCTTATAGAGCAGCGGTGCGTGCTCGTCGTAGTCGATCTCCTCAAAGTTCATCAGGTTGACCACGATGAGGTCTTCCACCCGCTCTATCTCGCGTCCACCGCGTGCCTTGTGAATCAGGATGTTATCCTCTTGCCGGTCCAATATCCTTTCGATGATCTCTTCGGAGACCGGTTGCAGTCGCAAGGTATTGCTTGAGACATCGAGGTCGAAGTCCTTGAAGACGGCCTTCACTTCTCCGGCCGGCAGAACGGTGATCGCCGGGATCTTTATCTCTATCTTTACCTTTTCTTCCAGCGCCGCCTTACAGGCATTGCGTATCTTTTCCTTTCGCTCTTCTTTGAACAGGGTACCCTGCGGGCCCTTCTCCATGCGGGCGACGACCAGTTCGGCCAATTCCTCGTACTTTTCCCGGAATTCTCGGACACTGTGGGCGTTCTTGATATTGCCCGTCTCTTCGTAGGCAATTTTCTTCAACT
>CALMRE010000202.1 GCA_937871295.1 uncultured bacterium | reverse complement strand
CGGGGATAGGAGTTGTCGGCTTTCGACATCTTGAGATCGGCAAGGAGCCGGTTGGTGTTGGCGTAGAGTACCCGGTACTGCTTGAGGCAGGCATGGTGACCGATCGCCGAGGCGACATAGCTCTTGCCGGCGCCGGTCGCCCCGGTGACGATGATGTTCTCGGCCTGATCGATGAATGTGCAGGCGGCCAGACGGGCCAATTGGGTCTTGTCGATGTTGCGGGCGGCCGAGAAGTCGAGTTCGGCCACCAATGCCTGATACCGGAACTTCGCCTGCTTGATACGGCGGGCCTGTGTCTTCTGCTGCCGGTACAGCCACTCGGCCTCCACCAACATGTTCACGATCTCGTCGTTGGTGTAGCGGGCCCGGGTCTCCTGCGCGGTGTTCCATGCGTCGCGCATGCCGAACAGTTTGAGTTCGTTCATCTTAGCGATGGTGGTGCTCATCTGGTGCCTCCTAGCGGTAGTCGTTTCGTACATTATGGTGCAACGGCAAGGCGTACTGTGTCGGGGCGGGCGTCAGGCGGTCGAGGTCTTTTTTCAGGATCGACTCGATGCTGTGGTAGCTGTAGTTGTCGAAGAGGGCGGCCCGTTTGCAGGCATTGTTGAGCCGGTACGGGCCGTACCGGTTCTCCTTGGCCAGAGCGAGAATGCCCAAACAGGCGCGAAACGCGATGTGGGGATGCGGTCTGCTTGCTATCAGTGCCTTGAGGTATGCCGCCGTTTCGGGACCGATGGCCGCACCCTTGGCGACGATGCGTTCCTCGCTCCATTCGGTCAATTCTGGTTGATGTTTCGGCGGGAGGTGCGCGGGGATCAGTTGATACCGTTCCTTGGTTCGGACATGGTAGGCGATGCGACGATTGTTGTGGATGACCTCAAGGTGTCGGGCGCTGTAGACGACATCCACGGTCTTGCCGATATAGGGATAGGGAACGCTGTAAAAGTTCAGGTCTTCGCTCGCCTGTATGAAGCAGAACTTGCTCACCTTCTTGGTTTCATACCGCTTCGGTTCATAACGGGCGGGCGGGAGCGACCGCAGGGTTTCCTTCTCTCCCGTCTCGAAGAGGGCGCGCCTGCTCTCGCTCCTGTTGGTCAGTGGCGCGTCGTTCAGGGCGTCGATGAGTTCCCTGATGCGCCGGTTAAGGGTGTCGAGGTCGAAGAAGGTCTCGTTCCTGAATGCGGCGAATATTTTCCGGTAGACGATCTTCACCATGTTCTCTACATGGGCTTTGTCCTTGGGAGCGGCGGTCCTCGTCGGATGCGCCGCGGTGCCGTAGTGGGTACAGAAGTCCTCGAAGGTGCGGTTCAGTTCCGGTTCGTACCGGTGCGCTCTGGTGACGGCGCTTTTCAGATTATCGGGTACGATGAGAGCGGGAACGCCGCCCATGTACTCGAGGGCGTTCTCCAAGCCGTAGAGGAAGTGGGCCGTCTTCTGGCTCTGTACCGCCTCCGCGTAGCCGAGGCCACTGTAGGGAAGGACGGCGACCAGCACCTCGGCTTCCCATATCTCGCCCGTGTCGCGGTCGACCAGCGGCAGTTTGCCGCCCGCGAAGTCGACAAACAGCCTGTCGCCCGCCTTGTGCTGGAGGTAGACCGAACTTTCCATCTGCCGTAGGGCGCATTTCAGGTGAGCGCAGAACTGGGTGTAGGCGTATCCGCCGGGATGGCGTTCCCGGTACTCTATCCACAGGCGTTTCTTGTCCACGCCGCGCTTTCCGAGTTCCTTTTCCATGTGGGGGATCTCTTCCATGAGTGTCTTGAAACGCTCCGGTTCTATCGGACCTTTATAGAAAAGATCCTCGATATCCTCATCGCTGAGTTCGAGTACCTCGGCAAGGGGGAGTTCGCTCTTGAGGAAGGCTTGGTAGTAGTTGCCGACCGTCGTCTTGCTGATGCCCAACATCCTCGCCACGCTCCGGTCGCTCCGGCCTTCCTCCGATCTCAGTTTCAGCAGTTTGCGTACTTCCATGCGGTCCTTCCTCCGGTTCATGCGTTCCTCCGCCGTTGTTAAAAAGGCGGCGGAAGTCTAGTCCGTTTTTCTTCCTGCGCTATTTATGCTGTCTGGCTGACCCCTCAGAAGAGGGTGGCCACTTTGACCGAATTACCCGGCCAGTTTGTTCCGAATTGGCCGGTCAGTTTGCTCCGAATTCTCCA